>CAZEJW010000343.1:0-1514 GCA_964512685.1 uncultured Leptospirales bacterium | reverse complement strand
CCCTTCCGGCCGTGTAGAAATTTGCAAAGCTGTTCCCCTGCAGGCTTTCCTGACCAACACCCCCGGCAGAACGCTGGTTTTTGCTCATTACCAAAACCTTTCGGCCTCTCTTCCCATAGACAACAGCCGCGCCCGGACTCCGGTCGACGTCACTCACCGGGCCGACGTAAGCTGGTCCACCGGGACCCCCGTCTTCCAGGCCAATGTTCCAGGCCGTTTCACCGTAACCGCCACCGACGGCGGCTCAGGCCTGAGCGCCACCTTGAATCTGGAAGTAATCCCCCCTGCTTACGTACCTCTTTTTCCTTTGGACTAGGTACAGATCCCTGGCAGCCTGATTGTAGGAAAAAGTGCCACTCTTACAGCAACCGCCTTCAGTTGCGACGGCGTAATGCCCGCCACGGGGCTGGAGTGGCTGTCTCTGACACCGGAATTGCTCAGTTGCTCCAGTGCCGGTGCCTGCCAGGCACAAAAAAACGGAACGGCAAAAATCGCCCTTCTTCAAAACGGCAAGCTTGTGACGCAGCGCTCCATCACCATCAAACCCGATCAGCAATCCATTTCAAAGCGCCCGGCCCCGCAACCGTCAAATGACGAAAATAAATTCGAAAAATCAGGATCCCACGAGCGTCAACAGGTTTGGCGCTCCGACAGCGATGAAGCTTTTGTCACCTCCCTGTACAAAAACATTCTCGACCGCAACCCGGACGATGAGGGCTTTAAGCACTGGATAAGGCTGTTGAAATCCGGAAAATCCAGAGAGTCGACACTTCGCTATTTTTTTAAATCACCTGAATACAGCAGTAGAAATAAAGACCCCAGGGGATATGCTATCGATCTATTTCAGGAGCTGTATGGCCGCGACCCCTCCGATGGAGAACTGGATTTATTATTGGAGCAGCTCAATAATGGGATCCCCCGTCAACAGCTCCTTGATTCGGCATTGAGTGGGAATTTAGCCCAAAGCAACGACATCTCAAAATCACTGACGCGCAACGAATTGGTAAATTCGACATGGCAGTTCGGGCGGGGTGACGGTTCGAAAATAGCAAGTAACCTGAAACTGCTTGCCAACGGCAGGATCACCGGACATTACCACCCCAATGAATCCCGATGGTCGTTTAACGGCCAAACTTTGACTTTTTATCATTCCAGCGGGAAGCCTTCGACAACATTCTCATCCATCAAAAAGGAAAAAAACCGTTGGGTAATCAGCGGCCCCTATTTACTTAGCGGCAATATCACCCATGTGTTGAAACAAAACAAATAAGGCCCCCTGAGCATGAGGATGGCTGTGATAAACCATGGTGTGGAGAGAGAGGGAGAGCGGGTCACCTTTCTCCACCAATCACCATTTGCCGCCATTGTAGAAACCTACTTCATTCGCCTGGGCCAGGAACATCTGCCTTACTTACATCCTGGTCCTCAGCTATCGACTGTGCCCAAGATCGATCAGAGTTATCGGCGTCTAATCCTTTTTGGTCTGCTGCCTGTTTTGGTGTGTAGGATAGTTG
>CAZEJW010000342.1:0-1559 GCA_964512685.1 uncultured Leptospirales bacterium | reverse complement strand
GATTCCTGGAACAGATTGAGGCATACAGAAGAAGAATTGATCTTTATTTCGGGTAGAATCCTTTTATTTTGATTTCATTATTAATTTGTTTTATTGGAAGTGATACTCAAAGTATGTCCTTTAAAGATTATGAAAATTGTTGTTCTTATAATCTTTTGATAAAGAGAACAGTAATAATTATATAAACCAGAGATTTTTTGAAAAGTATTGTATATGTTCGCCTTAAAGATGTTAAGAATTTCTCTTAAGTGGTGTCCAAATAAGTCTCAAAGGCAATTAAGAGTGTCAGAGACAAAATTTAAAGTCTCAGAGGAAATTTTTAAAAGAAAATTTTTGATTTTCAAACCGGTTTTCTTCAAAAAAAAATTCTTGCCATTAACAACTATCTCAAAAACAGATGATTACAATAAAACAATATTTGAAATGATCAAACAGGAATAAAATTTTAATGGAGAACAATAATTTGAAAATAAATGAAATATTATATACAGGAAAAAGTCTCAGAGGAATTTTTGAAGATGCAGTTGATTTGGACAAAGTGCGAAAACTGTTAGAAGAAATTGATTATAATTCCGAAACCCCCGGAGAAACTTTGCAGATCAGGGAAAAAGTCGAACAGGGTTATCTCAGTATTGAGGCTACAAGGCTTGATGAATCCAGGGTGCTGTGCATTTCAGCAGGAACGCTGAATGTCTCAGAGGTCGGGCTCTAATGAAGTGTGTTTACTGTAGTGGAAATCATATGCAAAATGAAAACATCAGTGTGAGTCTCCAGAGAAAGGAATCAATAATAATAATTGAAGATGTCCCTGCAATGATCTGCAGGAGCTGTGGTGAATATATCGTAAAAGAAACTGTCGCCAAAAGGGTACTCAGGATGGCAGAGAAAGCATTTGCAAGAGAAGTGGAAGTTGAGGTCTTATACTATGTTGATTGAAAAAAAAGGCCGTCCCAGAAACTGAGCCGGCCATTTATTTACTGACAGCAGCTCCCGCCGCTGCAGCCCTGACATCCATCACCACCATGTTGATGATGAAGCATGCTTATTTCTTCGGGGCTGGCTTCCCTTACATCGAGAATTTTCCCCTCAAAATGAAGAGTAAGTCCAGCAAGAGGATGGTTGCCGTCAAGGGTAACAGCTTCGTCTTCGATTTTGACAACAGTCATAATCTGCATTCCATGCATATTCTGAACCTGAATCTGCATTCCAATATGAAGATCATCGATAGCTGAAAATTTTTCTTTTTCAATCTGATGAACGAATTCATCTTCTCTGATCCCATAAGCGAGTTCAGGTGGAATTGATTCCTTGAAATCATCTCCTGCATTCATCCCTTCCAGTGCAGTTTCAAGGCCGGGTATTAGCTGACCATTACCGTGTATATAAGACAAAGGGCCATGGTTTTCTGAACTGTCAAGGATCTCACCGCTATCATCCTTCAGTGTATACTCAAGAGTGACATAAGCGTCTTTTGCTATGTTCATAAAGTTTCTCCTTTTGCATTAAATTATTGATAGCGTAAAATTTAGGAGACCTAAATTAACAAAATCTCTCTTTAC
>CAZEJW010000341.1:0-1570 GCA_964512685.1 uncultured Leptospirales bacterium | reverse complement strand
AGCCCTCATGGCCGCGCTGGCAGACCGTCGCGGCGGCGACGTCCCCGCGCACGCGGGGGTGAGCCCCGATCGCCGCCCCGCCAGGCCCGGCGTGGTGGGACGTCCCCGCGCACGCGGGGGTGAGCCCAACAAGGCCGACCGATGAGCGACACCCTGCCCGACGTCCCCGCGCACGCGGGGGTGAGCCCAAGATCGTCGCAGTGCCGAACATCCCCACCATGACGTCCCCGCGCACGCGGGGGTGAGCCCACCGGTGGTTGCGCCGCTGCCCGGCGCAGTCAGACGTCCCCGCGCACGCGGGGGTGAGCCCCCACCGCCACCACCACCACCAGAAGGAGCAGTAGACGTCCCCGCGCACGCGGGGGTGAGCCCCCTCGATACCCAATCCTTCACCGCCCGAAAGGGACGTCCCCGCGCACGCGGGGGTGAGCCCTGCTGGGCCACTCATCGATCGTGACGACACAGCGACGTCCCCGCGCACGCGGGGGTGAGCCCGCGTACTCCGACCCCTCCAGCGCGTGCACCGTCGACGTCCCCGCGCACGCGGGGGTGAGCCCTCTTGCGGGACTTGTGGCGAGAAGCGCGACGCGACGTCCCCGCGCACGCGGGGGTGAGCCCCAATGGATGGGTCGGTGGAGCCGGCCCGGTGGAACGTCCCCGCGCACGCGGGGGTGAGCCCCTCGACCTGACCAACCCCACAACCTGGTGCGCGACGTCCCCGCGCACGCGGGGGTGAGCCCCGGCCGCTGCCCCAGCTCCCCTGCCGACCTGCGATGTCCCCGCGCACGCGGGGGTGAGCCCCCAGCCGGGACGTACTCGGCGCTCGTCCAGTTGATGTCCCCGCGCACGCGGGGGTGAGCCCACCAACTCCAGCGACTACCGTCGCCGGCGACGGATGTCCCCGCGCACGCGGGGGTGAGCCCTCGTACACGTCGGGCAGCAGACGGGTGGATGGGATGTCCCCGCGCACGCGGGGGTGAGCCCTGTACTCGCCTACCGGTGGGAGGAGACCCGAGGATGTCCCCGCGCACGCGGGGGTGAGCCCGAGGTCGTCATGTGGTCTCCTGCCTCGATGCGGATGTCCCCGCGCACGCGGGGGTGAGCCCGCGGCCAGCTCGTCCTCGTCCTCGCACAGCAGGATGTCCCCGCGCACGCGGGGGTGAGCCCTGCGCCAGGTGTCAGCCCCCGGTAGACCGAGGGATGTCCCCGCGCACGCGGGGGTGAGCCCCCGCCCAGCGTCGGACGCTCAGGAGACCTGCTGATGTCCCCGCGCACGCGGGGGTGAGCCCAAGTTCCCGTTCTCGCGGGGCAGCACGTTCCCGATGTCCCCGCGCACGCGGGGGTGAGCCCAGCCACGACTCAGCCCCCCAACTCGACCAGCAGATGTCCCCGCGCACGCGGGGGTGAGCCCCATCGCGACCCGCACCGACCACCTACGCCGCAGATGTCCCCGCGCACGCGGGGGTGAGCCCCCCCCCGGTGGGCATCACCGCTTCGGCGCTGACGGATGTCCCCGCGCACGCGGGGGTGAGCCCATGGTGCCGATCCCGGCCGCGATCGTCAGCGTGAT
>CAZEJW010000340.1:0-1584 GCA_964512685.1 uncultured Leptospirales bacterium | reverse complement strand
CAAGTGTATTCACAATAGGTGAAATCGTTGTTCGAGATAGAGCCATTGCGAATATTGAGGACGCGACAACAACAACAGAAGTCAGCGCAAAGGACATTGAAGCAAGAGGGGACAAAGAAATAGGAGATTCTCTTAAACAGGTTCCTGGTGTAAAGGTTTCAATATCTGCAAAAGGCAGCACCCGTTTTTCAATGAGGGGATATGACCAGGAACTTGTAGCACTTCTGGTTGATGGTATTCCTGTTGTTGATCCGTATTCATCAAGTATCGACATATCTCAGATTCCGGTTTACAATGTTTCAAGAATCGTTGTAAACAAAGGTGTTTCTTCAGCTCTCTACGGAACCAATGGAGTTATTGGTTCAATCAATGTTGTAACTATGAAACCTGATGAACTTTATGCTAAAGTTAATGCAGAATACGGACAGTATAACAATTACAGCATTAATGTTTCACATGGTGCACCTATAGGGGATTTCTATTACTGGATAAGTGGCAGCATGATGAGTTCAGATGGATATGAAGTGTCCGATGATCTGACGAAATCAGAAAGGCAGAAATGGGTTAACAAGATCTGCAGATACGATCTGTATGGGAAAAGCATGGCAGATATAAATTTAAAAAGTCTTGATACGTATCTTAACGACAAAGGTAAATGGGATCATACTGAATACAAAAAATATCAGGTTTCCGGTAAAATGGGTTGGGAGATAACGAAAGGTATGGAAACCGGTATTTCAGCAATGTATTTCAATAAAGAACAAAAATCCAGCACATTTAAAGGCCAGCTTTTCAGCAACTGGAGCCAAGAAGATGGATACTGGGAGGATCCTATTGATGCTGGTTTTAAAAATACTTATTCGAATTCTTTACCCAAATGGACTTTTTTCCAAAACAGAGCATTTTACTGGCCTGAATACTACAGCTTTTCTGTTTCACCATACTTCAACATGGAGATGGATGCCTTCAGCTTGAAAGCTAATTTCTTTGTTTATCAGCAAGTTGACAACAATCTTGGCTATGGTGATGTAGATCATGATTCATTCATGTTTCCTCCTTCAGCAAAAGAATGGACTGGAACAAAAGCTGCAACAATTTGGGGTGAACCGTTTGAGTCAAAATGGACTAACACATCATATGGTGTAAACATTTACCCATCATATAAAATTGCAGACTGGAATAAACTAAATGCAGCTATTTCTTTCAGAATTGATAACCATAAAGAAGAAGAAAAAGCTAAAAATTCAACTGAAGCTTCTACTATAGTCTCAACTATGGGAACAGGATGGTATGATAAAAAAGAGATTGAAGAACAGATGCTTACAATAGCTGTTGAAGATGAGATGAGATTTATGGACAATATCTTTGTAACAGTTGGAGTTTCATATGACTCACAAAATTTGACTAAATTTAAACAGCGTTATTCCGGTGACACAGAAACTGAACTGAACCTTTACGGTGACCAATACAAGGCAAAAGATGATTCAATGATCTGGGGAACAAGAGATGCATTCAGCCCTGTTCTTGGAATGGTTTATGAACCAATGAAGGATTTTCTGAAAGTAAGAGCTGGCGGTTCAATAA
>CAZEJW010000339.1:0-1596 GCA_964512685.1 uncultured Leptospirales bacterium | reverse complement strand
GCCAGACCATATGTTGTTGGAGTTGGAGATATTCTTGAGGTGAGCATACTTCAACCGGACCGGTTAACCAACCGGGTAACAGTTTCCCCAGGCGGTGATATTTCTGTTGCTTTCCTCGGTTCAGTGAGAGTTAAAGACAAAACAATGACTCAAATACAACAGACAATCCAGTACAGATTAGCCAATGGTTATCTTAAATATCCGGTAATAGTTGTATCACTTATAGAATCACGAAGTAAGAACTATACAATTTCAGGTGAAATCAACACCCCCGGAAGATATGCACTTGGAGAAAATACAACGGTACTCAAGGCAATATCCATTGCAGGTGGATTTACCCGATTTGGTTCAAAAAGCCGTGTCAAGATACTTCGCCCGCGACAGGACAGACCCGGTTACAGAAGCATAAAAGTCGACATAAAAGCTGTAATGGATGGTGACGCAAGAGCTGATGTTCTGCTTGAACCAGGTGATATTATTGTCGTGTCAGAGAGTGTATTCTGATAAATCCCTCATAAAAATTAATAATACATAAATACATGCAGGCTGAAATATGAATCATAATGAAAATACAAATAAACTGGAATTACGGGAAATTATAGCAGCAATTTTCAGAAAAAAAATAATGGTTATTGCAATAATTATTCTTGGTGCCATTGCAGGTTATTTCGGAATGAAATTTAAAACACCTGTTTTCCAGGCTACAGTAAAAATGTATATTAAAGGAGTAAACCGGCCGGTCGTTGATACACTACAGGGTCTTGGAGCACGTAATCTACACAGAACTCATATGGAGATAGTTAAATCTGAACCTGTTTTAAGGCGGGTAATTGAATATCTTGAACTTGATAAAACACCTATTGACTATGAGAAAAAATTCTGCTCCCCTTTCAAAAGAAAATATATTGAATTCAGAACAAAAGAGATAATTGCAAAATTCAATAAATTATCCACAGAAGAACAAACAAGGCTAAGATATAATGGCGCACTTCAAAGACTGAAGCTCTGTTTAGAACTGGAACAGATTCCCATGACTGATATTTTTACAATTTCGGTAAAAGACTATGATCCTCTAAAGGCAGTTGAAATAGCTAATGTTGTAAGCCGCTCATTTACTCTTTTCGATCAGCTTCAGGAACTGGCTGAAATAAGACAAAAATATGGCGAAATTCACCCTACAGTGCTACAGCTAAAAGAAAACATAAGAGCATCATCACATCTTTCCGGGAAAAAATTACCTGATATTGAAGCAATTGGAACAGCAAGCGTTAAGATAATCGAACAGGCAATAACTGATTTTGAGCCAGTGGGCAAACCAAAAATGAAAATATTCCTGATGATCTTTGGATTCAGTATAGCCCTGGCTTTTGGCCTGCCAATTGGCTTACACTTGATTGATAACAGGTTAAAATCAGTACAGGATATAATTACAACATTGCATCTTCCAGTGATTGGTTCAGTTCCAAGAATAAAGAAAATGAAAAAAAATAAATTATTCACTGATAAGCCTGAATCAAGATATACTCAATTTTCTGAAGACCTTGCAGAGCAGTTCAATGTATTTTTCAGGACACAAAAATTACATACTGTACTTTT
>CAZEJW010000338.1:0-1610 GCA_964512685.1 uncultured Leptospirales bacterium | reverse complement strand
ATTCAAAAAGCTTGTATTTTAAGCCTCCGGCATTCTTCATACCTTCGTGAATTGCGCCGTACACCTTGTCCCATATCCTCGGGACGCTTGTCATAAAATCTGGTTTCAGGACACTTATGTATTCGACAAATTCCAGGGGGTTGGGGCAATATCCTATTCTCACACCTGTTGACATGCAGCCGTAAGACCAGAGTCTTTCAAAGATGTGTGAAAGAGGGAGTATAGACATTGACAGACTGTCAGGTCCGGCTTCCGGGTAACGCCATGCCGGGAAGATGCCGTTCATAAAAGTTCTGTTTGTATGGACAGCGCCCTTTGGATTGCCGGTTGTTCCGGATGTGTAGATTATGGTGATCATGTCATCTGGAGAAACACTGTTTATTCTTTCATCGAATTTATCATTCGAGAGCTGTCTGCCTTTTTGAATCAGTTCACTGAGATAGACACTGCTGTTTCCGGAAATTTTTATGTTATCATACATTGCCACTATATATTTCAGATGTTTGTTGTGGCTGCTGATAATTTTTAATGCTTTATCGTACTGCTCCTGATCTCCTGTGAAGATAACCTTGACCTGTGCATCATTGATTATATATTCAGTCTCTTCAACTGAATTAGTTGCATATACAGGAACAGAGACTGCCCGTGTTGCGCAGATTCCCATGTCACATATTGCCCATTCAGCACAATTCCTGGAAAATACAGAACACATGTCTCCGATTTCAATTCCCATATCAATAAGGGATTTTGCAACTGCTGTCATCCTGTCTGCGAATTCCTTCCATGAAATTTCTTCCCACTGGTTATTAATATTTTTTTGCTTCAGTATGGTTTTATCTTTATAGATATTCCTCAAATTCTGCTTCCCAGTTTTTGTCGCAGTCTCTCCATGGAGGCAGATTTTTTTTTGTTTTTGGCATAGTGTTCTCCTAATGATTATTGGTAATAAAGTGATATAATACTTTCTGGATAAGAATATGTTAGATTTTTATAGATGATTTTTTTGTGAGTCAATATTAATTTGTTTAATAATTGTTTATGCATATAAATATTTATAATAAAATTATGGAATATTTTTTATTTGTAAGATAGTTCTGAGATGAAGATTGGATATTTTTATGGATGCGTTATGTATGAAAAATGATAAATTTTTTCTTTACATAACACTATCATATGTCTTTGTTTGTCAGATCCATAGAGAAGTGTGAGATGAATTATGAAGAAGATAATCTGTTTACTTTACATAGCTCTGATTTCATGTTCGGGGCTGAGTGTTATTGACTCGGATTCGTTGAGAGATGAATTCTACTCTATGAGAGATCTCATTGCCAGAGACAGGAGTAATGTAAAAAAAATCATTTCACACAGGGTTTGTAGGGACGGATATTTTTACATTGTAGACAGAAATGGTGTTATTGTTTTCCATCCACAGCCCATACTTGCAGGAAGAAATTTCAGCAGGTTTGATTTTGTTAAAACCATCATCTCAAAAGAAAAGGGATGTTATAAATATGCTCTTGATTCAAAAGAGTACCTTATCTATTTTGATATGCTGAATGACTCTGAATTTCTCGTGCTTTCGCTGCCTGCCTCCAGTGTCAGCGGGAAAG
>CAZEJW010000337.1:0-1633 GCA_964512685.1 uncultured Leptospirales bacterium | reverse complement strand
GTGTATTCAGTGTGTTCTGTGGTTTATAATCCCTCTTACTCATGATTTACCCCCATATAGCTTTTCAACACTCCTGTTATTTGTAAGCAGTCGCATCTGCACGATGGCGGTACTGTTCAGCAGTTTTAACCGTTCAGCCTGAGGCAATTCCTGCTGAATAAAATGCGCATTTAAAGTTTCAAGGTTTGCCAGACAGACCAGTTGTGAAACATTGGCATAATCGCGAATATTTCCCTTTTTATTCGGGTTCTCCTGTTGCCATTGTTTTGCAGTTTTGCCAAAGAGTGCCATATTCAACAGATCAGCCTCTGTCGCATAGACAAAATTAGTTTGCTGTTTAGTCAGCTCAGGAGGAATTAGATTTTCTTTGATAGCATCTGTATGAATTCGATAATTAATTTTTGTGAGCTGGCGTTTGACATCCCAGTTGAACTGTTTTTGCTCTTCTTCTTTAAGTCGCTGGAATTCTTTGATCAGGTAAAGCTTAAATTCAACCGATACCCAGGACGCGAACTCAAAAGCAATATCCTTATGGGCATATGTACCACCATGACGCCCCGCCTTGGAACTTAGACCTATCGCCTGTGTTAATGAGATCCATTGTTTTGGTGTAAGGGTAAAACTGTTTAAACCTGCCTGTTTTCTAATCCCGTCGAATTCGACGGGATTAAAGTCCGGATTGTGAAGTTGCTCCCATATACCAAGGAGCTCCAGGGTATTGCGATTACGCAACCAGTTTCTGATTAAATCGTCGGGATGTTCAGGGTTTCTTGATTTGGCAATATCAGTAAGACATATGAAATCACTCTGATCAATTTTTTTAACTTTTACTTCAGTGCTTAAAACTTTAATTGTTTGATCTTTCGTCATCTTGCCCCCTCATGCTTCAATCTCTGTAACAATGACATCAATATCAACTCTGAGTCTGTCAATCTTTGCCTCAGTGGCTTTAATCTCTTTGTTCAGTTCGGCTCGTTGGGCTACACATGTCATTTGTATTTCCTTTGTATTCGATTTAATGTACATCAGCTCATGAATCTAATATTATTTAAAGATTCAGCAGGCTATCATTTTCAGGAGTACTTTTCTGTATTATAGAGATTTGAAGATAGCTATTTTTTATATCCATTTCAGACACTCTCTATTTCCATACTCAAAAACAACCTTCCCCCCACATCAAGCAGCCTCTCCATAAACCATTCTTCCGTGTATTCAGTGTGTTCTGTGGTTTATAAGTCTTCGTTTATCAATTTCTTATCCTAATTACAGATAAAATCCCAAAAATAAAATCTGCACTCCAGCTATACTTAATACACTCTAAAATTAAATCATGTCTTCACACCAAAAATTTTACAATAACTTTTCACCCATTCCCAACCCCCGAAACAATAAATCAACGTCATTCACAACCCCCATCAAGCAGCCACTCTATAACTCTCTTCTTCCGTGTATTCAGTGTGTTCTGTGGTTTACAATTCTTCATTACTTATGATTCAATTACCAATATTTTTAACCACGGAATACACAGACAACACAGAAAACTTTTTAATAACTCTCTTCTTCCGTGTATTCTGTGTCTTCTGTGGTTTACAATTCTTCATTACTTATGATTCAATTACCAATATTTTTAACC
>CAZEJW010000336.1:0-1643 GCA_964512685.1 uncultured Leptospirales bacterium | reverse complement strand
TTACAAACTCTTCTTCCGGTTCTTCTTCAGTACTGATGCTGTTTTCATTTTCATGAGGTTGTTGATTCGTGCAATGAGTTCCCTGATGCGAAAGGGTTTTACTATATAATCATTAGCTCCGCACTCATAGGCCTCGTTTATGTCGGAGACCATGTTTTTAGCTGTCAGCATTATAACCGGGAGTTCATCTGGCAGATATATTTTTCTGATTTTCCGGCATACATCATAGCCTGAGATCACAGGCATCATTATATCGAGCAGTACAAGATCAATGGATGAGGTGCTTTTAATTTTATCAAGGGCCATAAGGCCATTGGTTGCTGTAATGATGCTGCATTTATGCATGGAAAGAAAGTTCCCAAGAACCCTGAGGTTTACAGGATCATCGTCTACAATGAGTATTGCCGGGTTTCCGGTAATGAGATTTTTGCCTGCTGCTTCTTCATCCTGCTTAATAACATGATTTGAATATGGATTTGTGTTTTTTTTGATATTGCTGTCTCTGGCAACAGGGAGAGTGAAAGAAAAAACTGTGCCTTCGCCGACTTCTGACTGAACGCTGATTGAACCATTCTGAAGCTCAACCAGTTCTCTTGTTATTTGGAGGCCGAGTCCTGAACCGGGATGCTGGTCTGAAGTTGTATGAAACATGTCGAAAATAGTTTCAATATCTTTTTCCGGAATGCCTCGTCCAGTGTCATGCACCATGATCTTAATCATCGGGGATGGATTGGTGGTTGCATGAGCAAGAATATCAATTCTGCCCCTGTCTGTGAATTTTATAGCGTTGGCAATGAGGTTATGAAGAATCTGTTTCAGCCTGTCTTCATCTGCCAGGGCAGACGGAAGGCTGCCGGGGATTCTGTTTTCGATTATAACAGGTTTTGATCCCAGAAGTGGAGTGCAGAGTTTTATTACTGCATCTGCGACAGATCTTATATCCACTCTGCCTGTATTCAGATTTATTTCATTGTATTTCATCTGTGCCATGTCAAGGATATCGTTTACAAGGACTGCCAGTCTTTGTCCGCTTGAAGATATTAAGGAGAGATTTTCTCTTGCTTCCGACGGAAGGTTTCCTGCTGCACCCACGATCATTGATTCAGAAAGACCAATAATTCCGTGAAGTGGTGTTCTGAGTTCATGTGTTGTAAGTGCAAGAAATTTATCTTTTAGCTCGTCCATTTTTGTCAGCGCAATGTTTTTTTCCTGCAGATCATGTGAAAGATTTTCAACAGCGTTAAATGCTGACGAAAACCGAAAAGAGATAAGCATTGAATAAGAGAGAATGAATGCCAGGGATCCATATGGAAGTAAAAGATGCTGGTATCCAGATCCCTTTTTCTCTGTTGATTATATCGATTATCAGTCTGTACAGGAGATAGGCAAAAACTGACATCCCGATAAGGGAATAAGCGAGTGGTACTGTTCCATACGCATTTGCCTGAGAAGAAAGAAGGTAGATAACGAAACATGCCCCAGCCAGCAGATAGAATCTCTCAACTGCAATTGAACGGTTTGCAGGAAAAAGTTGGTTATAAAACATCACAGTAAGTGGAACAGAGATCCCGTATGGCAGAAGGCTGAGGTCAATGGTTCGTCTCCATGACAGCTCCGGAGAAAGTAATGAAAGCAGGGGAACT
>CAZEJW010000335.1:0-1645 GCA_964512685.1 uncultured Leptospirales bacterium | reverse complement strand
GCTTTAGCGTGGGGATGAATGCGTCGAGACTACATGGGCCGGTTTAAATATATTAAACTGTCAATAAGTATTTTTATACAATATAAAAGACATATAGGGTTTTGCATGAAAAAGGGATGCTTGTATCGGATTTATCCGGCAAACGATGAACAAAGAACGCTAATTGAAAAGCATATAGGTTGTTCCAGATTCATCTACAACAAGCTACTTGAATATAAACAGATCATGTATGATAAATTCAGAATCAATGTCTCTTTGACAGAACTTGAAAAGTATCTCCCAATGTTTAAAGAGATATACCCGTGGTTAAAAGAAGTCAATTCACAGTCATTGCAGCAAGCTAGAAAGAACTTGCAAGATGCATATACCAGATTTTTCAAAGGCCAAAATGGGTTCCCACAAAGGAAAACGAAAAAGAGCCCTAATAAATCTTTTCAGATCACACAAAGGTACAAGATTAATCTAACTTCTTCTATGATACTTCTGCCCGGAATCGGTTGGATGAAAATTAAGCTCCATAGGGATTTATTGCCACCTGAAATTATGGATAATCTCATTGAAAAAACGATCGTAAACGGAGAAACCATAATCGAAAAGGACTTAAATTCTGAGTTTTTGAGAACGGCAACAGTCCGAAGGACACCAACCGGAAAATACTACATTAGCATTTTAACAGAAGATAGGGGTGAATACCCGGAAGTTCAGGAATATTCTGAAAGTACCACAGTTGGCGTAGACGTAGGGCTAAAAGAATTTGCAATATGTTCAACCGGGGAAAAGATAGATAATCCTAAATTTCTTAAAAAATCCCTCCAAAGGCTTAAAACTCTTCAAAAGAGAGTAAGCAGGAAGGAAAAAGGTTCAAAGAATCGAAGGAAAGCAGTACAAAAACTTGCAAAACTTCATGAAAAAATAAGCAATCAAAGAAACGATTTTCAGCACAAGGTCAGTAATGACCTTATAAGCGAGAACCAAGCTGTAGCTGTTGAATCGTTAAACATTGCTGGCATGAAGAAAAACCATAAGCTTGCACAGGCGATCAGTGATGCTTCCTGGGGAAGTTTTGTAAATAAGTTAGAGTACAAGGCTAAAAGAATAGGGAAAACAGTGATCCGTATAGGTCAGTGGGAACCCTCAACTAAGAACTGTAGTGTTTGCGGTTATCATAATAAGGGCATAACATTAGATGTCAGAGAATGGGAATGCCCAGAATGTAAATCGTTCCATGACAGAGATATTAACGCTGCAATTAATATCAAAAAGTTTGCACTTGCGAACTAAATTAAAGATACACCGCCGGGACGGCGGGAAGGGCCTGTGGACTCGTGGAGGTTGCTCCGGGGTATGAAGCAGGAAGCCACACTGCTTTAGCGTGGGGTAGTTCACAAATGGATATTGTGAACCATGTAAGCTCCCCCGTGTCCTTTCGAATTACCTTATCTTTGAGCCTGCCCCGAGTTCTTTGTTGTCTGACATAAGTGCCGCGACGACTTCTCCGTCTTCAGCCGCAAGCATCATGCCATTGGACTTGACCCCGCAAAGTTTGACGGGTTTGAGGTTGGCAAGCACGATGATCTGTTTGCCGACCATTTCTTCGGGCTCGTAGTAGGGGGCCATGCCTGCGACAATCTGCCTGGGCTCGGCT
>CAZEJW010000334.1:0-1662 GCA_964512685.1 uncultured Leptospirales bacterium | reverse complement strand
ATATTCTGAATTCATGTGAAAACTGGAAGTTGAATGAAAACGGCCTGGTTCTACTGGATATTGAAGAGTATTTATATAACTGGGAGGAATACGGCAGAGAAGGTTATACGCCTGTTGTGGATCATGATATTCACCTGCCTGTAAATACACAAGATCATTTGTATGAAAAATGTGAATGCTTTGTTGATTTTCTGCCAGAAGAGATTGCTGTAAAATATTTTAAGAAAATCGCAATTGATACAAAATCCCTTATAGGTATTGCAATGGAACATGAACGGGGCGATATGCCATATGACAACTACTGCTGGATATTTGACTACAGGGAGCAGGATTCAAACAACGCTGAAAATGGATATATTCAGGTGGCTGAAGGTGTTAACCTTTATCCGGCTTCAAAATCTGATCTAATAAAACCCGTTGAATACATTCATGCCTGTTATGAAGCGGATGAGGGATATAACAATTTTTATCTCTCAGGCTGTCCTGCAGAGATAAGGAAGAGATGGAAAACATCTTCCGGCAATATTGATTCATTTAACATTCTGAATGAAGTATTTGGAATAGAGGATTTCCCATACTGGGTCGATCTTCATAAGTATGATCTTTCAGTATACAGGGTGTAGAAATTAAGGAGAATAGAATGAAACAGAATGAAGCACAGGAACAGCTTGAAGCAGTTCTGACTGAGAGAAAAATAGCCTATGATAAAGATTCCCTCTCCGCCTAGATGGAATGGAGGCCGCCTTCTCGAAACCTATATGGGATTAATCTCAGGACCTTTTTCTGAGGGATAAAAATAAAGGATTAAATCCAATGTATAAAAAAATAAAACTTAAAGATTTGATTAAGGATGAAAAGCCGGTATGGAATCCTGTGCTTTGCGAACATATTGAAAATCAGCTTCACCGAGGAACCTTTGAATACTCAGAAGATGATATTAAAGCACTACCTGAGCCTGTGCAGCATCTGCACTATCTCTGGCGGGCGCAATGTGAAATCTCTTCAAGCGGTTTTGAAGTGTTCCTTTCTCAGGCTCCGGCAGCTGAGATAAAAGGGATATACAAGGCCCTGCAGGAAGTTAATGCAAAAAAATTGAAAGAACTCATGGGCCTGGCAATTGGTATGGCAATGGAAGACAGTGTTTGAGAATTCATTTTTGAAATCAAAGGCTCTGATTTTGAAGAATGGTTCAGTCAGTTTGAAATTGACGGGAGTCTTTACCCGGACCTTCAGGCTCTGGATGAAGAAGAGAACTCTGCACAGTTGATAGAAGAACTGGATGATGTAATTATATTATATATTAAAAAGCATCTTGAGGAGATCGCAGAATAAACAGGAATTTTCTATGAAAACAATCTCCAATGAAACATTTGAAGATTTCTACGACGCTGACTCCTCTGAAGTCTTTGAAGACATTGTATTTGAAAAGTGTGATTTCAGATACTGTACGATTTCTGCAACAGATAATCCCTTTGCCAGAACCACAGTGCGGAATGTGCATTTGAAAAACTGTGTGGAAACACGCTGCTTTCTTGATGGAGCAATTATTGAAGACTGTCTTGTGGAAAATCTTCGAACTAACGGGCTGCTTCAGATATGGGATGCGGTTTTTAACCGCGTGATCCTGAAAGGAAAAATTGGCAGAGTTATGATAACATACAA
>CAZEJW010000333.1:0-1664 GCA_964512685.1 uncultured Leptospirales bacterium | reverse complement strand
GATAATTGCTTGCAACCTCGTTTAATCGCCATTAAATGGCGATAACCCTGCAAGGTAAAAAAACGAGGTTACGAACATGAAGTTAAAAACCATAAGCAGAAAATTCAAGCCGTTTTTCTTTGAGATAAAAAAAAGTCGATTGAAATTGATAAAAAGCTCGGGGCTTATCCCGCTATATAATTTTGTTTTAAAAAGTCCATTGAAGACAATTATTGATGAAGAATTTTTTGACAGCCGGAATCAGAAATTGATCAAATATCTTGTTTCTGAATTTATAATTTCAGCAATTTTAAAGCTGATCGATGGAAGCATGCGTATCTATCATTTCAGGCATAACACAAATGATGAAATGTTTTCACAATTGTTTAAGCAAGGCACAGTACCACATTTTACAACATTGATATATTTTCTGAAGAAAAATAAATTACACGCACATGAATACCTGGAGAAAATAATGTTCCGTTATTCAATATGGGTTCTTAAACAGGAGATTGCCAAAAACTCGTTAAAGACAATAACCATTGATGTAGATGCCACTGCATCAAGTATTTATGGAAATCAGGAAGGAGCGGAAAAAGGGTATAATCCTGAAAAGAAAAATAATCGATGTTACCAGATGCAGGTTTGGTCGGTCCGAGAGACAAAGACTTTGTTAAAAGTTGAACTACGCAGAGGTTCAGTTCATTGTTCTAATGGATTTTTATCAGATTTAAGAATATTGATTCCTGAGTTAAAAAAACTTGGTGTAAAAATTATAGTAGCAACCGATTCCGGTTATGAAAATTATGAAGCATTTGATTATCTCGACAGCATGGGAATAGGTTTTATTATTGTTCAGAAGCAGAGAAAAAAGGTGAAAAACGCCGGGAAATGGGCAAAAAACAGGCAAATTTCGCTTAAATATGATTGTACTTTGAAGGAAAGACAGCTTCAAACTGCCGGTGGAAAATACCGACAGATTTTTATACAGGTTGATAAAGTTTACGATGAGGAAGGTCAATTATATTTTCTTGAATTTGCATCTGATGAATTTACTAATGTTCTTGCCACGAACATGGAATTTTCACAGGAAAAAATATATGGATTATATAGAGAGCATGCTCAGGTTGAAACAATAATCGGTGAGTTGAAATCAGGTTTTGGTTCAGCAAAAAGTCACAGTCAAATATTTGATATAAATCAATCAATGACACAAATTGCTGGAATAGCATATAACGCTAAAACATTGTACACATCACAAATATTAAAATATGAGAATAGAATTCCGGACATAGCAACCATCAGGGATGAAGAATTACATGCTCCCGGCTATTTTGCTAATCATGGGGGAAGGAAAATATTCAATATCCATGGGAACTCGTTTGAAAGATTCAGTATTATTTCCAAAAGAGTTGCTGATTTTCAGACAGCTGAATCGATATAACAATTTTTATTTCGGATTATTTTTAAATTAACGGAAGACTTTTGTTTAACATTCTTTCTCACTCTTTTTTTGATAAAAATATTTTCCTTGCACTGAAAAATATAGTTCAATAGTTAAAATGAAAAATTCAATCTATGTGAAATGAAATTTTATGATGGCTTCCTCCTTTGGAAGAGATTTTGCATAGATCCAAAAAAATAAAAAAGAAGATTTATACTGAAAAGTATTCTAAATCTGGGTA
>CAZEJW010000332.1:0-1665 GCA_964512685.1 uncultured Leptospirales bacterium | reverse complement strand
CCACAACTCAGTTCTAAAGCAATATCTGCCAACTGCGACAGGCAACTGGGAAAGCGGAGAAGCAGTGGGACTTCAGACGAGTGATGGAGGTTACACATGGAGCTGGGTTTCAAAAACATATGAACAAAAGCTTGGCGGAGAAGCAGTAGTTGATGTAATCATACAGGATACTGCCGGAGAAAATATCGGATATATGACAACATGGGATACCTATATGGAACTTGATACACCTGATGTTTCATTTAAAAAGACAACAGTTCAGGGATTTCCCGGCTGGATTATAACTGATAAAATTGAAAATGTAATAACGCAGTATGTCAATGTAAATGACAGATTCATGGTTTTCACTTCAGTTGCAGACGGCAAAGAAGACTATCTGACTGTTTTTAACACACAAACAGATCTAAAAGGTCTCTCAAAACTTGCATAATATAAAAAACATTTTTTTTATTAAAATAGGACTTACGCAGTAACAATTCAACCGCAAAGATAATGTACTTTTAAGTTGTACTTTTTTTATAATTAGTACAATTTAAAAATGACACCTGCAAAATGTTCTGATCTGGATTATATTCATTTTTTGATGTCTGCGCATTGTTCCTACAGCTGTTGTTCTGCATCACGATGCGTAGAATATGGCCCGAATTCTCCTCATCACGATTCATTTAATCGTTTATTACACAGGCAGCCTCAAGATACTGAAGCGTTGTGGAAAGACGTATCCTCACTTGTCTCTCTAAAAGGTGGATACCTTATTGTTGACGATTCTACGCTTGACAAACCTCATTCAAGAGCTATAGAATTAGTAAGTTTACACTGGTCCGGCAATCATCATCGAATGGTTCCAGGTATTAGCCTGGTTACATTAGTCTGGACTGATGGAAATGTTGCATATCCAGTTGATTTTCGAATTTATTCAAAAGAACGTGATGACAAAACAAAAAATGATCATTTTGCAGATATGCTGAGAATAGCAAAAGAACGTGGTTTTTCTCCAGAATTTGTCCTCTTTGATTCATGGTATTCAAGTATGGAAAATCTCATGCTCGTTAAAAAATTAGGCTGGTATTTCCTGACGAGGCTAAAGAAAAACAGAATGGTCAAAACTGACGATACAGAGTATTGTCAGATTCATGAATTCCAAATTCCATGCGGAGGCGTAAATGTTCGTGTAAAAGGAGTTGGGATTGTTCGCGTATTCTATCGCGAGGATGATGGAAATGGAAAGCAGTTTTGGGCAACGAATTTTTTGGATATGCCTGAAGAAGAAAGAATGAAAATCTCTAAAATTGCTTTTAAAATTGAATTATATCATAGAAATCTGAAGCAGTACTGTGGTGTAGAGGCTTGTCAGGCACGGAAGGCAAATGCTCAAATTGGACATATCCTCCTTGCAATACGGGCAGTTGTGAGGATGGAATGGATCCGAATTACAGAGAATGTCTCATTGCATGAGCAAAAAGAACAACCAATACGTGAAGCAATCCGATACAGAATCAAAAAGTTGCAAAAGATAAAATTAGGATCTTAATTTTTTTTCGAGGATCAACTGCGTAAGTCCTATTTAAAAATATTATAACCCCAAGTCTTTTTGGTTTTTTCAGCAAACCTAATAATATTAGGAAGACAGATAATAGCTCCTAAGAATAAATTATTAAAAAAATA
>CAZEJW010000331.1:0-1680 GCA_964512685.1 uncultured Leptospirales bacterium | reverse complement strand
AAGGATGTAGGTCTTACCGCTCAGGAGTTTCTGCAAAACAGATGAGAATGATATGTCTTTTAGATAATCTTTAACCGACCGAAACCGGCTGAAAACCGGCTGAAAACCGGCCGATACCGGCCGATACCGGCCAATACCGGCCGAAACAATTAAATATTTAGACCGGGAACAGCTCATTGTGAAATATCTGAATGATGAAGCTGAAATTGTCTGTTCGGAAGTTATGAATCTTTCAGGAATAAAAGATTCAGGGGCCAGGTATATATAACCGGATTTGACCGGAAAAAAAGTTATTGTGAGAAAACCTCTGCATTTATCTTTAACAGCAATTTCATCTTTTTGCATTGTCAGGATAACCGGTAAATAGATAGCAGCATCCCTGTAGCAACATCTTAAAAAGATTGACGATACCAATTATATTTGGTAATATATACATATTGTAAAAAAGCGGAGATTGACATGCCTTTAAGCGGAAAGGAAATGCTCAGACTCTACCAAAAGGCCGGATGGTTCAAAGTTCGTCAATCCGGAAGCCATGTGAGAGTTGAAAAGGGTAATCTAAAGGAAACAATACCAATGCATAGGGAACTCACAAAAGGGCTTGAATCATATCTCCTTAAAAGACTTAAGGATACAAGTGAGGAATAAATGAAATATCATTTTAAAATTCATAAAGAAAAAAAAGCATTGTGGGCGGAATGTATTGAGCTCACTGGATGTGTTACTCAGGCAGAATCTTTTGATGAGCTTCACGAAAACATGAAAGAGGCTCTTAATCTGTACCTTGAAGAACCTCTTGATTCTGCAACAGCAGATGCATTGCCTGATGAAAAACTGAAAGGGAAAAACATTATTGAAGTTTCGGTGGAACCTTCTGTTGCTCTTTCTGTGCTGGTGAGACATTACAGAAAAATTAATAATCTTACTCAGGAAGAAATGATGAAAATTCTTAAAATGAAAAATATATACAGTTACCAGAGGCTGGAGAAAAAGACAGATCCAAAACTTTCTACTCTTGCCAGGCTGAAGGAGGTTTTTCCTGAACTGTCAGTAGACTATATTCTGAATACATGATTTTGATTATTTTATCTGATAAACTTATAAACAGTCATCATAACAGCCAGCAGAGTAAATCCAAGAGACAAAAAGGTAAACATCATTTTAAATCTGGAGTTTACATCATCAAATCTCTTGTTTACATCGTCAAATCTGGTATTTACGTCTTCAAATCGTTTATTCATGTTAGTCTGGATGTCTTCGAATCTGGTATTTACATCTTCAAATCGGGTGTTTATGTTAGTCTGCATGTCTACAAATCGTTTGTCCATGTTAGTCTGCATGTCTATAAATCGTTTGTCCATGTAAGTCTGCATGTCAACAAAACGTTTGTCAACCTGCTCAAAACGTTTATCCATAGAGGTCTGCAGGTCAATAAATCGTTTATCCATAGAGGTCTGCAGGTCAATAAATCGTTTATCCATAGAAGTCTGCATGTCTTCGAAACGTTTATCAACCTGTTCAAAGCGTTTATCCATGGAATTCTGCATGCTCTCAAAGCGCTTATCAACCTGTTCAAAGCGCTTATCCATGGAATTCTGAATGCTCTCAAAGCGCTTATCCGCCTGCTCAAAGCGCTTATCCATGAGATCAAAGCCCTGTTTCATAAGATCCCGCTGGTTT
>CAZEJW010000330.1:0-1729 GCA_964512685.1 uncultured Leptospirales bacterium | reverse complement strand
TCCTTTGATGTTCAGAAAACTTTATGAAGAGAAAGCAAAAGGGAATTTACCTTCTGAGCTTTCTTCTGCTGAAGACATTGAAAGAACTGCAAATATTGCCGGTGATGTAATGATCGAGGGCATAAAGGGGATTAATGAAGGGCTGTTGATTGGCGAAGCAGGGGCAGGTAAAATTACAGCTCAGATTGCAAAAAAGCTTGGCCCTAAGATTGCAAAAGTACTGGCTCCTGCTGTTGAGGGGGGGGTTCTCACGGCTTCTCATCTTCAGGGCGGTCATATGCCAACAATGCACGATTTTGTTACCTCCTCTGCAATGGTTGGTGTTCTTCATGGGTATGGTGTGGCAAAGCAGAAAGCTGTTAAGCATGTTCTTGAAAAAAAGTTTAAGAAAAAACCTCTGACTCCATACGAACAAGAGATTTTAGACGGCTTTACAAAAGAAACCAAAAAACAAGAAGAAAAAGCTTATGATGAATTAGAAACCCAGGCTGAAATTTATAATGTTGCTCCTGAAAAGATTGCTGCGAATATTGCTGATACCGGGAACAATATTCATAAGGCAGCACAGGAAGTACACAAGGCTGAAACGAAAGAGCTCACTCCGCAGCAGAAATGGATGGAGAAAGAGAGGTTAAGGACTCTCTTTGAGAAACAGTTTCCTCTTACAGAAGATATTCTGAACGACATGAGGGAGACCGGTCATGAGATTAAGCAGCAGACAGGGGTTATTGACTTTGATGCTGTTTATTCTTCTTTGCCTGATTATGGCAAGGGCAAGTATATTGACCGGGCCTATAAAGATGCCAGAGATCGTTTTGAATACGAGGAACTGAGAGAAGGCTATACCCCGGCCAAGGAAGAAAAAGTTGTTGAACCGGAAAAAGCGGTTGAAACAGAAAAAAGGAATTCTTTTAAAGATGATCCTTTTGGAGATGAAGCCCTCAGCTTTTTAAACAATGAACCGAAAAAGACAACAAATAAGCCTGTTGTTGAACCGAAGCAGGCAACAATTGAACCTGTAAAAGCAAAGACTGAAAAGCAGAAGTTTGGTAATAAAAAACGAATAGAGAACCAGCGGGAGAAAAAAGAACTCTTAACCGAACAGATACTTGAAGATATGAATGTTAATGCTGAAGACATGTTCAGGGATTCTTCAAAAGATGTTGATTACCTGATGGGGAGTTTGCCATCATACGGACACCCTCATGACCCTGTTGTGAGGCAGGCGAAAGCAGAGGCCAGGAGAAGGTTTGAGAGAGAGCATAATCTTTTTGATGCTGAAGAAATGGGAAGAGAGCTGGAAAGGAAAGAAAGGGAACGGCTTGAACAGAGAGAAGAGTTTGAAAGATATGCTGCAGAAATTGAAGCTGAGACCATGCCAGCTATGGAATATCACGCCAGAGAAAAGAACATTGAACCTCTGGGAAACACAGATCAGCAGAGAGCTGACTTTGACAGGGCTTTTGCGCGTCAGACAGAATATAATCCTGAAGGCGTAAAAGAAATAAAAAAACTGTTTGAAGGGGACGAAAGGATAAGACAGGAGAAAATCAACACAGGAGAGAACGTCAGGGAACGAATAATCTATGATGTTGAAACACAAAATTATAAAGTTATTCCGGGCAAGGTTGAAGAACTTAAAAGCAGGATGCCTGTTTTTGTAAAGGATGTAGAGGCTTTAACTTTTAAGCCCTGGCCTTCTACATTAACTAAAGGTAGATATGAAAAC
>CAZEJW010000329.1:481-1748 GCA_964512685.1 uncultured Leptospirales bacterium | reverse complement strand
AAAATAACCGGTCCCGGTCCAAGCGGGAGAACGCCCTCTGTTAGATGAATCTCATATACTGATACTGCCTGCGGGCCTGTCATCATGCCAAATGATGAAGACTGGCAGAGATCTGATGGGGCCTCACCGTTCACAAATTTAACGGAGATATCATATTCCAGTGGATCTTCTGTAGAATAGGAATATACAGCGCCCGGAAGAAGACTCTTTTCAGTAAGGGTCTCCTTGGATTTAACGACCTTTATGTCTGCCGAACTTGCAGTGCATGTTGTTCCCGAACATTCCGCACAGTTTGGTACAGTCTCTGTTGTAAGGATGTATTCTCCCTGAAGCGGTTTGAATATCAGCCGGTCAGGATCTCCTATGATGTCTGTTACAAGTGCTGTTGCTGACACTTCTGTCATCTTTGCAATTCCAAGATATGTTCCTCCGTCTCCACCGAGAATAATGTATCTGGCAGGTTCTCCCACATTAAATGTCTCAAATGCCGAGTCGTCAGGCACTGTGCCTGTAACACTCATTCCTGCATCAGATGCTGTCCACTCGCTGATGGGTTCTGATTCTGAATAGGATGTTGAAAACTGATAATCTGTTGTAATTGTTATCGTCTTCTGATCCATATCAACCGATGTTATGGTTCCCATGCCGTTTACCTCTGCAATCACTGCCGATGCCGGTATGAAAAACAGGGCTGCCACAGTTATGATGGCGGCGAAAACCAGAATTTCTCCTTTAAAATTCATAATAATTCTCCAGATTAAAAAAGGAGAAAGTAGTATATATAATTCTCCAAAAATGAATATTCCCTGAAAAACACTGCGGCTTAAAAAAGATACAGTTCTCCGGGAGAACTGTTAATAATTCTTTACCTGCTGCCTGACTGGTTTTTAAATCTCTCTTCTATTGAGGATATGGTCTCTATCTCGTCTGTTCCCTTATCATCCCGGAGACGTATAAATCTCGGGAAACGGAGTGCATAACCTCCATCGTAATTTGCACTTTTCTGAATCTCTGCATATCCTACTTCAAATACAACTTCAGGTTCAAATTTCACGCTGTTTTTGGACTCCGAGATGACCGAGTCTTTGAGGAGATCATATATTTCAGAAAGCATCTCGTCTGAAATGCCTGTTGCGACTTTTGAAACGGGAATCAGACTGCCTGTTTCATCTACGCCGAAAAATACGGGTTCAAACTCATTCCCGTAAGCGAACTAGTGGCTTTTGAAGGCATCGACCAGCGCCTGACCTATAACCCTGTAGAGGCT
>CAZEJW010000329.1:0-471 GCA_964512685.1 uncultured Leptospirales bacterium | reverse complement strand
ACTTTTGAAACCGGAATCAGACTGCCTGTTTCATCCTGGCAGGCAAGAAGGAATGATCCGAAAAAGTGTGCACGTTTCCCCTCGCCCCATTCCGCACCGATTACTGCAAGATCTATCGTATCAACAGCAGGTTTTATCTTAATCCACTCCTTTCCACGGACGCCGGGAGTGTAATGAGCAGACAGTGATTTTATCATAATTCCCTCATGACCGTCATCAAGAGCTGAGCGGTAGAAGGATTCGAGATAATCGATATTGTCTGATACAACCTGGGGTGCGACATAATTTTTTACAGACGCCTCCAGAATTTCCCTTCTTTTTGAGAACGGCTCATCAATCAGTGTTTTTTTGTCAAGGTAGATTATATCAAATATATTCGGAAAAAGCTTTATGCTCTCCATGTGTCCGGCGATGTCATGTTTTCTTCTGAATCGTCTCAAAACATACTGGAAAGGAAGAGGTCTGCCGTCA
>CAZEJW010000328.1:0-1749 GCA_964512685.1 uncultured Leptospirales bacterium | reverse complement strand
GTTGTGTATGGGGGCGAGGCAGATCAGGAACGCCTGGCCGGACATCTGATTAGTTATCGCCACCCTGAACCGGTTCTGAAATATCTGTCATAAGGTAATCTCCTGAGACAGAAAAAGTCCTGCAAATCTGATTCACTGTTGTAACAACCTCCGGAAATGAAACAGATCTCCAGCCGGAATATAGTGGCGAACGTTTATTTTTGGAATAATAAAAACGCGATTAAGCGTTTTAAACTGCTTAATTTAAAAAATAACCGTTTGGCACTATATGGAGAAAAACAGACCTCCTTAGAGGTTTGGTTTTTGACTATAATTTGTCAGAGTCCACACCAAACAGATATATCCCGCCAGCCAAAATAAAAATAAAGGGAGAATCGTAAAAGTGCAATCAATGTCTGAATTACAACCAACTATCAGAATTAATAGTCTGGATATTACCAATTATAAAGGGATTAAACACCTTTATATTGAATTTCCTTCGCCTGTAATGGATTATGACCCAGACATTCTGGTTATCGGAGGTAAAAACGGACTTGGTAAGACTTCAATACTGGAATGTGCTATGCTTCTCCTTATTTTCCTGCATGAAGAAAACAAACAATTCAGACTTCAGGAAAGAAGAACCTATACAACAGTCGACATTCCGGATCTCCTGATACATGGGGGAGAAGAAGAGGCAGTCATTTCAGGAGAGATAGAGCGGTCAGAACGCTCTGACAAAGAGAAGGACAAAAACGGATTTAAGACTGTAATAATTAAACTCTCAATCCTCATCCGAAGAGACGGAACAATCTCTGTCTCCAGAACACCGGCATTGCTCTCGGTCAGAGAAGATTTATGCAAGAGTTCGGATGGAGGGTACGGCTATGATCATAGAGATAATCTCCCAGAAGATTTTTACCGGTTTCTGCAGATCATTTCTGGTTTTGATCAAAACCCGCTCATCAGTGAAATGTACCTTTTCTTCCATAGTTACCGAAAGGTAATGGAAGGCAACCCAGAACTCGGACAGATGATTTCCGATGATTCTTCGGGAATAATTCGGCCTTTAAAGCAGTCTTCCAAGATGAGTTCATTTAAACTAACCATTCTTCGCATGATGATGAGTCAGGCTGATCTTTTTGAATCAGATTCTTTCATTTCAAAAGAGAATGATGCTTTTTCTGTTCTCAATAATTTAATGGAAACCTATGCAGATGGCAGGATTAGTAAACTGCGACCCTCAAAAGATAATACCATTGATATCCGAATAAAACCTCTCAGAGATGAGGAATCATACTCATTTGACGGACTTAGTTCCGGTCAGAAAGAGATGATATCTACTCTGTTTATGATCTGGAATACAACCCGGAAGAACCCTGCTGTTGTATTTATTGATGAACCTGAGTTACATCTGAACGCTGGCTGGCACAGAAACTTTGTGCATAAACTCCTGGAACTCGTACCGGATAATCAGTACATTATATCTACACACTCAGAAGATGTTATGGCATCAGTAAAAAAGGATAACCGGCTCCTTATTCTTGAACAGGATCTGAATTAATCCATGATATCCACCAGAAAAAGTCCGGATGCTGAAGAAATAAAATTCAGTGCCGCCCACATTCTTTTTGTTGAAGGTGAAAGTGAAGAGTCAATAGATCCCTGTGTGCTGGGAACCGCGGCACATCTCGTTGAACGCGATGATCGAGAGGGCGTAGTAGGGGATGAAGTGCACGAGGTAGGCGATGTCGAGGGCCCGCATCGGCA
>CAZEJW010000327.1:0-1762 GCA_964512685.1 uncultured Leptospirales bacterium | reverse complement strand
CACTATCAGCTTGAACCTGAGGCGCAGGGAAAGCTTGTACGCGTTGTTACAGGAACGGTATGGGATGTTGCCGTTGATATACGAAAGGGTTCTCCGACTTATCTTAAATGGGTTGGCCATGAACTATCTGATAAAAATAAATCGATGCTCTACATCCCTCCGGGGTTCGCGCATGGATTTGTATGTCTTACAGATAATGTAAATCTCTCCTATAAATGTACTTCAGAATATTCTCCGGTTTGTGAAAGAGGTATAAGGTGGGATGATCCGGCGGTCGCTGTTGACTGGCCGGTCAAAAATCCTCTTGTTTCAGAGAGGGATGCAGCCCTGCCATTGCTGGACAATGCTGAAGTGTTTAATTACCGGATTTGACAAGAGGATATAATAATGAGAAAACTTGAGAATGTAATGGTGACCGGCGGAGCCGGTTTCATAGGGGCAAACTTTATACGCTATATTTTTAATCAGGATGATTTTAAAGGCAAAGTTGTCAATGTAGACAAGCTTACCTACGCGGGTAATATTTACAACCTGACTGAAATTCAGGAAAAACATGGCGATGAACGTTATTTTTTTCACAGAGAAGATATCTGTGATTTTGAAAAGATGAAAGAACTGATCCTGCTCTATGATATTGATACAATTGTGAATTTTGCTGCTGAATCTCATGTTGACCGATCCATTTCCGGTCCGGGTGAATTTATCAATACCAATATCAACGGAACATTCAGTCTTCTTGAGGCAGCAAGGGATTTGTGGCAGGGACGGAGTGATGTTCTCTTCCATCATGTAAGTACAGACGAGGTTTACGGTTCTCTCGGAGATACCGGATATTTCCATGAAACAACAGCCTATGATCCCAGGAGTCCTTATTCGGCATCAAAGGCTGCTTCGGATCATCTTGTAAAAGCCTATTATCATACCTACAGTATTCCGGTTACAGTATCCAATTGTTCAAATAATTACGGGCCCTATCAGTTCCCTGAAAAACTTATCCCCCTTATGATAATGAATCTCATGGAAGAAAAAGAGCTTCCTGTTTACGGAGACGGTAAAAATATCAGGGACTGGCTCTATGTGGAAGACCACAACAGTGCTGTCTGGCTTATAATGAAGAAAGGAACAACAGGTGAAACCTATAATATAGGCGGAGAAAACGAATGGGAAAATATTAAACTCGTTGAAACTCTTTGCGGAACAATGGCAAAAGTCCAGTCGAAGGGTGAGGATTATTATAAATCACTTATTGCATTTGTAAAAGACAGGCCGGGGCATGATCGTCGTTATGCGATTGATTGCAGCCGGATAAAGAACGAACTGGGGTGGAAGCAGTCTGTCAATTTTTCAGAAGGGCTTGAAAAGACAGTCAAATGGTATATGGATAATCTCGAATGGTGCGGTAGAGTGAAAAGCGGGGAATACAGGGAGTGGCTTGAAAAAAATTATGTAAGAAGATAACAATATTCTTCTGCAGTAAAGTTGAGGAATAAACACTGATAAAATTTTATCTTTGTAATTTTTTTTATTTGATTTTGATGAGTAAATATCTTATTCTAATAAACAATGTTTTTTTACTCGCTATAAAAGAGGTGCTATTGCTTACTTCCCTAATTACATCGAAAACAAGGGTCAGACTTCTGCTTAGATTTTTTCTCAACCCGGGCAGTACTGCATACCTGAGAGGACTGGCAGAAGAGTTTGGCGAGTCTACCAATGGTATAAGGGTTGAACTCAACAGGTTGGCTGATGCAGATCTCCTTCT
>CAZEJW010000326.1:1024-1772 GCA_964512685.1 uncultured Leptospirales bacterium | reverse complement strand
CCATTGAAGAAGTTGAAAAAGCGGCCGGCCGCGTTATCATTAAGACAAACAAAAAACCACCTGAGTTCTACAATAAACTAAAAGAATCAGGGATGACAGAAGATGAACTTCTGGACAGATTAATAGAGAAATATCTCTCTGGTGAGATAGATATTGATTAAATTATCTATCACATCCGCAACCGGTTTTTGTGTTTTTTTTTGGAGTTGTTCAAGCAGTCTTACATCGATAGAATTCATAACATAATCTCCCTTTTTTTAGTGGAGAATAAAAATTAAAACACTTTTAATCAAGTTAAAATTCTAAAAAAGAGTAAGACAAAATTGTACACCAATGAGACATAATGAAGGGTAGCTATGTCTTTATTATACCGGAATCACCATTAAAAATTCGTCTTATATCACAGATGAATTCATCGAATTCTTCATCTGTTTCTATACTGAGCTTTTCTTTAATACGTTTTTTCTGTGTGTCAAAATGTTGACCGGTTACGCCCAGTCTCCGAAGGGCTTCCTTTTTATTGAGGTCTATGTCGGACAGAAGAAACAGAATCTCTTTTTGCTGATATGACAGCAAATTAAAAATCAGCTTAATGAATCTGTAATGCCTGTCCTGAGCATTTGTGATTTGATAACATTCTGAATATACACCAATAATGTTCTTCTGTTTATTATAAGCGGGGATCTTCCGAACTTTGAACCACCGCAGAATGTCGTTAGCATCCCTCATGTGAGTTGTCTGAACAGTA
>CAZEJW010000326.1:0-926 GCA_964512685.1 uncultured Leptospirales bacterium | reverse complement strand
GGGACTATCTTCAAGATAAGGCGTTTTCTCTAACAGATGTGGATTTTTCTGCAAAAAAACTTCTGGAAATGTTTTGCCTATAATGTTTTCTCTGGGCAATCCCAGGAGAACACAAAAAGCATCATTGCAATAATAATATCTGAAGTTTTTGTCTTTCACAGATATCACGCTGAAATCAATACTGTCTAACATATTCCATAAGTCAATATTCATGAGACCATGGAAAAACTGCTTATTAATCTGTCAACAAATAAATAACAAACGTTATTTGAGACTCACGCAGTCTGCAAAAAGAGTTGGTGTTTCTGCCGATGTTCTTTCTGGTTGTACAGGGGTTTGAATACATTGCAGATTAACACGCTCGCCTCTCAAAACTGCATCTCTAACTTTCTCTAGATAAGGCCAGCAATCTCTGTCCTCGCGGCCTTGTTGTTGTAGTGCTACATATGCACCCTGGAGGTCGCTCCATATGTTCAAGAAATCTATATCATTATTACTTAATCCTCCATTGGTTATTCCGATTTTTTGACGACCTCTGATTTCCCTGAATTTGAGTATTATTTTCTCTGCTGTCCAGTTTTCTGTTTCTTTCTGGGTCCAGTATGAACTGTTAGCAGAGTATGTCAGTGCAATTTTGTCTGTATTCTTCCAGGCTCTCTTGATCAATGCGATCTTGGGAAAACCATTATACTCATGAAGCTCACAGATATTTCCGAGCAGACCGGGCAGGTTATTGCTGTCAACATTATTGGTTTCCAGCCAATTGGAGAGCATTTCATACTCTGTTTCATTTGGAGGAGTGAACAGAGAACCCAATTTCATTATGAATTCTGTTCGGGTCATATGTCAATCCCCCTGTATTTAGCTTCAAGCTGTTCATAATAGCTCATATCGGGTTTTTGCTGTGACTTTGGCGTTGTAGGTCT
>CAZEJW010000325.1:0-1775 GCA_964512685.1 uncultured Leptospirales bacterium | reverse complement strand
GGAACTCACCGGCGTGAACTTTCTCCTCATCCGCGATGTCTAAGAGAACTTCCTGAGCAAGTTTGTTATCGGTGGACTCAGCAAGCTGAACATAGAGCTGAATCGCCTCATATTCAGCTGAAACCATGAAGCGGATAGCACGGATCAGTTCCTGGTCAGTTAGTTTACGGTCGGCTTTCATCCCTGCGAAGGGATTTCCAAAATCTGGCATTTTTTTTCACCTTCTGTAGCGAGAGTGTGTCTACAGATGGTGATTGGATGGACTCTGCTATAAAGATTTCAGCACGCGTGATACACGAACCAAATAAACCGGCAAAAAAACCGACGAAAAAAGGTATAATCCCGAAGATTAATTCCGGGAACTTATGCTTCTACGGACTTATCCACAATGACAATACGGGTTGGCGAGGGCATTCTGTATCCGGCGCCTTTCAGAGCCATCTTCGCCTTATCAGCGTATGCCTGGGTGGTGTAGACCGTAAAGATCTTCTGTTTTTGCTGCACCCTTGCAGCAGTACCGACCAACTTACCAAACGCCATACGCATCCCTTCAGAGACACGGTCAGCACCGGCACCGGTTGCCTGCTTGTTCTCGCGAAGCACCTGGTGAGGATAGGGACGGAGCTTGAAGTGATAGTTCATGCGCCCGATGTCTCTCTGGAGCTTACGGTTGACATTCATACGTGCTGCCTCAAGTGCCTTGTGCTGAATCTGACATGCCTCATCGACAATGATTGAGACTTCTACCGGGAAATCTGTTTTAAGATTGCCCATGTCAAACTGAACGACCTTTGAACCAGGAACACCACCCATATATTCACGGCGGGTATAGGAGGGCTTTGTGATGCCCCGATACATTTTTGCGGGTTTTCGTACCATTTATTATAACTCCTCAATACTGGAATAGTGCTTTAAAAAGTGGTTGTATATCCTGATAAACCTTACGAGGTAACCCTCAGATCTTCAAGCCGGTTCAGTATCTTTTTGCGCAATTCACCGAATGCGACTGTCGTTCGATCCCGTGGTCGGGGAATATCAACCGATACAATATCATCCACTCTTCCCGGACGGGGTGAAAGGACCACCATCCGATCAGCGAGATAAACCGCCTCGTCAACACTATGAGTCACAAAGATCACTGTTTTCTTCTCACGTTCCCAGATTTCAAGCAGTTCCTGCTGCATCTGGTTCCGGGTCTGAGCGTCAAGCGCCCCCAGGGGTTCGTCCATCAGAAGCACCTGGGGATCGTTTGCCAGTGCCCGGGCAATCGCCACTCTCTGGCGCATCCCGCCTGAGAGTTCATGGGGATATGCCGTCTCAAAACCTTCGAGATTAACCCGTTTCACATACGTACGGGCCAGTTTAAGACGTTCTTCTTTTGGGATGTTTTTCATTTCCAGCCCAAAAGCGATATTCTCCAACACATTGCGCCACGGAAAGAGAGAATATTCCTGAAAGACCATGCCACGCTCAGGTGACGGACCTTCGACCGGAACTCCACCTACCAGTACCTCACCAGAGGTTGGCTTTTCAAGACCTGCGATAATACGAAGAAGGGTTGTCTTTCCACATCCCGAAGTCCCCAGAATACAGACAAACTCACCATCCTCGACTTCAAAGCTGATATCATCAAGGGCCACCACCGGTTCCTTCTCCTCACGACAGAATTCCTTGGTCAGGCCCTGAAAAGTTACGTCACCCATCTTACATCTCCTCCTCATGCCATTTGAGCATCTCGCGGTTGACATACCAGCGAAGCCCCATATCCATACCAA
>CAZEJW010000324.1:657-1801 GCA_964512685.1 uncultured Leptospirales bacterium | reverse complement strand
AAACAGAAGCTGTTATTGAAAATATGGGCCTTGCCTCTCCCCGGTGGGTGGTTCTTGATGAAAATGACAACAGGCATAATGAAATAATAATCAACGAGGCTGTTGGAGATTCAGTTAAAGATCATAAAAAGACAGCCTGTGATGTAACATGCGGCAAAAAAATTCTCAGTGTTCAGCTTGGCATTGCTGCAAGAAAATTCGGCGCAGATATTGTTTATCTTGATGCTCTTCGGCACAGGAACGGTATTCCCTATCCAGGTGAAGAGTTTATCTATGTTGACGACAGGGGATTTGTCGCTTCGCCCTATAATCATCTCAGAATAAAATTCAGCAGAAATGAAAGCTCAGACGAAGTTTCGCTTTCGTTTGAACTGTTTACTGACTCAGGTTCAATAGGGTTCGGCAGCAGAAAGAGGTCAGGCCGGAATCTTGAGAATCTGGCTAATGAAATGAATGATCTCATAAACACAAAGCTGCAGATCGGAACAGGAGATGAATCCGAATCAATTGCAGCCATGGCAAACCTTGTAAAAAGCAGGCTTGTTCCTAAAAAGCTTCCTTCCCATTTAAAGAAAATTTCAGGCAGGGATATTTTTCTAATAATTGACCGTGAGCTTGCCGGAATTCCCTGGGAGCTTATTATGAATGACTTCCATAAAAAAGGGAAGTCCGTTATTCGTATGCCCTATATTGACAGTGATTCATATATTGAGCCCGAGCCCGGAGAAAAGGAAAAAGGCCTTCTCATTCTGGGGCCTGACCCTTACGGATGCATAGACGGGCATGGCCTTTATAAAAGCAGACTTTCAGGCCTCTGCCTTAAACAGGGGATGGAAGTCAAAGAGGTTAATTCAAGAAACGACCTTGTAAGAATACTTGGCAAAAAACGCTTTCGCCTTATTATTTTTTTCGGCCATGCTCTCTACAGTGAAGACCCTGAAAAAACCGGCTGGCTCTGCGGGAATGATGAAATATTCAACTGCAGTGACCTGGAGATTTTCTCAGACAATCCCCCGGATATGATTGTCGCAAGCGCGTGCCAGTCATCGCGTTCAACTCCCTTTGAAACAAACAGTTTTGCCTTTTCGCTGACACTCCTGCCTCAATTCCTGCAACTCCTCCTCCTATGATAAGGACATTTCTG
>CAZEJW010000324.1:0-647 GCA_964512685.1 uncultured Leptospirales bacterium | reverse complement strand
TGCCTTTTCCGCGCTTGAGGCAGGCTGCCGTTCTTTTCTTGGCACAAACTGGATTCTTGAGGCTGGCAGAGGAGAAGAGCTTGTGAAGTCAGTTGCAGGCAATGTTGCGGGCCGGGGCACAGTGCCGATGAGGGCATTCAGTGAACTTCTTCTTGAACTCAAAAGAACATATGGAGAAAACGACCCTGTTGTGAGCTCATGTGTTTTTTACGGACGTTAGGCATTAATACATTTTCTCCTGCCATTGACGTTTTACCTGTTTCACGGATTTATGAGCTTTAGATCTGCCTGGTTTCGCAGATATTTTTTTTAATAAATATCTGCATACACAGAAAAAATTCAATAAAAAAAATTTCTCATCCGTCATACCCTGAAAGGAGGGTGAGATGATTTTTAATTTGACATATTTGTTATGCTGTTCGACTGTAATGCATGCCGGATTTCTGCTGCAGTAAAACAATATGAACATTATCTATAACGAAGAATTTTACAAACGGACTGATATAACAATCAGAAAATACCTGAGTTCAATTGCAAGGCAACTCAATTATGATATTTCAGATCCATACCTCAAAGAAGACCTTGTCTCCCAGATATGGGTGAAGATTGTTGATGCTCTTGACAGGGAGCTGTTCAGGGGCGAATCA
>CAZEJW010000323.1:0-1802 GCA_964512685.1 uncultured Leptospirales bacterium | reverse complement strand
TACCGGCTCATGAGGTATGTCTGTTGGGAAAATTTTAAATACATACTTTTAAAAAGGACCTTTCGCAAAAGGGAAACTTTCTCCTTCATAGAGACTTTTAGTGATTTGCACTGGTCGTTATATTGAGAACTTTCCTGAGAAAAAGTCAGAAATAAAATTGGTGAGAATTTATGACAGAGAAAAAAAACAATAAACCTATATTTATAATAATATTATTAGCATCCATAATACCAATAGCGATTATACTTCTTATTGATAACTGCGGCAATCGGCAGGCAAATCAATACTGGAATGATGTAATAAAGGCCTCAGGGCAGGATTTTCATATCGATAATCGCAGTTCTATTAAGGGCTACGTGGGTAAAAATTCTCATCCGGCGAGTATAAGAGAATATGGTGTAAACAGTCACGGCGATTCTTCTACGGTTGCGGCTTTTTCCTGTTCAGACATTGACTCTGCTCAGGTCTGGCTTCTTTATCCCAAAGGCAATGAAAAAAAGCTCAAAGGAGCAAAATACAGGCTCGATGTTGACGATGACAGTTTTAAGGGAGCATTCGACGTTTACTGCAGTTCGGTTGAATATGCGAAACAGGTCTTCACTCCTGAAATAAGACAGAAATTACTTGATAATAAAGAACCTGTTTTCCGCGGCTCCTCGGGCCATCAGGGCTCCTGGGGCCTGGTGCGTTCAAGGCTGACATTTATAAAGACCGGCCACATAAGGCCTGATATTGACAGAATGGTAAAAACAATTAACATTGGAGAGGTTTTAATTGAACGTATGCATGATATTGCAGATCAATGAAAAGCCGAATCCGGAAGTGAATACTAAATAATCCCAATACTTTACATAGAATCATCACGAGAAAAGCATGAGTCATCTCTTCTATTTAATAGACGGAATACCTGAAGAATCAAACCTTTCGTGACTTTTCGTGACTTTTCGTGTGACATCCTTTCAACAATTTTCGTGACCTTTAGTGAAAAACATCGGAAATATCCAAAATGACAAAAAAAGATCCTCACGAAAAACACGAAATAAAGGATTAGAAAATCACGAAAAAAGACAGGCTATCTCAACTGTTCTCTGTTAACGCCCCCTGAATCTTCCGAGGGGCCTATATGTCAGGCACTTCTATCTTTCAATATCAGACTGGCCAGAGCAGAGATCAGGTTCCTTTGCTCGCGATTACCGGGATTTATCCTTTAACCAGCGTTAAATGCCCCTGTCTTTTTTCTTTGATATACTTTTCGATCTCTTTATATACAAATGAATCGGGCAGTGCAGACCATGGGGTATCGTTAATTGCCTTTTCTATCTCTGCAATATCCTCTATATCCTCCAGATAGTATATTGTATTTTTCATATCATTAATAGTTCCGGTTAGTTTACGGTTTTGCTTCTTCCCTACAGATATACCGGGATATCTGTACCATGGATTCAGTTCCCTTATAACCTCTGCTATCTCTTCAGGAGACTTAAAGTCAATTGCCCTGAGAATATTTGTTGAGAATGTTTTTTCATGAACTGCAAGGAAGTATTTTTTTCTTTTGATAAGACAAACTTCAATTCTCCAGAAATCTCCATTATGTTCGGGCAGTTCTTTCCAGTTATATTTAAAATTCTTTGCAGATTTCATTGTAAGATTAAACATTCGCTGTCTCCCGCTTTAACTCACATAGTCTTTGTAGAAAATAAGGGACGTTTATCTGATTCTGGAGTTCATCGATTTTGTTGAGTAGTTCGTTCATTTCTTCCCCTCATATTTCGACCAGAAGCTTCGCTTACGGCCATGGGCCT
>CAZEJW010000322.1:436-1851 GCA_964512685.1 uncultured Leptospirales bacterium | reverse complement strand
ATAATAGATTTCATGTTTTTATATTTACCAGTAATATCACTAATTTGATTAGATGTTTCATCCATATCAGTTAACAAGTCAAATACACTTTTATTGTTGATTATAAGAACTTCTAACGGTTTATCATTTAATACTTCAAGTCCATTTATTGTAACTTCTTCATATCTAATCACTAACTCATCATTTAAGCTACTTATTAACCCGTTTACTTGTGAATAGTCAGTGGTGTAATTATTTATTATAGGTAATTCTTTATATTCTTCCAGTTCAGACTCTGACAGAGTTTCGATTCCGGATTTGAAATCTTCTATCGATATCCCCGCACCTTTTTCCCGGAATTCCATAATATCAGGCCATGACATAAGATAGGCCTTATTTGAACTTCCCTTCCCGCCGCGGAACTCAACTGCCAGAAAACCTCTCCTGCCTGTTTTCTTAATGAAATCCCATATCGCATCAACCTGATGAACATTATTTTTATCCTCATGAAAATGCTGTGAAAAATAGATCTTTTTTCCCTTTATTGACTTGCACTCAATTGTAAGATAATATCGTGGATTGAGTGAATCTACCAAAACATCAACATACTGCGTATTAAATTTTGACTGCTTCAGCCTGTATGCATATCCTTTCAGATTATTTTCTGTGAAAAAATCATTGAGGCAATGCACTATGTCTCTTTCAAAATCACCCATCAGTTCATAAACATATTAATGTCATATTCAAAAAAGAATCGGTAATTATTTTATTAATAATTGTTGTACATTGTATGATATGTCTAAGACTGGATTCTTACTTGTCGGACACGGCAGTACAAAACCATATAACAAACAGCTCATAGAAAACACAGCAAAACTTGTTTCCGAGAAGGAAACTGGATATCTTGTAAGATGTGGATTTATGGAGAACAGCACTCCCTCAATTCCTGAAATTCTCGAGGAATTCAGAAAAGAGGATATTGAATCAATGGTTGTTGTACCTCTTTTCCTTGCAAGAGGAGTACATATCGATGAAGACATCCCCGGTATACTCGGACTTAAAGAAGGAAGCCACAGAGGCACATTTGCAACCGAGAAAGGCGAAGTCCCGCTCGTATATGCACACCCAATCGGCGAAAACCCCATGCTTGCAGACCTCATGATCTCAAGTGCAAAGCAGGCAACCGAGAAATATCTTTAATTTTTTTATTTTTTATGTACATTCTGGTGCTTGACACCATTCACGGCGGCGAAGAGATAGCCACTCATCTTGAGATATGCGGCCATAAATGCGATATGGTTGACATTTACAGACATGAGACGGGAATCTCTGAAGATGCTGCCTTAAAAATTACATATGATCTGATTGTTGCACCTGTACACCTAAATCCCGGGCACCCTCTCCTGAATTACTCAGATACGCCTGTAATCACACAC
>CAZEJW010000322.1:0-333 GCA_964512685.1 uncultured Leptospirales bacterium | reverse complement strand
CGCGGTAAAACAACGACCGCATTTGCCCTGTCTCATATTATTAAAGGAAAAGGTGTTCTGCATACTTCAACGGGAACCTGTAAAATCCCGGAGAATGAAGTAATTTATAAAAAAAGCATAACTCCCGCATCTGTTATAAATTCTGCATTGTATGCTTACGATGAAAACAGGTGGCTTATTGCAGAAGAGTCACTTGGTGTCTGCGGCATAGGTGATCTCTGTATTCTGACATCAGATGAAGACTACTCTTTTGCAGGCGGGAATAAGACCGCACTTCTTGAAAAGATAAGATCACTAAAAGGGGCAAAGAAAATTCTTCTCTCTTTTGGAGTG
>CAZEJW010000321.1:0-1864 GCA_964512685.1 uncultured Leptospirales bacterium | reverse complement strand
CCTGTTTTATAATCACCTGTAAGCGGGTCTCTTGAATCATTCGAAGGAATGTTTATTGTAAGGTAATATGTATTAGTACCTGCATCAATATGATCAATGGTTGTCATTGGTGTACGGTCAATATAGTACATTCTTACATCTGCGATATCACCAATACCGTCTTCTACCTCTTCAATGTCATTTATATTGAGAAGATAGAACTGAACAGGAATATCATCTTCAGCATATTCAGCAGTAAGCTCAATATCAACAGGAAGGTCATGGCCTATATGCACCTTCCTGTTTTGAATTGAATCAGGACTGTATGCAGCACCACGTGTTGTTTCCAATGGAGCAGCAATCCCCTGAATGGAATAATCATTCTTTGCAACACTGCTGTCGTCTATGAGAAAACAGCCTGTGAGAAAAAACATTGCAGGCAGTATAATCGCAGAAAGTATTATCTTTATTGTTTTCATGTCAGTACCTTTTAGTTATTTTCAGGGAACAGTGTCAGGTAGTATTCAGTTGCCTTCTTTGTCCATCCAAAGGGATACATTACAAAATAATCCTTTGCGCCTGTGATTGAATCATATACTCCTAAATCTTCAAGAGAATCCCTGTTTGGATCTGTTGCTTTATATGCACTATGATCAGATGCAACTTTTATATTGTTTTTTCGTATTGGTATCCACAACTGATCCGGTTCATAATCTGCCCACTGGTCCGGATCAACAGGATTTGTCATATACTCTGCCTTTCTGAATGCAGATGTTATAAAAACCCCTATATTGCTGTCATTAAAAGCAGGTGATGCAACCAGCAATCCTCTCACTCTGATAGTACTGATTGAAGCTGAACCGAGAGCGCTTGGAGGATATGGATAATCCTGATAAGCTGAACCGCTACCATAGATTTTACCTGTACCGTCAAAAGAATAAGGATATGGAACATCTCCATTAAAAGATGGTGAAATCAGAGAAGAGGTATTCAACTCGGTTACAACGTTCCATGTATCATGGGAGTAGAACCTGTAGTAGGGCACCCCGGACATTACAAACATGGCATGATATATCCTGCCACTAAAAATACCGGCATTAACTCTGCTAACAGCGTCACCTGGAGAATCAAAACTGTAGTGAATTTCATCTGTTTCAATAAATCCATAACTTTTCATTACAGTCATTGCAGTAACAAAAGTACCTGATGTTTTAGGTCCAACATTGATATAATTAGCACCTGCACCTCTGCACGCCTCAATACTGGCAATAGTTCCGGTATGTACCAGCAAATGCAGATACTCATAATGCAGAGGCATAATCTTCTTCATGGATGCCACCTTTAAACTGTCCATCATAACTTCATTCTTTTCATAAAAATGAAACAGGTCATCCTGAACTATTGCAAGGCTTGCATTTCCGTCTGCCATTCTTATTGCATTTTCACGGCAGCCTGTGCTGGTTCTCTCCTTGAGGTCTATGTCAACATTATGTGAAAGCAGCCAGATGAGTTCTGTTGCAAGATCACTGTAAGAACCTCCCAACTCACCGCTGTAGAAATTAGGCTCAAGGTCATCAGGCAAGATTTCCGGCGCAGAAGCTATTGCACACAGAGCCCTGTAGTCTGCAAGCTGGGGATTTTCCTTCATGTAATCGAATGAAAGGTTTCTCGACACCTCTGCCCATTTGTGACTGAATCCCTCATACTCATAGGTCCTGGAATAAACATAATTGAGAAAAATATCAATCACCCTGTTGTTGAATGTTGGCCCTACAGCAACAAGGCTCCTTACAGTAAGATTCTGAGATATGGATTCAACCTGGAATGGATAATCTTCTGCGTTTATAACGCCGGTCTCATCGTATTCCTTCTGGCCTGTCGGCAT
>CAZEJW010000320.1:0-1893 GCA_964512685.1 uncultured Leptospirales bacterium | reverse complement strand
TGTATGCACCGACCAGCAGGTCTGGGATAAGGTCAATGATCCTGATACTGTTGATGACCTGCCTGTTTACAATATATCTGTTGTATCAGTGAACCCGGCTGGAGGGTCTGCTGATGTGGGTATAAATGAGACAGTTGAAGTAATCTTTGATGACAATATTGAAATGACCACTGTTAATTCAGGCACCTTTATGATGAACAGCGGAACAGTCAGCGGCAATTATACATACAGCGCAGCTGATAAAAGAGTAATATTCACACCGTCTTCTTATCTCTCGCCTGGTACAACCTATTCAGTTGTTCTTACAGAAGGCATTAAAAGCCTTGTTGGTGATTCTCTTGCAGCTCAGTATGCATGGAATTTTACAACAGCAGGAGCTTCAAGTTCTGAGATAACTGTTCTTGAAGACCAGACAGGCGTGCTGTTACAAAGCGGAGATACATTCGATACAGGAACATCTACTACAGGTGCCTGCACATCATATATTCTTGTTATCAGGAATGACGGTGTTGATAATCTTACTGTCAGCAATCCACTGACTCTTGCTGGCACAAACAGTTCTGAATTCAGTATTTCTGATCCTTCACCTTTAAACCTGGTCATGTCAGGTGAAGCCCAGTTTACTGTTGATTTCTGCCCTTCATCAACTGGTGAGAAGAACGCGTATATACAGATAAACAGCAATGATTCAGATGAAAATCCCTTTATAATCAATCTCTACGGTGTATCTCTTGCATCAGCAGAACCTGAGTTCGCTCTTTACGAAAGCAACCTGGAACTGCCTTCAGGCAATGTGTATAATTTTGGTAATCTTCCTATAGGAACGAGCAGTTCTCCTGTTCCTTTTCAGATTGTAAACCGGGGTTCTGCTAACCTGACTATCTCCGGAATCAGTATAAATGATCCAACAGGTTCATTTGTAATAAATACAGGTTCAATGGATTTTAACCTGGCGCCACAGGAGTCCACTTCTTTTACTCTGACATTTACTCCGGTTCAAACTGATAAGGTTACAGTTCAGTTGACAATAGGCAATAATGATTCTGATGAAAATCCCTTTATTCTAACTCTTATGGGAAAAGGAAGATAAAGCAGTGTTTATTCCTAAACTTTATTGTAGAAGAAAAAACTCTATTGCCCCCGCCGACGAAGGCGGCGGGGCAATAATATTCTTCCGTTTGCACTAAAAAGTATTTTAGGAATAAATACTGAAGATAAAGCCTGTTAATGATGAGCTGATTATATTCTCTGTGATCTTGACTTGTTTGCCATGCAGGTGTATCCTCAAGATAGTTGACTCCTTTGTTGTGTGAAAGTTTTGAAAAGGATTGATAGATATTATCCTTTTGCAGATTTTTCTCACCCCCATCCGGCCTCCCCCGTCAGGGGGGAGGTGAGGTGGTAAGTAATGTTTGTTATTTTGCAACCCTTTCTTTCAATATAGCCCTCCCTTGACGGGAGGGTTGGGAGGGTGATCTTTATTTAGATATATGTAAGTAAGCCTGAGAGGGAAGGATGCGACCCTGGCAAGGTGTAGGGGCATCTCCTGAGTGAGTGCCCCGATATTGGTCGGGTAGAAGCCGATCTTGACGAGGTAGGAGCCGATCTTGGCAGGGTAGAAGGCGATCTTGGCCGGGTAGAAGGCGATATTGGCAAGGTAGAAGGCGATCTTGGCCGGGTAGAAGGCGATATTGGCAAGGTAGAAGCCGATCTTGACGAGGTAGGAGCCGATCTTGGCAGGGTAGAAGGCGATCTTGGCCGGGTAGAAGGCGATATTGGCGTGGTAGAAGGCGATCTTGGCCGGGTAGAAGGCGATATTGGCAAGGTAGAACCCGATCTTGGCAGGGTGTAGGGGCACCTCCTGAGTGAGTGCCCCGATATTGGCAGGGTGTA
>CAZEJW010000319.1:0-1909 GCA_964512685.1 uncultured Leptospirales bacterium | reverse complement strand
TTATATCTTTTCTTAACTTCTTTGAGGTATTCATTAACAGGCATGAGAAACTCCATCAATATTTATTAACAGGCAGGCATTTTTATGCATTTATTCTCACGATTCAGACAAGCCCTGCAAAAACCGTTAAGTGCACCATTACAATACAGTGCTATTATATCAATGAATTTTTAAAGAAAGCCTTCTGTTCAGCGTTGGGGGGATCTTCCTCTTCAATCATCTTAATCATTTAATCATGCAAATCACAGTTCAGACAATCTTAATCCTGCCCATCCTGTAATCCTGAAAATCCTGTTCTGACAGTTAAAGAGAAGGAGATGTGGAGATAAAAATGAGATAACGAGATTATACCCGGAAACTATGGCCTGTAAGAAAAATTAAATACAGACTTCTATAATAGATTATCATACTCAGCATGAGAGCCAATCCAGAACCATAATAGTCCATCATCAACTTCAATAGCAAGAGCCCTGTAATGGATTCCAATTCGAACTGAAAAATAATTTTTTACTTTTTTTAAATGGAGGGAGGGATGATTAATGTTTTGTTTTAAAAGCTCAAAATTTCTGTCTGCTGATTTTTGTATTTCTTTTGGAAGCTGATTATATCTTTCCCAGAAAGCAGGAGAAGCGTAATGATTCATAGCTTTTTACACTTCCCTTTATTATAATCATCAATCGCATCTTTTGCGAGACTTTCAAGACTACCGGATTTTATATCTGATTCAAGCTGTTTGTCCCACACTTCAGCATCGAACTTTTCATACCATGACCGGAACTCTGCAAGTTCATGAGAAGAAAGATTACTGATTTCCTGCTCAATTCTCTGTATATTAGTCATAATATTTCCTTTAATAATTTTTTTCTAATATAGTGAAAGTATTCAATATTTTCAAGCAATATACTTATGAGCATACATCCCCTGTAAGGTCAAGATTTTGCCGTAATGCCTGTTGCGTTGGTTTTTTCTAAAACCATTGCTTAACGGAAAGAACAAAACGATTTAATCCGGCATGATTTATAATTCCCCAGAATCTTCTCATCCCCCAAATCTCTCCCAAATCATCTCCCCATCCCCTGCTATCCTCTTTACCCTGTCAAAAACTACAAATTAGCATAAAAAATTCTTGATTAATACTATTATACATATTTATATACACCATATTAAACATATCCTTTTGTACAAAACCGGGAAATGAACGGTTATTTATTCCCAAAAAAAAAAGAAAATTATAAACGCCGCATACTGCGGCAACGCTCACGGGATGCTGAGGTAAAGGAATAATCTCCGGTAAATGATTCATGTATGATTTTCATATAATGTTTCATTGTATTTTCAAAAAAAATTTTTACAGGAGGATTTTCATGCCATCTCAAAATTTAGTATCAGCAGTAATCTCTCCGGAAGTAAAAGAAGACATCATCCTGAAACTGGGTGAAGTGAAACAGCAGCTCAATTTTCTTCTTACACTGCAGACAGATGAAATCAAGGCTCTTCTCAAGGCTTCAAATTCATCTTTCCCTTTTATTGACAGGGCTTACTCTGCAGTTAACGACCACCCTGAAATAATGCCTGCGGTGTTCGACATTGAAGAGTTCAGAAGAGACTGTGAACTGGCCAATGACCTTACCCTCATTGCAAACCAGGTAAATGAACTTGCCGAGAGCATAGACAACACGCTTTTAGCGGCAAATTCTGATGCCATGACGGGTGCGCTTGAGATCTATGCTGCAGTTAAGCAGAACCGCGACAAGGTTCCAGGTCTCAATGTTATTGCAGATGAGATGAAGGTATTTTTCAAAAGAACAAGGAGAAATAAAGAGGAATGATTTTATTTTTTGTTGTAGAGGCGGGGTTCAAACCAGCCTGTACAAAACCCGCCTGTACAGAACCTGCCTGTACAAAACCC
>CAZEJW010000318.1:0-1926 GCA_964512685.1 uncultured Leptospirales bacterium | reverse complement strand
TTCCTGATCCTGTAGTACCTGATGTATAGTAGACAATGTTCATGAATCAGCAGGCGGAATAAAAAAGAAAAGGTGATTCCCCATTATAACTCTGCCAGTCTTCTCCTGAAAAATCATTGAAACTCAGGAGCCTTTTTGGGGGGCCACTTTCGGCGTGATCAATCAGCCAGAAACGCCTGTTTAAAATGGCAACGAATCTCCTTGGCCCTGCAAGAGAATCAGATGAATCCGGAGGCTGGTGAAGAAAACCGGAAGATTCTCCTGACAGGGTATACCTGAGCACCTTGTTCTCTGTTGCTGCAACAGCGCTCTGGTTGGCAACATATAAATATGAATCCCTGAATAAAACATCCCATGCGGTTGACAGACCGCTGCCCACTAGAACAGTTGTATTTCCAGAAGCCAGTTCAGTATTAATTTTGAGAATTTGGTTTCCACTGCTGGTATAAAGAGCCATATAGACAAATCCATCATTGTCCAGGGTTATGCCTTTTATGTTTGGGCTTGTAGCAGTGAAACTGATAGGTTCTGCAGAGGCTGCTGAATCTGTATGTTTTCTGTACAGTGCTGTTGTGGTGGCAAAGTAAACATAATCAGTCTTTTTATTAACAGCCACACTTACAGGCCCGCTTCCACTGCCGGTTGCAAAGACCTCTGCGCCTGGATTGTCAAAGTCGTTTATCCTTATTATAATATCTTCGCCAGTAGAAAAACCATTGTTTGCAATGTATATTCTTCCCCTGTTGTCAAAACAGGTATCATATGGAACAAACTGGGATGCATTGGGAAGCCCAATGGCTGAAAATGGTGTATGGTTGAGCTCTTTCCAGCCAGTTCCATCAATATCATCTATTTGAATTATTCTGTTATTGTTCCTGTCAGGCAGGATAATTCTGGTCTCATAGATCAGCATGTCAATGCTTATGGTTTTTATTTCTCCTGACTGGAGGTCAACTGTGGCTTCGCCTCTCAGTGTTGCAGATGGAGTGGATGCAGAGAGTGTGAATTTTCTGTCAGCTCCTGCAGGTACATCCAGTTTTATTTCAGAGACCGGCTGTGATGTGTAATTAATATCTTCCATTCCCGGTCCTGTTATGCTTAGTGTGAGACTTGATATATTCGACGGTGGTTCTGCAGCAAAGAGCTCTGTCGAGAATATTGACATAATCCTGTCAGGAATTGACATCTGTGTTGTCTGCTTCTGTATTGACAGTCCTGTTTTTATTGTAACGCGAGCAGTATCTTCTGTTGAACATGAGAACATTAAAAGGAGCGAGAAAATAAATATGAAAACCATAGCCCTGTTTTTCATAATAAACCTGCCTTTCTATTCCGTTGTTATCCTGTTATGCTTAAATAATATATGTAAATCAGGATAAATGCAAGCCTGTAAATAAGAATAACAGGGTGAAGCCCTTTTAAAATTTGCCTGAGCTGTGATTCAGACATTGCTGACTCAGAATCCGCCCCACATAAGGGACGGGTTTCTCCCCATATAAGGGACGGGTGTCTCCCCATATAAGGGATGGGTGTCGCCCCATATATGGGAATGATTCTGATCAGTATGGTTTGGGTCTCAGTACATGCCGGGGTTAGGGCTCAGACTTTACAGCTAAGATCTTGTAATGAAGTCAGTCAGTAGGCAGAAGTCTTATAGTTTTACTACATGTATTATTTATGGGTATTCCACATCCCTTTTTTAATATAAGTGAATTCCCAACTGGTAATGATCAATCACCAGCTGGGGAGCAGAAGAAAAATCAGATATAAAAGGACTACATGGAATAGTCAAAAAAATTGAACTGGGCTGTTCCTGAGCCTGTTTCTCCAAAATACTTTGGATTTGATCCTTCCATGTCATCTATTGATGTTATTCTGTCTATGCCGGTTGAGGGATTCTTTTCCATGAAAATAATTCTTTTGTCC
>CAZEJW010000317.1:1627-1948 GCA_964512685.1 uncultured Leptospirales bacterium | reverse complement strand
GACAGAAAATTCACACTCTCTGCATCCACTCCATCTGCAACACTGAGAGGCGAATCCTCAGTTGACCTGCAATCAGGGGAAATAAAAACCATAAACATTGACATGCTGATTTATGAGACAAAGATTGTGATACCTGATGCAAATGGGAACAGAATTGTCCAGATAAATGACATGAACGGAACAGGCTGGACAGATCTGGATCACTCAGTCCACAGTTCATTTGTTTTTTCATATCAGTTTGTGCCATATGACATTTGCTTTGACAACAGGGGAAGAATTTACATAGCTAACAACTATGCAACAACCGGACAGGATATTATT
>CAZEJW010000317.1:0-1617 GCA_964512685.1 uncultured Leptospirales bacterium | reverse complement strand
ATATACAGTAAAAAGACGAAGATTAACAGTGTCGATATTATAAAGATGATGATATAGAACTCCCAATTTATGAAAAGATGCATGTGTTTATAAAAGGTAGATCACACTTGGCAAAAAAAATAACTAATGTGACTATTGCGAGTACAACTGAAAATATTATTTTAAGGATAAATGATTTCACTAATCCCCAGGCAGAAGAATTTGCAGGAGGATTCAGCTCCGGCCTGGTTGCATTAACTTTTGATAAAAATAATGACATCCTCTATTTTGCCACATCATCAACAGTCTACAAAAAAGAAGCTGATTCAGGGTCTGGAGCAACAACCGTTTCAACCCCCGGCAGTACAATACGAGGACTCACAATTGCTGATGATGGTTATCTTTACGTTGCCAGAAACACAGAAATAACCAGAATCGATCCGGCAACAGGAAGTTCAGCAGCCTTTATTACAGGTCTTGGTACTGCATGGGATGTAATGTATAAAGAAGGCTATCTCTATGTAGCAAACTTCGCTTCAGGAACTGAAAACAAAGTCATTCAATATACTTTAACAGGAACAAAAACTGCCGAGTTTCACACACCTTCTGGTTCAGCAGATGAATTTAAAGGTCCAAGAAGATTTCTTGCAGGTTACAACATAAAATTTATTCTCATGTCAGCGACGTTACCCAAATTGAGCTTTCTTAAATGGCTAACTTCTTTTAATGATATGGAAGGTTCAGAATGGGATACCTTTTATCCATCTGAAATCGGGGAAACAGATTTCAGATTCTTTTATTTCTGCTGATGAAGATAGTATATTATACATCCGGACTCTCCGGGTCAGGCAGAATAGTTAAAGGCATATCTATCGGCAATGCTCTCAGGCGCGCTGGCATGCACTGTGAATATACCATACTTCACAGTGCATCATTTGGACAACTTGTAAAAGAATCAGGATTTAATGGGGTATACACTCCTGTTGAAAATGAAGATGATGTTGATAAGGATTCATTTCACAATTCCATTATCTACAGGTCTTTAAATGAGCTTGCTCCTGATGTACTCCTTGTAGATCTTCTGTGGTTTCCTCTTCATGAATTTATAGACAGGCTGTCATGTAAAAAAATTTTCACCTGCCGGCTTGTTTCTCCCCGTTTTTTCAGGATAAAAACAAAAAAACAGGAACTTGTATTCAATCCTGATCAATATGATCTTTTACTAAAAACAGAACCTTTCGAATTTCCAATGAATATGAAAGAAATAAATCCCATAATTATTCGAAACCGGGATGAAATCCTCTCCAGGGAACAAGCCCTTGAAAAACTCGGCCTTGATTCAAACTCCCGCCAGGCACTTATAGCATATAACGGGCATCCTGGCGATTTCGAGAAGGTGATAAAAGCCTATTCATACTTTGCAGACATTGGCTACAATCTCGTTTACACAACAAATTACAGAGGAGGAATTTTCCCTGTTGTTGATTATTTCAATGCATTTGATTTTATTATAACAGGAGGAGGATATAACTCTTTCTGGGAAGCGAGATATTTTAACAAGGATGCAGTTTTCATCCCGGCTCAGACCCGATTTGAAAACGCCTCTGAAAGAATAAACCTCTACAGTGATTATACATT
>CAZEJW010000316.1:1035-1950 GCA_964512685.1 uncultured Leptospirales bacterium | reverse complement strand
ATATTGAAAATCCGGTTAAAAAGAAAATCCTTTCAATTAAAAATAATTTTATTATTCCTAAACATTCATTTCCATGCTTTTTGTTGAACCCGAATGTTTATAATCTGATATTTTATTAATAGCTATAGTTGCTTTTTTCCTTACTTCCATATTTTCATCTAATAGGGAGTCTCTTAAAGCCGGCAATGATTTCTCATCTTTTATTTTTGCAAGAGCTTCAGCTGCATAACAGCGGATGACAGGATTCTCATCGTAAAGAGCTTCTATTATAGTATTTAGATCCGGGTTATATCCTGCTTTTATCAGAGCTCTTATGCCGTATGGGATAAACCACCTGTGAGTTTTTAATGACTCATCAATTGCTTTTAAAGTGTCAGTATCAGTAATTGATGACATACTCTCTTTAACAGATTCACGAATAAACCATCTCTCATTTTTAAGAAGAGATATCAGCTCATTTATATCTTCAGGTTTTAACGATGAACCTATTTCCAAAAAACCTTCGCACCTTAATTTCCAGCTTTCATCTTTTATCTTTCCGATTATTAATTCACATTTGCTCATTTTTACCTCCAAATTTAGAACTACTGATAAAAAGATCAGGGAATTTTTGCTGTCTGAAGTAATAGTCTGGAGAAAAATTCAGGTAATTTTCCCTGAACTTTTTTCGTGACTGGTGTTTTTGAAATTTCTTATCTTCTCTGGCCTTTTCAATCAGTATTCAGTTTGGTCTAACCTCAATACACTTTTCCACATTGTAAAGGAAGATTTTCCCGTCACCATTTTTACCTGTATAGGCATTCTGTTTGATAATCTCTGTAACTTCATCAATATCTTTTTCGGGAACAACCATTTCAATTTTAATCTTTGGAATAAGATTTACCATTATTTCCTTGCCGCGAAACTGAAGTGCAA
>CAZEJW010000316.1:0-1005 GCA_964512685.1 uncultured Leptospirales bacterium | reverse complement strand
TGTCATTGCATGATACCCTTTTTCCAGAAGGGCATCAGAGATTTTTTCAAATTTTTCAGGACGAATGATTGCTTCGATCTTTTTCATGTATAACCACTCCTTAAATATAGGTGGATTCACCGTGTTGTGCGATATCCAGTCCTACATATTCTTCATCTTCATCCACGCGAAGACCTATTGTTTTATTGACAATCAGTGCAAGCACGTATGTTACGACGAATGCATATCCCATAGCTGCGACAGCATCTATTATCTGTATGAATAACTGGTTTGCATTTCCGTAAATAAGTCCGTCCACGCCGCCTATGGCAGCTGTGCAGAAGATACCTGTTGCGATTGCGCCCCAGAAACCTCCGACACCGTGTATTGCCCATGCGTCAAGTGATTCATCAAGGCCTTTCTTTACACGGAAGAGTAGTGCTCCATAACAGACCAGTCCTGCGATGAGGCCGATTGCGATTGCGGACGTTGTATTAACAAATCCTGCTGCGGGTGTAATTGCAACCATTCCTGCAACCGCTCCTGAAATCATACCCAGTGAACTTGGCTTTCCGTGAATTGATGATGCTCCCATCCATGCAAGGGCTCCTGCACATGCGGCAATGTTTGTAACCACAAATGCGTTTGCGGCTATTCCGTCTGCTGCAAGTTCACTGCCGGCATTAAATCCAAACCATCCAAACCACAGTAATGCTCCTCCGAGCAGTGTTAGTGGGATATTGGATGGTTTCATGGATTCCTGGCCGAATCCGAGACGCTTTCCAATTATGAGTGCTGCAGCAAGTGCTCCAAAACCTGAACTTATGTGAACCACTGTTCCGCCTGCAAAGTCAAGCGCACCCAGCTGTGAAGCCCATCCGCCTCCCCACGCCCAGTGTGCGAGGGGATCATAGACGAGTGTTGTCCAAAGAAGGCCAAATACTATGAATGAACTGAGTTTTACCCTTTCAGCAAGTCCTGATGTCAGAATTGCAAGGGCCAGTCCTGCAAAGACCAGCTGGAATA
>CAZEJW010000315.1:0-1956 GCA_964512685.1 uncultured Leptospirales bacterium | reverse complement strand
CCTTCTATAGTTGAAAAAGGCGGTGTTATTCAGTTTTTTGAAGTTACCTTTGAACTCTCATGGAAACTGATGAAGGATTATCTGGAGTATCAGGGGTATGAAGTAAATTCTCCTCGTGAATCAATTAAAAGGTCTTTCAGTATCAATCTTATTAAAAACGGTTCTCTATGGATTGATGCACTTACTGACAGGAATCTAACAACACATACTTATGAACAGGCAACAGCAGACAGGATTTACAAAAAAATAAAAGATGAATATTTTCTGTTGCTTGAATATCTTTATCATAAATTCAGGGATGAGATATGTACGGATTAACAGACAGTGAGCTTAAAACAATATGCGGGATACTGCAGAATAATGCTGTGTCCAGAGGTGTTATTTTTGGTTCACGTGCCATGGGAAATTATAAAAGAGGCAGTGATGTTGATATCGCAATCCTGGGTGATGAAAGCAGGGTTTCATACTGTCTTAATGAAGAGACTAATCTCCCGTATTTTTTCGATGTTATAAACCTGGAAAAGATTGATAATGCAAAATTGAGGGAACATATAAAGAGAGTGGGCAAGACATTGATTTAAGTCATCTTTAATCTGTGTTTATCGAGCGAAGCGGGCGTTGCATTTAGGGAAACGCTTCGACGGGCTCAGCGGGCGTTGCGTTTGTAAAACCGGTTAATTAACAGCAAGGCTTTTTGCTTGCCCTGAGCTTGTCGAAGGAAGCTTACCGAAGCATGGCGTTTGTTTATGCTGGCTTATAAACATATAAACATACTAACTAACGAAACGAGGTTTATTCTTATGAAAATTATGGTTACCGGCGGTGCCGGATATATTGGTTCGCATGTAGTGAAACTGCTTGGAAAGGCAGGATATGATATAGTGGTTGTTGATGACCTTTCTTCGGGGCACAGGGATTCTGTTCTCTACGGGGATTTCGTGCAGGGTAATGCTGGTGACAGGGCATTCATGTCAGATGTTATTGATAAATACTCACCAGAAGCAGTTCTCCATTTTGCGGCATTTATTCAGGTTGGCGAATCAGTAACAAAGCCTATCAAGTATTACAGGAATAATACAGTCAACACAATGAATCTTCTTGAAACTCTTGTTGAAAAAAACATTAATAAGTTTATATTTTCATCAACAGCGGCAGTATACGGAACACCTGAATCTGTACCTGTAACAGAAGAGGCCCCGCTTGTGCCCATAAATCCATATGGAGCTTCAAAGAGATTTGTTGAACAGATTCTGAGTGACCTTTCCATTGCAGCCAGTCTTAACTATGTTGCGCTCAGGTATTTCAATGTCGCAGGTGCAGACCCTGAGGGCCAGCTCGGCCAAATGTATAAGGAGTCAACTCATCTTATAACCCGCGCTCTCAAGACTGCCAAAGGTGAATTCGAAAAGCTTCAGATATACGGAACAGACTATCCTACACCGGACGGCACTGGAGTGAGGGATTATATTCATATAAACGATCTTGCTGGCGCTCACATAACAGCTCTGGAGTATCTGCTTGATGGAGGCTCAAGCGATGTTTTCAATCTTGGATACGGAAGCGGTTTCTCTGTAAGGGAGATAATCGATGTGTCAAAAAAAGTGACTGGTGTTGATTTTACTGTGGAAGAAACAGCCAGAAGAGAAGGAGACCCTGCAGAACTCATTGCATCGAGTGATAAAATTCAGAATAAACTCGGGTGGAAACCTGAATACAATGATATCGATTTCATTATAAAAACAGCCTGGGACTGGGAAAAGGGAAGATAGCCCCTCGACTCACATAAACACCTCCATTATTTTCTTGACTTTTTCATCCTTATTGATAAGGATAAAAGTGATGATTTTTATCACTGGCAAAGAGGGTAAAGTTTTGAAGGATGTTTTCTTCTGTTAAAGGAGTCTCTGCAGATTGCTGATCCTTCTATAGTTGAAAAAGGCGGTGTTATTCAGTTTT
>CAZEJW010000314.1:0-1968 GCA_964512685.1 uncultured Leptospirales bacterium | reverse complement strand
GGGGCGCTTTACAGATAATTGGTATTATAAAAAAAGAAGAAAAATCAGGGTCTGAAGTTGTAATAAATATAAGCGGCTCTCTCAGGACTTTTGCAGTTTCAGCCTATATTGCAGGTTCAATTACAAAATCAAGGGTAGTTACCTCAATTCCAAAATATAATTCGGATGAGAAGGAGATTGGGATAGAAGAGGTTATTGAAGTTCCGGTTCTTCCGGTCTGCTTTCTCCGTGATGAACAGATGCAGATCGTTTTAGCAATAGATGAAGGAGTGTAATCCTTAGATGAGCTTATCATGATAATAAAACCTTCAATTGATAAGTATTCTGATGAGTTCTACAAGGAGAGATCCCGTGTTTCCCACCATCTTAAAGTACTTGAAGGGAGCGGGTTTGTTGTAAAAAACAGAAAAGGAAGAAATATATCAGTAACTCTTTCGGATTTGGGCAGGATGATGAGTCAGATTGCAGACTGTCAGATCTGATCTTTTTTCAGGTCAAAACCGATATCTTTTAACTTTTGTAGGTCAATGTAAGTAGGCAACCTGCCAAGGTGGCGGAGTGGCCACGCGGTCGCCTGCAGAGCGACTACACCCCAGTTCAAATCTGGGCCTTGGCTTTTAGAATTCACGTTCAAATCCCCCCCCAAACTCTTTTATATTCTTATTCTGATTTTCTTTCATGGGAAGTATCACAGCACCCACCCGAAATGACAGTAATTTTCATTACGTCAAGTCTGAGTACGCAGACAAATCATTTGAAAACGCATTGGCAGAAGATCGAATAAGTCAGGATGATATTGATCTCATTTATGAATTCATAACCGAGGTCCAGGCATCCCAAAACATCGGACTTCTGAGAACAAACAAGATAATCTATACACTTGTTAACTGGAGACGCTTTATCACTCCATACAGAGACGCAAACATCTCTGACGTTTACAAAGCAATCTCTGATTTAAAACAGGCAAAAACCAAAAAGGGTCTGCCTTACAAAACGAACACCATTCACGATTATATCATTTTTCTGAAAAGGTTCTCGTTATGGCTGATAGAGAATAATTACTCATCGCTGCCCAAAGAAAAAATAATGAGAATCAGACCTCCGAGGATTGATTCACAAACAAAACAACCTGACCAGCTTTTATCAAAAGAAGAAATAGAAGCGCTGTTAAAAGCGTGCATGTCTTCAAGAGACCGTGCATTAATAGCACTTCTCTATGAGTCCGGATGCCGAATCGGTGAAATTGCACGGCTTACGTGGGGAAGGGTAAAATTTGATGATTATGGTGTTATTCTCACAGTCGAGGATACAAAATGTAACACACAGCGTTATGTCAGACTTGTGATGACAAAGCCTTACTTCTCCGCATGGCGGCAGGACTACCCGTTCGATTCAAAAGATGATGCACTTGTTTTTATATCACACAGAAAAACCCCGTTAAAACACGGGGCTGTAATGAAAATACTTGACCGGTTAACTAAGAGGTCGGGAATAGAAAAACACATAACGCCGCACATATTCAGACACAGCAGAATAACCCACCTTATAAGCGAGGGAATGAACGAATCCGTAATCAAGCTGATGATGTGGGGAAACATTAACACAAAAATGTTTCATACATACGCCCACCTGACCGGCGGGGACATCGACCGTGAAGTTCTCGGAAGCTATGGCATCGTTCAGAAAGGTGAGAAAGAAAATCATGCACTTGAGCCGGTGATGTGCCAAAAATGCATGACAATAAACCCTCCAAAAGCTAAATTCTGCAACAATTGCTGCGCATCACTCACAGACGAAGCCACTATAACAATTGAGGATATGGCAAAGGACGTCCTTTCAAATCCGGACCAGTTAAGGAAGATGGTAGCAGAAATTCTTGAGGAGAGGTTGAAAACTGCTCAACAGACTTAATGTCAGGGAAAATCCAAAAATCAACTTTTTTTTAAATCCATAATGCGCCATTCGAAT
>CAZEJW010000313.1:0-1991 GCA_964512685.1 uncultured Leptospirales bacterium | reverse complement strand
TTGCATCTCCTGCCGCCTTTTCGGATATTGAGGCAGTCTCTTTTGCATTATCTGCGTTTTGGGAGACAGAACTATTCATCTCTTCCATAGAGCTGGAAACCTCTTCTATACTCGAGGCCTGTTCATTTGCTGCCTGTGCCATTTCCTGAGCTCCTGCGCTCAACTCTTCTGAACCTGCGCCAACCTGTTCTGCCGAAACCTGAACATCAGTTGCGAACCTGGTTAGATCTTCAACCATTTTTTCCAAAGCTATCATCAATGAATCCTGATCCGATCTTTTTTTTACCTCAACTATGAGATTTCCCTGTGCTATCTCAGAAGCTACGTTTGCCACATGCAGCATTGCCTCTTCCATTTCAATGAAACTTGGAATCATCTGATCATTTTCAGATCTTTTTCCTCCCTTTTTAAGGGCATCAAGATCACAGAGGTCTCCCTTCGCTACATTATTCACAATATTCTGTATATGAAGAAGACGTTCAATAACCTGATTTACAGCACCACCAACCTGGGCATAAACACCTTCATAACTTCCCATTATTTTCATTGTATAGTCATTCGCTGCGACCTTCTGCAACACTTCATTCGCTTCCACTAATCCGCCGAGTCCGTCGATACACTGGTTTAAGTTATTTTTAATTTCATTAAAATCACCTTTGTAGTCATCTGTGATTTTTTCCGGGATATCACCCTTACTGATCCTATCGATATATTCAGCAGCAACGTTAAGTGGAGATACAACAGCATCCAAAGTTTCATTCAGACCTTCCATGACTTTTCTGAAACCGCCCTCATGCTTCATAGAATCTACCCTAACGTCGAGTTTACCTGCAATAGCTCCGTCAACAAGATTGTAAACATCGTTTATCAGATACTGAATAGACTCCATCATCTTAATAAATGAAGGTACAAGTCTGTCGTTTTCAGAACGGCGTCCGAGTCCATTACCAATACTTCTGTAAGCCTCCAGGTCAGCAAGATCCCCTTTAGAAATATTTTGTGCGGTATCAGTTATATGCAGAAGCCTTTCCCTTATATCATTTACTGCAGAAGCAATATCTGCATATATTCCAACATAATTACCTTCAACTTTTTCTGTAAGGTCATTGACAGCCATCCTTTTAAGAACTGCATCAGCCTCAACAAGTCCACCAAGGCCATCAATACACTGATTGAGATTATTTTTAATTTCATTAAAATCACCATTGTAATCATCTGTGATTTTTTGAGGAATATCTCCCTTGCTGATTCTATCAACATATTCGGCAGCCACATTAAGAGGACCAATTACTGAATCAAGAGTATTATTGAAACCTTCAACCAGTCTTCTGTATGCTCCCTCATGTTTATTAATATCAGCTCTTACATCCAGTCTGCCCTCCGTTGCCCCATCAACTAAAAAATCCACGTCTGTAATGAGATTGGTTATTGACTCCATCATCCCAATAAATGATGGGACAAGACGATCATTCTCAGAACGTCTGCCAACACCATTCCCTATTTCCTTATACTTTTCGAGATCTTTGAGATCCCCTTTGGAAATATTTTGAGCTGTCTCAGTCACATGGAGCAGCCGGTCTCTTACAAAATTTAATGAGCTTGCAATTTCACCGTATATTCCTTCATATGATCCATCTACCTTTATGGTATGATCATTGACTGACATTTTTTTCAAAACCTTATTTACTTCATTAAGACCTGTAAGTCCATCAATGCATTTATTAAGGCTTTCCTGAATAGTTCTGAAATCTCCCTCAGCATTTACTTTTATGTAATCCGGGATCTCTCCTTTACTTATTTTTTGAATATAAAATGTTGAGTTTTTCAGTGGTTCTGCTAAGGATTCGATCATTTCATTCAACCCTTCAAGAAGCTTCTTTTCAGTTCCTTCAAATGAAGCTGTATTTGCTCGCGAATCCAGCTTACCCGAATTTATTTCATTTTTTACCCTGTTGAACTCTTCAAAGGCCTGATTATTACTCATGTCTGAA
>CAZEJW010000312.1:0-1992 GCA_964512685.1 uncultured Leptospirales bacterium | reverse complement strand
GGCCTGGCAATGCTTCTGTTCAATGTGCCTCTTTTTATTATCGGCAGTCTTGTTTTCGGCAATATGTTTGGAGTCAAAACAGTGTGGGGAATAATTCTTCTTTCTCTTTTTACTGATTTTTTTTCATGGAGCGGTTTCTGGGAACTGGATTTTCTTCATGAATTTATTTTCAATACAAATGGTAAGGCAGTATCTTTGACCAGTGAGATGCTGCTTGCTGTTATATCAGGAGCAGTTCTCCTCGGTTCAGGTATAGGCCTGGTTGTAAAATTTAACGGTTCAACAGGGGGGAGTGATATCCCTGCCCTGCTTATCAGGAGATATTTTGGATTTTCTCTTGGCACATCATTTTTCCTTATTGACTGTATCATTATATCCCTTGTGGGGATAGTTTTCAGAAATCCTGATTTGATTTTTTGGGGGCTGCTTTCACTGTTTGTTACATCAAAGGCCACTGACTTTATTCTTGAAGGAATATCTTATGGCAAGGGTGTTTTTATCTTCAGCGATTCTCCTGATGAGCTCAAGGATGCAGTTCTCAATGATCTTAAGAGAGGTTGTACTGTCTTTGATGGAGAGGGGGGATATACCGGTAAAAAGAAAAAAATTCTTTTTGTGGCAGTTCACAGAAGAGAACTCATTACCCTCAAGAGATTAATAAAAAAACATGACCCACTGGCCTTTATTGTCGTTAACAATTCAACAGAAGCCTTTGGCGAAAGTTTCAGGGAACTGGAGAAATCTTTTTAACGGGATTAGCACTGCACATCTATCAAATTGCCGCAGAGTCACCGAGGCGCAGAGAAAGATATAAAGGATTAAAAAGATATCCCGGAGAAATGAATAGTCAGGCAGCAGTTAATTATAATTATGGACTGAACAATGCAGAGAAAATATTCCAGAAAACTTTCATTTAACGAAAGGTCTTTCCTTATAACGGACAGACTGTCTCCTCCCACCCTGAATCAGTTTATATTTGAAGGTTCGGGTGAGTTTATTCCCGGTGAGTGGCAGAGGGCAGCAGTTGAATCTTCATTAGCAAATCCCGGAACAAGGGTTGCTCTCAAGGGAATGCTTTCAGGAGGGCGATGGGTGGAGAATGATATTTTTCCACGAGTAAGAAAAGTGGATGGAAGTCAGTGGGATGGAAGAGGTCCCGAAAATGCACCTTTTCTTCAGACTGCGATGTGTCCAAACAACGGACCTGTATGCGAAATACTTCTTCTGGAAGGGAATCCACAGCGGGTTGTATTCAGATCTCACCATGCTGTGATGGATGGAAGAGGAACCATGTCCTGGATTGAGGATGTTTTTGCATCTCTTCAGGGGAGGATGCCGGTGGGGTCATCTTCCGCTCTTACTGATGAAGCACTAATGAGATCTCTTCAGAACGAGAGAAGAAAACCGGCTCCATACCGGTTTACCTCTGCAACAGGTATGGCGAAGGGTCTTGTGAATGGATCTGTCTGGCAAAGGGTTACAGTTTATGGCAAGCACCCCTCCACGCTCGGGAAAATTGCCTGTGCAGCATCGGAAATTATAAGAGAGAATGGGGGCTCTGATGCAAGGTTTGCAGTTCCGGTTGATCTCAGACCGAGGATTCACGGGACCAGATCACCCGGAAATCTTACAAACATTATTTATATCATGGTTGATAAAGAATCCACTCCTGAGTCTGTTGCAGAAGATATAAAAAAGCAGAAATCAGGCCTCCTTGATTGTTGTTTCTATGAAGGTGACAGGCTGATGTATCATCTTCCGCTATGGGTCATGACTTTAGGGAGTTCGTTTTTTATAAAGAATAATCACCGAAAAAACAGATATCCTAATTCGGGCATTATATCCAATATGGGAAATCTTCCTTTGGATGATTTTTATGGGGGAGGATTCAGGACAGAACGCTGGTTTGGAATTCCGGCAGGTGTGGGTTTCGTTCCTTTCAATACTTTTGCAGGTAAATGTACGGAAATTTCTGATCCTAAATAACTTCCT
>CAZEJW010000311.1:0-2053 GCA_964512685.1 uncultured Leptospirales bacterium | reverse complement strand
TGAACCATGAAATACATTGGAGCCTTGTTTGGTATTGCTTTATACGGGACTGTTTTTAAAGAATTATGCCATAGATAATCATATTTACTCTCCCTGTCCCCATACAATTCATGGTGAAACATCTCTCCAAGCTCAGAGGGCTTTTTCTTTCCTGTCTTTACAAAAATATTTATTGAAACACCCTGCTGAATATCGAATACATTTTCATCCTTGCTTCCGTCAGGGCAGACTTCCTTTTTCTTTGAATTACCGTGCAGATCGATGGTATAAATTTTGTCATAAGTTTTAAGCAGGTTCCAGCGCATTCCCCTGAACGTTGGATTATCCAGAAAACCGTGGGGGTTAATAAACGCAAGAATCCCTTCCTTGTTCTTTTCAATAAAGAACTGGCTGAATCTCATAAACTTGACATAGTCATCATTTATCCATTTGGGATTCTTCTCTTTCAGCTTTTCCTTTCCGCCCGGTTCCTTTTTATAATCCTCCATAAGACCCATAATCCACGTACCCTTGTTCTGGCTTTCTCCGCTGTACGGCGGATTCCCCATTACAACCATTACAGGTGCTTCCCTCTTTACTTCATTTGCCTCTGTTGCTTCACGTGAAAGCCAGCTTGCAAACAGGGTTCCTGTATCTGGGTGAGCCTCTTCAAGACTGTTTGTAAGATAAACTTTTAGCCTCGGCTGTTTGCTGTCCTCTTTGGGTTTGTATCCTGTTTCATTAAGAAGCATTTCCAGTTTAAGGTGGCACATGGTATATGATGCCATGAGTATTTCAAAACCATTGATTCTTGGAATAAGGTCGTTCTCAACATAGCTTGACCATATTCCCTGCTGCCCTTTATATTTTGAATATATCTGTTTAACTGTTTCAGAAAGAAATGTTCCTGTTCCGGTTGCAGGATCAAGAATCTGTACCTTGTGAACTTCTACTTCCTCTGTAAGCTCTTTCTTTTTTTTGCTCACTCCATCCTTTACAGCTCTTTTGACTTTAACCTTGGAAGTGTCTGCAAGCCCCTTTGGAAGGTTAAACTCGTCTTTCAGGATATCATCAACAGCCCTTACTATGAAATTCACAACAGGTTCAGGTGTATAATAGACGCCCCGAGATTTTCTTAAACGAGGGTCATACTCGGCAAGAAAGGTCTCGTAAAAATGCAGAAAAGGATCATTCTGTTCTGTTGACTTTCCAAAGTCTTCAAGAATTGAACGAAGGTCTGTTGCCCGAAATATTTCACACAGATCATCAACTATCCACACCACCCTCTCGTCAAGCTGAGCGCCTGAAATATAGTCAAAAAGATTTCTCAGGAAAGGGTTGGACTTTGGAATCAGCTCACGCGCCTCTTGTCTTGAAAAATCCTCAAGAGTTTCATCATGAAGCCTTGCTGCAAAAAGGCCATAGGCAATGGTCTGGGAGTAGATATCCGCAAAGGTCTTCTCATCAAGGTCATGAATGAGAATCTGCCTGAACGCCCCCAGCTGATCTTTTAATGTATTGTATTCATCTTCCTCGCAAACTGCCTTGTATATGACTTCTTCCATCATTCTTGCTTTCTGAGCCATCATCTGAGCGAGTTTCTCTGATGACTTTATTGTCTGCCCTTTAAAATCGCAGAAATCCTTTATATGGGTTTCAAATGAAGCAAAATTATCAGAAAGCCCTTTAAACTTTCCATTTTCAATATCAGCAATTTTTATTTCTTTGACCTTGGTGCCATATTTATAAAACCTGAACTCCAGGTAATCAGTAAGAACCAGGTTTTCAAGACTTCCCAGGTAGCGCTTCATCTGATCTGATTTTTCAGTTTTATTTAAATCAATGCCTATGTCCTTTGCTTCAATATATCCAAGAGGAACCTGCTTTTTCTGAATAATATAATCAGGTGCTCCGCACTTCTGGCGTTTCGGCTCATTGGTTACGTTAATTCCCTTAACGAGGTTAGTCAGCAATATCTGAAGATCAGATCTGTAACTGTGTTCTGTTGATATTCCGGCATTATATCTTTTCTTAACTTCTTTGAGGTATTCATTAACAGGCATGAGAAACTCCA
>CAZEJW010000310.1:0-2122 GCA_964512685.1 uncultured Leptospirales bacterium | reverse complement strand
CAATAATCTCAGCCGATTCATTTGAATTATATGAGGATTTTATTCTGAATTGAAATTCATTGTCATAAGTTTCCACCCGGCAAACACATTAATATTTTTAGATATTTTTACCCTGATAGATATTTCTGCTTATCTCCATCATTATTATAAACTCAAAAATAGCAGAGAACTTTTTTTGAGTTTATAATACACAAGACTATTTAATTGATCTTTCTGGCTTCAGTTATGAATATCTTTCATATAGAGCAAATTAATGCTTTTAAATTCCCGAAAAGAGCTTGACTGTTCCTGTTGTATGTTATTTTAATTTTGATATAAATATAAAAAGTTGAATGCTTGTGTAAGATTGATTGCACATGAGATGTTATTCCGTCAGAGGAGAGGAATGTTGTTTTCAGAGACTGCAGTATCCCGGTCATGAAGGAAATTAAATACTGGGATTTGTGGTATTACCTTTTTCCAGAGAACTTTCCAAAATAAAACTTAATGGAGGTTTATATGGGATATAATATCTGCGATACCCCAACAAATTTCGATCTCACGGATTATGTTTCAGGCAGTTCGGTTTCTCTTTCGGATTACAGTGGTAAGGCCATTGCACTTTCTTTTATCTGTATCAGGTGCGGAATATGTATGGCCTGGCTGCAGCATCTTCAAGACATTTACAGTGATTATGAGGCAAATCCTGATGTTCAGGTTGTGGCTGTTATCTACAACTATGCGGATGGCTCTGATGGTACACACAGCGGGCCTGTAACTCATGAATGGATAACAGAAAGACTGGCGGGTATTGGACTCACTGTTACTTTTCCGCTGCTTATGGATGGATCATGGGCATCATCAGTAGCAGCCCAGTACATGTCAGGTATGCTTGGGCCATCCATTGGTTTCCCGTATTCTTATATGATATCACGGGATTTTATTATCACCAATAAATGGCACAGGCTGAGTACATCCAATGGCCAGCATCTGTCTTTTGACAGCGGAGATCTCAATGATACTGAGTATTTTGTTCGCCACAGGCTGGATGATCTGCAGAAGATACGCACAGCATGGGATACTGTTCTGGCAGTGGATTATTCGGGAAGCATGACCGGTAATGTTACAGTACACGGGGTGACAAAAGCAAAGGTTGAGTTTCTCCTCGAGGCAGCATCAACCCTGTTGAATGTCTGGAAGGATTATTCTCTTTGCAGTGACAGAACGGGAGTGGTCTTTTTTAACTGTGATGCATCAATTGGCAGTCCACTTGAGAGTGTGCTTTCAGAGGATCACATTGATGATATGCTTTTTGCAATTGAAAATCAGCCTGCTCAGGGCTGCACTGCAATGGGTGCCGGAGTGGCAACAGCTCTTGATATGATGGAGGGCAGTGCCAACCGTAAGTTTGTTGTACTTTTTACAGATGGGATGCAGAACAGGAATCCGCTTGTTTATGTTGCTGAAATTAACAGTGGCGGTGCCATATGCTATGAGCGTCATATTGACAATATTGAAGCAGCTGATTTTCCTGATGGTGTATGGTTGTGCAATTGCGGTTCAGATGGCGGACAATCTGACTATAGCGGAAGCCTGCCTGTAAACCTGGAAATTGTAAATGCAAATATTCATTCAATTGGAATTGGCGCAGGTGCTGACTACCAGAGTATGCTGAATCACATTGCTCTGGCTACTGCAGGGCAGTTCAGAATGGATGTGGATATCTGGCCAAACCTGAAGGAGTTCTTTATTGAAACCCTTGTTGAAATGTACAGGGGGAACAGCCTGCAGGTGCTGCAAAAGGGGCAGGGAGTCCTTGCTGCAGATGAGTCTGAGGATATTAAGAGCTTTGTTCTTAACAAATCTGCCAAAAAAATAACAGTTCTTCTGAGTTGGGCTGATGCAGAAACTCCTTTAAAATTTCAGCTTCGTAAGGATGGGATGCTGATAGACCTCAGCCATAAGATTGAGGATGAACCCACTTATCAATTTGCAACTCTGGCTTTCCCGCATTATCAAAAGACACGCCCTCAGTTTCACATGCCGGAACTGCAGAAGATGTTTTCAACACAGAGGTCAAAATCAGATGTGGGTAAAAAACTTCAGGCAAGTGTCACTATCCCCCAGCTATTACAGACAGCAC
>CAZEJW010000309.1:0-2184 GCA_964512685.1 uncultured Leptospirales bacterium | reverse complement strand
ATGAAAGGGTTCATCCCGTGTATCGGGACCAGTGGTATCCGGCATGCAACGGTTTCTTCGTGTTTTGCATGCAACGGTCTCTCCCTGTAGCAGAATGAAAGGGTTCATCCGTGCACCGGATCAGATGTATCCTGTATGGAACGGTTTATCCCCGCATGGATCAGGTGCATTCAGTAAGGAACGGTTTATCCCCGCATGGATCAGATGCATCCGGGCATGCAATGGTCTCTCCCCGTAAGGAACGGTCGCGACCGTTCCTTACGGGTGGATAGAGTTCATCCGTGTAAGGGTTTCCCTTACAAATTATTGTTCATTGACGATTAATATCTGTTTCTGTGTGAAATTTATTGACATAAGGTTGTTAAAATTAAAACATTATTGATTATGCTGCAATGAAACGGTTTATCTGTGCAGGGATCGGTCACGTCCGTTACCCCAGGGGATGAAATACATTCACAGAACAGATTTATATCATGAACAGAAAAAAGATTCGTTTGCCAGGATATGATTATTCAAACCCTGGCGCTTATTATGTAACAATGAATGTTCACAACAGGGTTTGTGTTTTTGGGGATGTCATTAACAGAAAAATGAACCTTAATGAATGGGGATTGATTATTGAAAAACAATGGGAATGGCTGTTTAAACATTACAGGTATTTAAAATCTGATGAATATATTATTATGCCTGACCATTTTCACGGGATTGTGAATATCTCATATCATATATCAGAAGATTTTGAAAAAATAAAACCATTACCTGAATTGATCGGTGCTTTTAAAACAACGTCATCAAAATTGATTCACCTGTCCGGGAACAGGGATTTCAGATGGCAGAGATCATATTATGACAGAATAATAAGGGAGGATAAAGAATTGTATTATATCAGAAAATACATCAGAGAGAATCCTGAAAGGTGGGAAAAATATAATACGTGATTTTGGGGTTGGGTATGCAACGGTATATCCCTGTGTGGATCAGATGTATCCGGGGATGAAACGGTCTCTCCCCGTGTGGACCAGATGTATCCTGGAATGCAACGGTCTCTCCCCGTAAGGAACGGTCGCGACCGTTCCTTACGGGTGGATGAAATCTATTGCAGAATGAAAGGGTTTATCCGTGTGCCGGATCGGATATATCCTGCAAAGAAACGGTTTATCCCTGCCTGCACCCTGCGATATGTTCCAAACATGAACATTTTAATGCCGTTGGTAGATTTTCTGTAAGGATTTCCCTTACAAATTATTGTTCATTGACGATTAATATCTGTTTCTGTGTGAAATTTATTGACATAAGGTTGTTAAAATTAAAACATTATTGATTATGCTGCAATGAAACGGTTTATCTGTGCAGGGATCGGTCACGTCCGTTACCCCAGGGGATGAAATACATTCACAGAACAGATTTATATCATGAACAGAAAAAAGATTCGTTTGCCAGGATATGATTATTCAAACCCTGGCGCTTATTATGTAACAATGAATGTTCACAACAGGGTTTGTGTTTTTGGGGATGTCATTAACAGAAAAATGAACCTTAATGAATGGGGATTGATTATTGAAAAACAATGGGAATGGCTGTTTAAACATTACAGGTATTTAAAATCTGATGAATATATTATTATGCCTGACCATTTTCACGGGATTGTGAATATCTCATATCATATATCAGAAGATTTTGAAAAAATAAAACCATTACCTGAATTGATCGGTGCTTTTAAAACAACGTCATCAAAATTGATTCACCTGTCCGGGAACAGGGATTTCAGATGGCAGAGATCATATTATGACAGAATAATAAGGGAGGATAAAGAATTGTATTATATCAGAAAATACATCAGAGAGAATCCTGAAAGGTGGGAAAAATATAATACGTGATTTTGGGGTTGGGTATGCAACGGTATATCCCTGTGTGGATCAGATGTATCCGGGGATGAAACGGTCTCTCCCCGTGTGGACCAGATGTATCCTGGAATGCAACGGTCTCTCCCCGTAAGGAACGGTCGCGACCGTTCCTTACGGGTGGATGAAATCTATTGCAGAATAAAAAGGTTTATCCGTGTACCGGATCACGTGTATTTCGTATGCAACGGTTTACCCATGTAGCGGGCATGAAACGGTTTGTTTCAGAATGAAATCGGTTGCAGGGATGGATTTGGTATAGCCTGTAATGATACGGTTTATC
>CAZEJW010000308.1:0-2192 GCA_964512685.1 uncultured Leptospirales bacterium | reverse complement strand
GGATGCGTGCTGAAAAAATAATAAGTATTGCGCATCCTGACTTCAGGGATGACCTGATCAAAGATGCAGACAGAATGAAAATCTGGAGAAAGAGTAACAAGATCTGATTCTAAATCAGTTACATGAAAATTAACCAAACTTTTTAAAACCGGGTCAAAGCCCGGTTTTTTCTTTTTAAACTTGCACTGAAAATATCGTAAGCAATAAATACTGATTATAATCAGTCAAACTGATATGGAGTATACTTGAAAATACCCACTTTATTCTTTTTTTCATCCCTGCAGTTATAATTGATATAAAACTCACCATTAAGACCTGAAGCAAGGCTTATGCAGTAATACACATCCGGTCTTTGGGTTCTGCCCTCATATACCCATCTGCCGCAGGAGTTCAGCTTGTAAATATCCATTCCTTTATTATAGTTTGCAAACACCATATAAAGAACATTCCCCGAAGTTACAAGCTCAACCTGCTCCACATCTGTTTTATCAGTTTGCGAATATATCGTCTTCCATTTATTATCAGCAGCCGAAGACAACTTCACCTTAATCTTACTATCACCTTTTTCATAACACTTATATGCAACATAGACATCCCCGTCTTTTGATACAGCAAGTGCTGATTCAGCGACTTTTTCATCCTGGAATCTCAGATTTTCTGAATCTGTTGATGCATATGATCCCCCCCTGAGTTTCCATTCTGAACTTTTATCCTTACCGGCATCATTATAATATACTGCAAGCCTGCCCTGCCCACTACTGGTTCTAATGCTGACAAATGGAGTATTATTACAGCTGCCTATTGACAGCCCTCCTGCCCAGAATGATTCATTATCAAGCTTTGATTTTCCATATGGCTGCCACTTCTTTTTCACTGAATCGTAATAATGCACATAACCATCGCCGGAGCTGACAGTTGCAAGAACAACTGTACCATCATCAGTAACAGCGAGATCAGTTGGTCCTGAAAGACTTTTGTTTTTGTATAAAACTGTACTACCAGCCTTCCCGTCTCCCAGCAATTCCGCAGAATTTCCCTTTAACTCAGAAACAACATTTTTTTCGTAAAGATTGTCATTTTTACCAAAGTAGTAATATGATATATACACTCTGTTATCCGGGCTGACTGCTATAGAAGGAGCGGGAGCCTCATCATCTGTAATTTCCACAGCCCTGTTGCCATTTTTTTCCCAGGAGCCATTATATTTCCACAATTCCAGACCTGCTTTTGTCTCAGCCTTCAGTTTCAAATCAAACACATTTGATATGAGGAGGAGGTTTCCGTTCTTATCTACAGAGGAATTAACACCTCTGTTCAGAGCTGAAGTCTTTAGTGAAGACGGAACATCAATCTGAGAGATTGAACCCTTACCATAAACATAAACAGTACAACTTGATGAGTGTCCCTTTAATGATTTTACTGTAATGACCGCCTTCCCAGGAGAAATAGCCTTTATATACCCATTTCTGCTGACTGATACAATTTTTTTACTGCCTGTCTTCCAGATAAGTCTCCCGGTCTCCGCACCTGATGGCTCCGAAACCACCTGCAACTGAAAGCCACACCCCCTGTCCATATATATCTTTTCAGGATTCAACCCCAGGCCGCTCAGACCAGCACCTGTTAACAATACCGGACTGATCAATAACGAAATAAAGACAACAAAAATGAAAAGCGACAGTCTGTTTAATCTCATTTTTTTTCTCCTTAAATTCAATATTCAGCAATTCTGAAAACATGTCACATGTTCAGCCCTCCGAAAAGACAGCGTTATAGTTTCCTGTCTGTTTAAAAAAATAAAGGGAAGGAATTTAAACATAAAAACATAAAAATGCAATAATGTCCAATAAAATTTAACTACAATCCAGTGTTTATTCCTGAAATTTATTGCAGAAAAAAAAACTATTACCCCCCGCTGCCGAAAACGGCGGAGGTAATAATATTCTTCCATTTGCGCTAAAAAGTATTTTTAGGAATAAATACTGACTATAATTACATTTTTACATGGAGCAGGTCCGGACTGAAATTCTGAATATAAACAATGACTCACATCCTGAAGAAAGTCCTTATTTTGGAGACAAACTCGTTTGCATAATTTCCGATCAGCTCTGATGTGGTCTTTCTGTGGGGTTGTGCCACAAGAGATTCTCTTGCAACCTGGCGTTTTGCCATAATGTCTGCGAGTTCTTCCA
>CAZEJW010000307.1:0-2202 GCA_964512685.1 uncultured Leptospirales bacterium | reverse complement strand
ATACGGTAATCTAATGAACTTTGTTCCATGAGATTCCTGCCTTCGCAGGAATGACTGAGAACAAAAACTACCGCGAAAGAATAAAATGCTTTAGTCACATATAAATAATCATTTTATCTCTATAATCTCCTCCTTATCTCCTCATCTCCTTCTCTTCTAGGACTTGTGGGTACAAGTCAGGCCCACAGGCCGGGTATCATATCAGCGCCGGAGAAAACTTCGCAAGAATAAGAAGACCGTCATCGCTGGCGCATACCCTGTGAATAATATCATCAGGAATATATGAAACAACGCCTTTTTTATAATCAACGGTTCGTTCACCAATCTCGCAGAAACCGCTGCCGTTTACTACTTCATGAAGTTCCATCTTTCCCTCGTGAATGTGTGTACCAATCTCACATCCGGGTTCTATTTTCACTATATGACAGCTTAGCCTTCCGTGAGTATCACTTCCGCATATGATATTCTTCATGCTGACCCCGCGAAATGAAGGATGCGGATTCCATGCAAATGAATCAATCTCTTTTTCACAGCCAGGAAGGATTACCATTGCCTCATCAAGTTTAATATTATTCATATTCAGCCTCCGTGTAAATTTTAAAATCACAGTAAAGGCTTCAAAAGGAATGTATTGTATAATCTTGCTGATTATAGAAAAATGTGTTTAATCTTTTGTGCAGATGACAGCAAGTAATTATTCAGGCTGATTAATGATTGAACCTGCGTTTTTATAATTCATGAGAAAGAAGTCACCTGTACGTTTTTCTGTTTGACCTGCATATACAATGTATCCATGCGCTGTTTCATCAGGAAGGATTTTTTGAAAATAATCAATTCCCTTAAGAAATTCCCTGTTAAAGGTTTCAGCAGCCTTTATTTCAACAGGGATATAACTGTTTCCTGATCTGTAGAGGAGATCAACCTCATTGCCATTGCTGTCACGGAAAAAATTCAGGTTGTGATCAAGGCCCTGGTTATAACGTTTCTTTACCAGTTCCATGATTACCATGTTCTCAAAGAGACTACCCCTCAGAGGGTCCCTTTGCATTTGTGTTTCTGTTTCTATCCCCAGGAGGTAGGATGCAAGTCCTGTATCGTAAAAATATAGTTTTGGTGATTTAATGAGACGCTTGCCAATATTTTTATAAAAGGGTTCAAGCAGCAGTACAATAAAAGATGCCTCCAGGATGGAAAGCCAGGATTGCACAGTTGGTACTGATACTCCCACGTCATTTGCAAGACTGTTTGCAGAGAAAACCTGGCCGATTCTTCCTGCACAGAGTTTAACGAATTTTCTAAACAGCCTGAGATCCTTTATGGATATCATCTGACGCAGATCTCTTTCAATATAGGTTTCAAAATAGTTTTTATAAGCTATACCTGGGTCCTGTTTGTTGTCATGTACACCCGGATAGAATCCCTGAAGCAGGAGCTGATCTGTATTCTGCTTTTTCTTCATCCTGCTTAATTCTGTTATTGTGAAAGGAAGAAGCTTGAGAATCGCAGTTCTCCCTGCAAGAGACTGGTTTATACCCTCCATGAGTTCAAACTGGTGACTGCCTGTGAGGATTATTCTGCCCTTTTTATTTCCTGAGTCAACAATTCCCTGAATATATGATAAAAGATCCGGGGCCCTCTGGATTTCATCGAAGACAACTCCATCTTTTATCCCTGCCAGCAAGCCGCGCGGATCAGTTGCAGCAAGTTCACGTGTATCCGGATCTTCCATGGAAAAGTACTCGTATTCAGGGAAGAGTGTTTTTGCAAGTGTTGTTTTTCCTGACTGTCGCGGCCCGGTTATTGTGATTACCGGAAACTGTTTTGTAAGTTTATGTACAGCCTGATTTATTTCTCTTGTGATCATAAAACCTGTTTATGTAAATTTAAAGTTCAATCTTAAAATTACATAATAGTGATTTACGGGTTCATTGTCAAGCTGAATATTACAAATCAGAGTCATGTTACTTCTTGAATCATGCTTTTGCGCCCTCTGATCTCCGGCACTGCCCGGTAAAATTTCATATGTAAAGCAGAGAGGGATCACTGAATGGAAACCGAACTGGCAATGTTTTTCAAACCCTGCCCTGTAGCTTCTCACTCCGGGAAGCTACAGCTTTCCTGAAATGTACCCACATTTTAATGAAGAGAAGAGAAAGGGGATATGGAGATAACAGGAGAGATATAAGGGATAAAAATCATAAA
>CAZEJW010000306.1:0-2251 GCA_964512685.1 uncultured Leptospirales bacterium | reverse complement strand
CTGACATATCTCTGATTATGTATATATTCTATCAGGGTTTCAGGAGAAAAACAATTCATGGAGCTGTTTTTACCTAATCTTCAATAAAACTTCATATTTAACTTACTTCAGTGTGGCTTTATGCGTGTGAATAAATATACACAGGAAGTAAAAATTGAATATTATGATCAAAGAAGAAGATGTTATTGGTAAGTACAGCTGGATAAAAAAGAATCACTGGTTTATTACAGGTTTTAGTCTTTTGATTTTGCTTGTCATTGTTAGTGGAATTCTTGGCCTATATTCTCTTTGAAAATCTGATTCTCATTCAAGAGAGTATATTGAAGCGGTTGATACAGCAAGAGAAGCACAGATTGAATTTATAAAACAGTTTCAGGTATGGAAAACAATAGTTCTTGAAGGAGACAGGTTTGATTCATTCAGGGAAAACTATCACGGGTTTTCATATCATGCAACAAGGGTGGAGAATCTTTTAAACAATCTGAAGATAGACTGCTCTGAACATCCGGAGATTATTAAAGATATTGATATCCTGCTCAGTGAACAGAAAAGAAACAACAGGGAGTTTATTTCACTCCTGGTAAATCTTGAAAAAAATGGTTTCAGGGGCCGTTATAAAGCAATTGCAGCAACAAGGGGAAAGGATGAAAAGGCTATTCTAAATATCAGCAGAACAGTGAAAAAGATAATGGATGTCTCAACTGCTAATATCAAAAAGATAAATGAACTGTATTTCAACATTCTGCTGTTTTCTCTTATTGCCCTGATTCTGACAGGCCTGACTCTCACTGTTTATATGATAAGGAAGGGACTGGAGGGTAAAAATATTCTTGAAAAAAGGGTAAGAGAAAGGACAGAAGAACTCAATCTGGCTGTAAAAGAGCTTCACCTTGAGATAAAGGAAAGACTTCAGACAGAAGAATCTCTTATAAAAACAAGGGAAAAGATCGAACAAACCCTTGTTGAACTCAGTGTTTCTGAAAAGAAGTACAGGATGCTTGTCGAGAATACGAAAGATATTGTTTTTACACTTGATTCTCAATGGAATTTTATTACAGCAAACAATGCACTTTCAAAGGAGTTCAGGATCAGTTCTGATAATGTTCGAGTGATAAATTTTCTTGATCTCATTTATGTGGACAACAATGGCAAATCCGACTCGAGAAGGTTTATAAAGGAGAAACTCGATTCTTTCTATGAAAATGGCGGTGAACTCAGATTTTCTGCTGAGTTTATATCGGTAATTAACAATGAACCAAAGGAAATGGAAGTAAGCCTTGAGTTAGTATCAGCAGATGGCAGAAAGGAAATAATCGGAAAGATGAGGAAGCTGAAGGATGAAGAACTGCTGAAATACCTCAGCTTTGAGAAACAGAGGTATGAAATAGGGAATTATCTCATCACAGCAGATGACATTACCCATCAGGTCACATGGAAGCTGCACAGGTTTATGAGCCTGAAGGATGTGAATATGCTGAGAATTGCACTCAGGGAAATTCTCATCAATGCAATAGAGCATGGAAATCTTGATATTACCTTTGAAGAGAAATCAGAGGCAATGATCTGCGATAATTACTTTGAATTTATTGCAGCAAGAAGATCTGACCCCCGTTATAAAAACAGAAAGGTCACTATTGAATACATGATAGATTCTGTAAAGGCAGTGTACAGAATAACCGATGAGGGCAGGGGCTTTGATCATAAAGGTTATATCAATAAAAAGTCCAAGGTGGTTGATGAAGATATGATTTCTCATGGAAGAGGAATAAAGATGACAATGAAGATATTTGATCTTGTTAAATACAATCAGGCAGGTAATGAGGTAATGCTTGTAAAGAAGCTACCTGTCTGAGATAATAATATGCTCATTCTGACATTTTATTGACATATATCCTTTAATTTTAATAATGATTTTGCGGGTTCTCCCCTCCCTTGACGGGCTGAAATGTACCCACATTTTAATAAAGAAAAGAGAAAGGGGATATGGAGATAACAGGAGAGATATAAGGGATAAAAATCATAAAGCTTCATATACGACTTTAGCTAATTATGTTACCTGGTGCGGTATAACTGAGAACAAAAACTACCGCGAAAGAATAAAATGCTTTAGTCACATATAAATAATCATTTTATCTCTATAATCTCCTCCTTATCTCCCCATCTCCTTCTCTTCTAAAAATTGTGGGTACAAGTCAGCATCAAGGGGGAGGGATGTGGGTAAAATCATCTTAGTTGGACAAAGAAATTTTAA
>CAZEJW010000305.1:0-2258 GCA_964512685.1 uncultured Leptospirales bacterium | reverse complement strand
TTCTACCTGTTCAGATGTATATAGGTAGTTGTTGCACTTGCAATAAGCTTGCCGTTTGCATCAAAGGCATCAGCGTGCATGTGCACTTTTGTTTTTCCCTTTGATTTTACAACTGCAGATATTGTTATCTCATCTCCGCTGAACACCGGTCTGTGGTAGTGGGTATTCAGGTCAATGGTTGTTGTTGATCCTGTATCTGTTACAAGCCGGCACAATGGGCCGAATACATTATCGAATGCAGCAGTAATGAATCCACCCTGCATTGTCATCGCAGGATTCAGGTATTCATCCCTTGCGGTGAAAGAAACAGTGAGACCTCTTCCCGGGATGTATTCCTTTATCTTTCCATCCATGAAGTTAAAACAATTTGGAACAACCCCGATCAGTTCTTCGATGGTATCCGGGTTGCTGATTATTCCCCTGTCTATCTGTGTATGTGGCATGAGAGTGCCTCCTGATTTCCCGAATACGCTCAGGCGGTGACGTATGAGTGTTCAGGTAAAAGTAATTTGTAAAATTTGTATAGAATGATAAAAACCGGTCGTTTTTTGTCAACACGAAACTTACAGCTAAGAATAAGCTTAAACAGGCAATGACCTAATCAGAAAAGTATTTTTTGAGGAGGATGTGCTGAGCAGGTTTGACCTAAAGGGTCGGAAAACGCTTCAACATTTCTTGACAAAGTACTTGTTGAATAAATAATCGGTAAAGTAATCTTCCGGAATAGAGAGCACCCTGTGAATAGATCTGACTTGATTTTGAGTAATAAATAATTGATGCAGTTCGTTTTTTTCAGTATTATTCTCTGAATACATTTATTAAACGGGATGTTATATGTTTAAAAAGAGTTTAATTGTTTTTTTTGCGGTATTCTTTTCTGCAGCTGGTTTTTGCGAAGAGAATAAAATTACCTGGCTTGAATCCTCATTCCCTCCATTCACAATCCACAATGGGAAATATAAAAATCAGGGTGTTGTTGATAAAATTATCCTTATCCTTCAGTCAGAGCTGAAAGAGTATAATCATGAAAAAGTTATTGGAAATCCCGAAAGAATTTCAAATGAACTGAACAAGGGCAATCATGTATGTTCTGTAGCATTTATAAAAACAAATGAAAGACAAAAATACATGTATTTTTCTTCCTCACCTACTGTTTTTGGAATTTCTCATGTTATAACTGTTCTGAAAAAGAACAGAAAAAAGTTCAGATATAATAAAGAACTATCCCTCAAAAAAATAATTAAAAACAGAAAATTCTGCCTGGGAATTGCAAAGGGAAGGTCTTATGGCAGTGCCATTGATTATATGATTAAAAAAAATATGAAACATGGTAATATTTATGTGAGGCATGGATCGGATATATATGAGGGGCTTATGAAAATGCTGAATTACGGAAGGGTTGATTATATCATTGGTTTTCCTGCTGAAATGTTTTTTATTGCCAGGAAGCTGGGCCTGGAAGATAGAATGATCAACATTCCTCTTGCTGAATCAGGTAATATTATGTATGGATATCTAGTTGTTCCAAAGACTCCATGGGGGAAAAAGCTTATATTAAGGGTAAATGAAATCCTCAGAGAAAAAAGGCCTAAAAAAGAATATAGAGAGGCATTGGAATTCTGGGTAGATAAAAACATGTTAAAATATTTTAAGGCTGCATATAATAATCAATTTTTAAATCACTGATATACTGGACAGACAATGGATTCTTTTCAATGGCTCTACCTGTATCTTATCGGCGGTGTAAACTGCATCTTTCTTGCACTGATTATTCTCAATATTAAAAAGGGAAGAAAAACCGCAAACAGGTTTCTTGGTGCTCTGCTCCTTGTATGGGGATATGGTTTTTGTTCATTATATGCAGCTGATAATAAAACTTCTGCAGACAGATGGGAGATTGTTCCTGCAGGAGCCCCTTATTACACTCCTGACACAAGTGGTGCTCTTGGAGCGTATATAATCAATGTAATACATCCTGATGAGGACAGCGGGTTTATGAAGCCGGATGAGATTACCTTTTATTTTACAGCAACCTTGAAGAAGCAGTTTGCATTTGGTGTAATGCCGGATGTTTTTCTAATGGATGGTTTTTTGAAATTAACAGGAACTGTTGAGGGAAGCAGGTATCCCGGATCTTTCTGGGGACTTGGGCCGGACAGCAGGACAGGAGATAAAGAGAATTACACTCCAGGAGAATATTTAAAGGATGCAAATTTTCTTTTCAGGCTTAACCGGGCATACTATGCGAGACAATCAAA
>CAZEJW010000304.1:775-2264 GCA_964512685.1 uncultured Leptospirales bacterium | reverse complement strand
CGTCTTTCAACTCGGTTTTCGATATCCACCCTTTCTCTCGAATTCTCGATATATCAAGAAGCTTCTTTGGGGTCCCATCCGGCTTGCTGGTATCCCAGAGAATCTCGCCATCATATCCAACAATATTGGATATCAGTTCGGCAAGTTCTCTTATCATTATATCTTTTCCAGAACCAATATTAACGAATTCACCGATTTCATCTGCATTGAAGTTTTTCATAAGATACACGCATGCATCCGCAAGATTGTCTGAATATAGAAATTCCCTTCTTGGATTGCCGGAGCCCCAAAGTGTTACAGAGGATTTCGAATCAATTTTGGCCTCATGGAATTTTCTTATCAAGGCAGGAAGAACATGGGAAGTTTCAAGATCAAAATTATCATTCGGACCATACAGATTTGTGGGCATAACAGACAGGTAATTCGTTCCATACTGCTCATTATAATACCTACACAGCTTTATCGCTGCTATCTTTGCTATGGCATAGGGCTCATTGGTCGGCTCAAGTTCTCCGGTCAGCAGATAGTCCTCTTTCAGAGGCTGCGGGGCAAATTTCGGATAGATGCACGAAGAACCAAGATTGAGAAGTTTCTTAACACCATATTTATAACTTGCATTAATAACATTTGCTGCAATCATTATATTCTCATAGATAAACTCCGCAGGATACGTGCTGTTTGCCAGTATCCCGCCAACCTTTGCAGCGCAGAGGAATACATATTCCGGCTGTTCCTGATCAAAAAATGCTTCGACTTGATCTTGCCGGGTCAAATCAAGCTCGGAGTGTGAACGAACCAAAAGATTTCTGAAGCCTTCCGACTCAAGCTTACGTTTTACAGCCGAACCGACCAGGCCATTGTGGCCGGCGATGTAGATTTTATCGTGTATGTTCATGATTGAAGTAGGCGCTAGGCGCTGGGCACTAGGTTAAAAACCTTTTATTATAACCTAACACCTGGGCACAATACCTAATGCAAATTTAAAATCACCCCTTTCTTATTTTTATAAGTCCTTTTAACATTTTTGAGATTGAGTTGCATTCATTACAAATGTGTTTAAAATCTTCTTCCTTAAGATATCCTATTTCATGAGCAATAGTTGCCTGTGTTAACAATTCGGCCGTAGAACCTTTTGCAATATGAAAAAATTTAACTGATTGTTTATCAGATCCAAGTTCATCTCCTTCCGCAATATTGCTAGGTATAGAAACTGCGGATCGCTGAATCTGATCTCTTAAGCCAAAATCTTTAGAAAACATCCCTTTGTCTGTTATATTATATACGTAAACTGCCAAGTTCTTTGATTTCTGCCACACTTTTAGTTCCTCAAAATTTCCCACTCCCCACCTCTTATAAATTCAAACTAAAAAAACTATAACATTCTATAATTGTTCAATTTCTGTCATAAAGCCCAGTGCCTAGCGCTTTTTTCTTTTGTCCTTTGTCTTTTTCTTTTCCCAGCGCCTAGTGCCCCGCGCCTAACGCACCG
>CAZEJW010000304.1:0-765 GCA_964512685.1 uncultured Leptospirales bacterium | reverse complement strand
GTCCTTAGATCTTTGCCACACTTTCAGCTCCTTAAAATTTCCCACCCCCCAACCTCCTTTAACTTTAATAACAAAATGAAACCATTCTATAATTATTCCTAATGCATCTTATCTTTCTCTTTTTATCATTTCCCAGCGACTAACGCTTAATCTTTTTTATTCTTTTTCCCTAACGCCTAGTGCCCAGCGCCTAGTGCCTAGAAAAAAATCATTCATTTTTTTCTAAGATTTTGAAACCTGAATTCATACACAAGATATCTTTTCGCGCCTCTTCCATGTCATATTCAACCATTTCAGAAATCATTTCTTCAAAAGATATCCTCGCTTCCCACCCAAGCTCTCTCTTTGCCTTTTCCGGGTTGCCCAGGAGCGTTTCCACTTCAGTCGGCCTGAAATAGCGCGGATCGATCTTTACAACAGTATCGCCTGGCTTCACTTTTATTTCTTCATCAGAAGGTTTTATACTGCTAACTATTCCGTTCTCTTCAACGCCTTCACCTCTCCACTCAACTTCAATGCCGACATTTGAAAATGCAAGTGCACACAGATCCCGGACAGAATGCTGTTTTCCGGTTGCAATAACATAATCATCCGGCTTGTCCTGTTGGAGCATAAGCCACTGTGCAACAATGAAATCCCTTGCATGGCCCCAGTCTCTCTTAGCATTGAGATTCCCGATATAGAGTTTATCCTGCAATCCCAGGGCGATTCTGCTGACTGCCCGTGTAACCTTTCTCGTAATGAACGTCTCACCTCGAATGGGAG
>CAZEJW010000303.1:0-2280 GCA_964512685.1 uncultured Leptospirales bacterium | reverse complement strand
TGTTGATATAGGACTTTCGTCTGATGGTTCCTGTCTAGTAGGTGGTTCTTCAAACGGACGTATATACTTCTTTGACAAAAACGGGACTAACCTTTGGAATTACCAGACAAACGGAAAAATAAACAGTGTGGAGATATCAGCAGATGGAAATTCAGTTGTTGCCGGATCTTCAGATGGTATGATAACATTTTTCGATAAATCAGGAAACAAATTATGGAACAAAACGATTTCAGGAGAAAAAACCTACGTTAGCATTTCTTCGGACGGGAATTCAATTGCAGCGGGAGTTCAGATACCGGTAGGATCCGATAACGGCAAAATTTATCTAATAGATGCCGACGGATCAATTATTCAGGAATATTCTGTTTTTGGATCTGTTTCTGATATTCAGATATCCTCAGATGGAAGTATTATTGGGGTGACAACTGATCTCAAAAAGGTCTACCTCTTTGATAGGGATGGAGTTCTTATCTGGGAAAAATATATGCCAAGTGTAATAGATACGATTTGTGTCTCGGCCGATGGTGAGTATATTGGGATGTCAGGCATGAGATTTGTCAATCTTTTTGATCGTGTTGGAAATGAGATCTGGTCATTTGAACAGTCTGGGAGAATTCTGGATATGGATATGTCTAACAATGGTTCCAGAATTTCTGCAGGTGGTAATCTGTTTTACTATCTGAAAACCACAAATGATGAGAATTTTGCCGATTCTGGTGGATCCGGATTGGCACCATCAGAAATATCACCCCAGTCCTCTGACGGGAAGACGGAACTCCCTTTTGAATCTAATGTTATCTTTGGGGTTATCGCCGTTGTATTTATCATTTCTGTGATCGCCACGGTTTTCAGTCTCCTCAGAAGTATGCGGGATGATGACGATGGGGAATGAAAGTGCCAGTGAGCGGATCTTAGAAATATCCAGGTATATTGAAGATTTGTTATATGGTAAAATGGTGCGGTAACCATAATTTTGTACCTTAAGCAGTGTCTCTGTTTTCATGTCAGATACCACGTTTGCAAATTCTTCAAATCTATTAGATTGTGAAGGAATAGAATTTGACAGTTTCAGATTTAGAAAAATAACTCCCAAACTCTCTTCAGATTGGACTTAAATTTCAGACAACACTGCTTAAGACAATAGATCTTTCATTTTACCCACAAATAGAACCCAACTGTCAAATATAATCCCGACTATTTTGAATATTTCAGGAGCATAAAGCGCCTCCATATGCTAAATGCTAATCCTGGGTTGGAATCCTTAATCAAAGCAGTAAAAAACCATAAAACACTGAGAAGACGTGAGGGATTTATAGACTCAAGGGTTACCAATGGACTACTGGAAAGATTGAACAGTAATATTCAGGCACAAAAAAAAGTGCGAAAGGATATCGAAATCCAAGGAATTTCATGACAATGATCTACCTGAGGCCGGGCCAGCTGCAATTCAATTTACCACAGAATACAGCGATGAACCAGAATTAAACTCTCAGTCAGACTCGGGACCCATACAGGATAAAAATAAAGAGAATCAGAGATTTTACTCAGATCAACGTACGGAATTCCCGAACTTCAGTCGTTCTTAAGTACTGTTAAATACAGAGAAAACTTTCTTATCATTACTACGGAGGAAGAAGGGAATTGATAGAGAAGAGAGACGGACATCCATTCTGTGAAGGTTTTGAGGCTTTCACCACTATGAACTCCTCAATCAAAGAAGAGTTTTTTCAGAGCATCTTTATGAATGCAAATCTCTGGATTACCATCCTTTCACCGAAGGGTTGTATTGAGATCTGGAATAAAGCCGGCGAAGAGATCACCGGTTATCCGGCTGCAGAGGTGCAGGGATCCGATGAGATCTGGAAAAAGCTCTATCCGGATGCCGAATACCGAAAAAAAGTCACCGAACGAATACGGGCTTCTCTTCTGGAACGGGAGTCCTTTACCAACTTTGAGACGACAATCATCACCAAAAGCGGTGAGCAAAAAATAATCTCATGGAATACCCGGTTTGTCGCTGACAGCCACGGATGGGTTATCGGCTATGTCACCATGGCACAGGACATCACTGAAAAAGTAGTGATGCAGAAACAATTCAAAACCCTGCTGTTAAACGCCAACGCCTGGGTGGCTTTTATTGATCAGAAGGCTCAGGTTCGCATCTGGAATAAAACAGCAGAGGTCATCAGTGGTTATGCCGAAGATGAAGTGAAGGGAACAAACACCATCTGGAAAAAACTCTACCCGGACCCTGATTACCGGGCGGAGGTCACCGGCAGA
>CAZEJW010000302.1:0-2314 GCA_964512685.1 uncultured Leptospirales bacterium | reverse complement strand
ATCAGGGCAAACTGCTGGTGGATCTGCTGGTGGGAGGCATGCAGGCGGTATCCGCTGGGGGCATAGTCAAACCCGAAGTTCCAGCCCCATAGGGTCCGGTCAAAATCAATTTTCTTATTCTTTAAAATGTTACAAATAAAGTTGCTTGTTGTCCCCTCTCCATAAGGACTTTTACAATGTTTTACCTTTTGCCTGAAATCTTCATCATGCAAACAAATATTTATTGCATCCATAATTGCTTTTGTATCATTACCAACATCAATTACATTTTCTGCATGTTCTCTTCCCTCCTGACGATGACCAATATTTACAACAGGAAGGTGCAATGAAGAGGACTCAATTATACCACTGCTTGAATTCCCTACCATCAGATCTGCATGCTTCATTACATTTAGATAATCAGTATGGGGAAGATTTTTGAATAAATGAATTTTTTCGGGGTATTCTTGGGAATATTGTTCGATTATGTTTATAATATTTTTAGCACCCGGATCGACATTTGGATAGATTAGGACAATTTGATGTTTAAGATTAATGACTGAATCAAGTGCATTGGTTACTTCCTGAACCGCTGATTCAGGATGGGTGCTAATTGGATGAAAAACAAATAATAGAATTGGCAAATTTTCATCCAGGTTCAGTTTTTTACAGATTGCTTCCCTGGATAAAGTTTGCATTGATTGTATCGTTTCAATTGATGGTGAACCTACAACAAAAATTTGTTCAGGATTTTCACCTAATTTTTTTATCCGTTCTGCACTTTTTGCTGTTGCTGGAAAATGTATATGGCTGATTTTAGTTATTGCATGCCGGGTATATTCATCATACCCCCCACGCAAATTATCACCACCGTGAATCTGAGCCAGAACTCTTCCGCCATAAGAAGCTGCTATTGCCGCAGCAAAAATCTCATAACGATCTCCCAGAACAAGAACAATATCCGGATCTAAAATTTCAAATGCCTGAGAAAAAGCAATAATTCCATGACCTATTGAATGAGGTAAAATTTCTTTGGAATCTCCTGAGAGAATTATTGGAATTCTTGCATCAATAGTAAAGCCATCATCAAGAATGATTTGAGCGGTATCACCAAACTCCGGAAGAAGATGTGTTCCTGTAACAACGGTCTGAAGGAGAAGAGAATCTGAATCATTGATTTTCTTCATAATTGGTTTTAACAATCCATATTCTGCTCTTGTACCGGTTACAACACATATTTTTCTCATTATACAACTCTCCATATTTTTTTAGAATCTCTATCGATGAGCAGTTACATTTGGTTTGGGTGATTATTGATTTTTAATATTATAATCTGTCTCAGTTAATTAAATCAGACCAGAGAATTGGCTGATCCTTTTTAACTGTTATTCGAATCTTTTTCCCAATAATATTTGGGTAATATTTTGGATGTACACCGATTCCTGGCCGTTTTACACAGACCATTTCATTGGTAATTATTGTGTTTGCTAGGATCTCTTTTTTTGGAACTAAACTGGTTCTGGCTATATTAACGGTCTCACGTTCTGCCTCACTCACCTTTTTCACCCCATCCCCTATCGCTCTCTCAACATCCCGGATTGCTTTAACCATCGCCGCCAGTTCATCCGGCTCAAGTGATGTCTTGTGATCCGGTCCCGGCAGACTGCGGTCAAGAGTGAAATGTTTTTCAATGACTCGTGCACCAAGCGCCGCCGCTGCGATTGGAATGGTGATGCCTTCCGTGTGGTCAGAGTAGCCAACCGGCAGGTGAAAGGCACACGCAAGGGTCTTCATCGCAGCGAGGTTGACGCTCTCGATTGGTGCCGGATAGGCGGTTGTGCAGTGCAGGAGTGTGATGTCATGGGTTCCGCTTTGTTGTAAGGCGGTGATTGCCTCTTCGACTTCGCCAAGGGTTGACATGCCGGTGGAGAGGATGACAGGCTTTTGTTTCTGTCCGATATGTTCGAGGAGAGGGATGTTTGTGATCTCTCCGGATGGTATCTTGAATGCCGGAAGATTCAGACTATCGAGGAAATCAACACTTTGGTGGTCGAATGGTGTTGAGAGGAAGGTGATGTTTTGTTCCTGTGCGTAAGTGTGTAATTCCCGGAATTGATCGTCAGAAAGTTCAAGAGCCTTGATCATCTCAAGCTGGGATTCTGCAGTGCCGGTTGTTTCACACTGGTAGGGGGCTTTTTCTGCCTGTGAACTGACGAGCTCTTCAGCTTTGAATGTCTGGAATTTGACAGCATCGGCACCGGTTTGTTCTTGCTGCGTCGATGAGGCGTTTTGCTAAGGTGATGTCACCGTTGTGGTTTACGCCGGCCTCGGCGAT
>CAZEJW010000301.1:1785-2328 GCA_964512685.1 uncultured Leptospirales bacterium | reverse complement strand
TTACGTTGTAATTTACATGAAATAGTGCATGAAATAAAATTTCATGAACGTTTTCTTTACTGAAATATTTCATAGAGATATATTACCCTGTTATCCGGCGGTTTAATTAATTTATCGCAGATTGGGAAGTATATCTAAGGGGGAAGTCTTTATTTAGCGTTAAAAATTTGATTCAGGAATATTATTGATTGAAATTCCTCTTAATTCCCAGGTTCTGGTGCAACTGTGTATTTTGTAAAATAACCACCGGCCTGAGTCTGGACTTTTCTATCATATGTGATATTGTGCATTTAAAATTGATGAATTTGTTCATTACAACCTGACTTTGCCAGTCAAAAAGAATAAGAGTGTTCTTATTTAAGTTTGAATTGGCTAAAATGCAAACAAAACTAAGAACCTATGAAATTGTACCGAACCAAAATATATCTTTTCCGATCGGCACCATCTCTGCGGTTGACCGCGTGGCACTGGTGCCGATCACGGACATCGGTGCCGACCGCAACGCGGCGCTCAATTTCGCCAACCATCGCTATGACGCGAGTC
>CAZEJW010000301.1:0-1775 GCA_964512685.1 uncultured Leptospirales bacterium | reverse complement strand
GTTGACAAGCTACATGATACTTTGAATTTATCTGATATCCTGGGAAAACACAAAAAGAACGGCATTGATATTAACAAATTATTCAAAGCACTAGTCAGTTACAAACTGAGTGATAACTTTAGCATCAAAAGAGCTCATGAATGGATAAACAGAGACGAAGTCCTTGAAGTATTTGATCTGCAATCATTCAGCGAGAGAACTCTTTACAGGGTTCTTGAAACCATCGGAGATAACAGAGAGGAGATAATATCAGATATACAGGATGTTCTTTTTGAGAGATATAATTTTGAACATACTGATATCAACATGGACTGGACGAGTATTGTGCTTCATGGCAATGAAGCAAAACTTGGAAAATATGGTTACAGCCGCGATCACAGACCCGACAAAAAACAGATAACTCTTGGTGTTAGTGAACTCGCAGATCCAATAAACATTCCAATAGGCCTTACAATCGAACCAGGAAATACTAATGATCAGACCCACTTTGAGAAGACTTACAGGCAGGTGAATGATAGGTTGAAAGAAAATTCTCTTGTTATTTTCGACAAAGGAGCAAATAGCATTAAAAATGCTGCAATGGTTCGGGCAGATAACATGCAGTACATAACTGCAAAGAAACTGAACAAAAGTGATGATAAAATAATTGAGATATTCGAGGAATATAATCCTGAAATTATTGATGCAGAATCAGGCATCAAAGGAATCAAACTCAAAAAAATGAATAGTATAAACTATCTTTTCTTCTCAAAAAAGCTGCAGAATGAACAACTGGAATCAAGAGCCAGGAAAGTTTTGAGACAGATAAAAGAAGCAAAAGCAATACAGGAAAGCATAGATAAACACAAAAAACTTCCAAAAAGGTTTAGGATTAACAATTTTTTAATAGATGTGGACTATTCAATCCAGACAAAACTTGTTGAAATAACAGAAGATGAGGCTGTTAAAATGCTTGAAGAAAAAATTATAAATGGCAGAGAAGGATTTTTCTGCCTGAAATCAAGTAAGAATTTGACACTTTCCGAGGCTCTTTTTACTTACCGGAAAAAAGATTCGATTGAAAAGATATTCCATTCTCTTAAAAATGAAATTGAGATCAAACCACTACGAGTATGGACAGATAAAAGCATTTATGGAGCATTAATCATTGGGTTTATTGCTCAGTTATTCATCTCACTGATTAGATACGAAATTACTGATTTGAAACATATTTCCACAAAATTCATCAAAAAATCACTATCGAATTTGACAGTTACTATAGATTCATGGGAAAGAAAAACAAAAAAGTGCATTTACTCCAATTTTGATGCCATTAATACTATGATTTTAAGGCTAAATTGGGCCGTTTCATGATTTGATGACTGAAAAATACTGAACTGTCAAATACGTTTTCCTGACTAAATTGTGAAAAAAAATGATTGCGATAGATTACATCTTTTGTGGTTTGTTGGATCAAACTGGCAAACTTAGGATCCATCCTTAATACTCAGAATTACAGTCATGCATGCATATTCATAAGGAGCTGAATACTTATTTCCAAGATACGATATGTATGAATCCAGTGAAATCTTCCTGGTTTCAGTGATAGCAACCTGGTACTGAATTATCAGGTTAATCTCTCTTAGTTTTTCTTCAGCGAGTTTTTCTGCCGGAATTTCCTTTGTTGTACCGTGAACTTCTCTGTTTACTCTGTTAAGCCACAGGAGCAACTTTATGTTAATATCATCAAAAGAATTAAAGGTGGAACCTTTGAAGAAATCACGCTTAATGTATCC
>CAZEJW010000300.1:1793-2355 GCA_964512685.1 uncultured Leptospirales bacterium | reverse complement strand
GATACCAAAAAAGACCGGCTTTTAAAACCGGTCTTTTTTTTAATGTTTCGTTTTGCTTTAGTTACTGAATTCAGTAACCCAGTAGGTTACAAGGCTGAATTTCTGGTCATTGAATTCACGGGGTATCATCATGAGGCCCCATCTGAATCTTCTTCCATTATAAGCAGCTTCATCCGGGATGCTGCCCACAACACCACCAACTTCAACCCCTTCTGATGCATTGTATTCATAGCTGTAGCCGCCTGTTATTCCGATGTCACTTGCAATATACACAAAACCAAGTTTGAGATTGGTATGAAGGCCAAGTGCCATGTCAAAGTCAAATGTATTGATTTTTGTTTTATCAAATGTTGTGCCGAGCTCTGATGTCCCGTATCCCTGGGGAAGTGCTGCTGTAACATTTGAAAAAAGCCATTGCTCAGAAAGGCCATTCGCCTGTGTTTCCAGAGTGGTCTTGTCAGCAGCTGAGTAATATGAGAAAGGCCTTCCTATGGTGTGGTTGAGAATACTTTCAGGCAGCCTGTGTTTTTCTGCAACTGTATCATTGAAGTACAGAGCATCA
>CAZEJW010000300.1:0-1738 GCA_964512685.1 uncultured Leptospirales bacterium | reverse complement strand
GGATGCATATAGAAAGATAGTAGCTTCCGTTTGAAGACTCAAGGTCTCTGGTATATTCTTCAGGAGCTGTCAGTATTTTATAGATATAGGTATCTACAGGAACAGACGCGAATATAACCTGGTCATGACCTGCGTCAACAGAGTAGGTGAGGCTTGTTCCCCTTGTTGTTGATTCTCCCCATCCCCATGAAAATTCTGTATCAATTTGCAGTCCCTGTTCAACACCAAATGTGGCGCCTGCTGCCCCGTCTTCTGCAAAAAAGCCAACTCCCAGAGAAAGATAGAATCCTGCACGGCCTGTATTAGTAAAGCTTTCGTCCCAGTTCAGGGTATAACTCGTTTCACTGCTGTTCAGTTCCATGTCTATGTCATCATAAAAAGGCGGAGATGCGAGCACTGCAAGAATTTTGGGTTCAGAGAAGATGAGTTCGTGTCTGTCATATTTCACGACAATGGTATCCTCATCAACATTAGCGGGAACCAGGGCAGGGAACTGGTTACTTGAATTAAGTGCAGTCTCATTGAGATTTGCATATGTTCCTGATTCTGTTTTGCCCCAGATTGTTATTTTATTGATTGTGTTGGATCCTGGGTAGGATGCTCCGGCAGCGTTCTCCCATGGGAGGTCCTTAAATGTCATAAATACAAGTTCGTCGCATCCGTTGCCTGTAAGGTCTGCTGCAACAGAAAGGTCATAGGCCATGTTATGGAAATCAGAGTTTGATGAATTCTTATAAATAAACCTGTCAAAGATTTCAAATTCATTGCTCTGATTTATTCTGAATACCAGATCCATAACATTGCACATGTCTCTGGTGCCTCCGTCGAATCGTCCAACTGTGATCCTTGGAATATAGAAGTTGCGGGGATGAGCTCCACCATTGCTGTTGATATCTCCAAACTCATAGTCTTCAACAGAGCAGGTTGCAATGAAAGTTTCTGTATTTGCATTATAGGGTTTTATAAAAGACATTACTGGCTTAAGTGTCGCATACCATCCTGTTACGTCATTAGAACCGCCGTAACCATCGACTATGCCTGCAAAGATCAGTTCATTGAGCCCGTCTCCATCGAAATCGCCTATCCCCACCTCTGCTGATGTATAGGTGACGGTCTTGCCCTGAAGGTTGGTTTTGAATTGTGCATAGTTGTTGAGCCCGGTTGCATTTTTTGGAATGCCAAGACCGTCAGGTCCGCCTTTGAAGATGTAGTATTCACTCTTGCCAGTATCCTCGATAATTCTTCCGTTTACAACTACAAGATCTGCATATTCATCCCCATTGAGATCTCCAGCTTCAATGCGAACAAGAGGGTTTGCAGAAACATTCTCTTCGATTTCAAAGCTGCCCACAACATTGAGATTATGGTCAATAATCAGAACTCCTGTCATACATGAAATGGCAAAGTCGCACAGCCCGTCATTATTGAAATCACCTGCTGTGAAATCCCTCATAAAAAAGTCATCGTGTACCCATTTCCTGGTTCCAAACCCTTCCATGAAATTATGCGTTCCCAGGGATTTGGTTTTGATTGTTCCATCGGGTGTAACATAACGAAGTGAAATAGTTTTATTCGGGCCGTCAAATACTGCAGTTATTATTTCATCCTTTCCGTCTCCGTCAATATCACCTGCTACGGATTTTTTGGGAAGGTTAAGCCATGATGCACTCGTACCTGAGGGGGGAGGAGTATTCCCAGTGCCTGGCACACTATGGCCAGCAGTCCCACAACAGCGAAT
>CAZEJW010000299.1:0-2372 GCA_964512685.1 uncultured Leptospirales bacterium | reverse complement strand
AATGATATGGAACCGTTAGTTTAAAATTTATCAGGGGATAGTTCTGCATCTGAGGGCTCTATAGTACAATAAAATGATTGCAGGTCTGATTCATTATGAAAAAATGACCGTTACTGGAAACATATAACAAAATCATCTGCTGATAGCTGTTTTAATAGGGGGGATTATGGCTAAACTTCTGATTTCATTTCTCGGCACAAACAACTATGTTGCCTGCAATTATTATCTCGAGCAGAAGCCTGATCAAAGGGCCGAAAATGTGAGATTTGTACAGGAAGCGGTAGTAGACTTTTTCTGCACAGGCTGGGGCGGGGAAGACAGAATAGCTGTCTTTCTTACTGATGAAGCGAGAAACAGAAACTGGAAAAACACCGTTGATGATAAAAATGAAGAAAAAGAAGGCCTTGAGTCTGTTTTGAAAAAAAAGAGACTCCCCTGCCAAATTCTTGCCCCTGAAATAAGGGAGGGTTTTTCGGAAAATGAAATCTGGAAGACTTTTCAGGCTGTCTATGAGGTCATAAACGATGGTGACGAGGTTATTCTCGATATTACCCATTCATTCAGGTCAATTCCAATGCTCGGGATTGTTCTCATGAACTATGCAAGGGTTCTGAAGAATATAAAGATACAGGGCATATATTACGGGGCTTTTGAGAAACTCGGCCCCGCCTATCAAGTCAGTAAAATGAGTATCGGCGAACGCAACGCCCCTGTAATAAACATAACGAGTTTTGTAAATCTTCAGGACTGGACCTGGGCGATAAGAAGTTATCTGCAAAGCGGTGACGCCTCATTGATCGCCGAACTTGGCAAAGAGGGAGTAAGCCCCCTTTTGAGAGCATCAGGCGGATCAGATGAAATGTCCCGGAGAATAAGGGACTTTGCAAATGGAACCGGAAATCTCACTGAATATTACAGACTCTGCAGGGGCAATGAGATAAGGGATTTCAGCTTTGATAAATTCAATGAAAATCTCTCTGCTCTTGCGTCAGAAAATGAAGGGGTTTACATAAAGCCAATGGCTCCTCTTATCAGCAGGGTAAAAGAGGATTTCAGTGAAAGTTCAACCGGAGATGTTTTCAACCTAATCAGGGCTGCCCGGTGGTGTTTTTCTCACGGGCTTGTGCAGCAGGCGGTTACCCTGCTGCAGGAAGGAAGCATAACAGTGATATGTGAAGCCACAGACAGGGATTCAACTGATGACGACACAAGAAAAGCAGTCAATTATGCTGCAGGCACAGATGCTGATCCTGAAAAATTCAATGGAGATGCAAAGGACTTTGTTAAGCTGCTTACAGAAGACAGCAGGTTCACTGAAATTCGTGAAATAATGGAATCACTTGGCAGCATGAGAAATGATATAAATCATGCAGGATTAAAAGAAAACTCTATGAAATTATCAACAATAAAAAATAAATTTGAGGAAGATCTGAATCGCCTTGAAGCCGCGCTAAGGGATCTTGATAAACAGCCCTGATAATCAGTAACGGAGGATTATGGAATTTATAGAAAACATAGAATTCATGGTTCACCCAGACCTCTCAAAGAGAATGGAAAGAGAACCTGATGTGCAGAGAATCCTCTCAGGGCTTTTTACAAAACTGCACAGAGGAACCCCGGGGCTTGTGCCCAAAAAACTTGCAGGTTATGAAAATACCTATGAGCTCCGCTGCAGCAGAAAAGACCGTATTGTATATACCCGTGTGAATATTGACGGAACTGAAAAATACATCTTCTATGACCTCTGCAGCCATGATGATATTGAAAGGCGAAATATATCGGATTCTGTATCACCCGGCAAGTCTCATAATAATTATGAAGCTCTGCCTGATTATGAAAATTTTGAAACAGAGGCAATAGAACAGGAAGCTGAAAGGGAACTCTATCATATTCCTGAGACAGTAAATATTTCGGAATATGTTCTCAATGTATGCACAGGCAGAGTTCTTCAAAAGATGAAGGATGCCTCCGTTAAACGTTTTCCCTGGTATATTCACAAAAGCCAGGCCGAGGTGCTCGACAGCCCTCTGCCCCTGCTTTTGAACGGGGCGCCCGGAACAGGCAAAACCACAATAGGCCTTTACAGGCTTATACATGAAGTAAATGAGAATCCCGAAAGCAGGGTGCTGTATGTAACGTACACAGACGGCCTGGTTGAATTTGCAGAATCAATTGCCCGAAGCATTGCGGATGAGGATTCGTTTCTGCGTATACATTTTACAACCTGGGAAAACCTTGCGAGGGGTATAACAGGCATAAAAAAACGCGTATTGTCAAAAAACTATTTCCTTGAAAACTTTCCGCGCCACTACAGGGCCTCAACCGGGGGACGAAATCCAGAACCAGATTATGAGACACTCTGGCACGTTATA
>CAZEJW010000298.1:0-2398 GCA_964512685.1 uncultured Leptospirales bacterium | reverse complement strand
GTTTGAACAGGAATGGTATTAACAGCCCTGCCTGCCTGAGACCGCCCTTTTTTAAGTAAGATGCCGATCTCTTCTTTTAATAATTCATAGTCTGGATTTTTAAGGATATCTGACATTAGAAATCAACCGCCTGCTGTCATTTTTTTCAGGGGTTCTATTCCTCTGAATGGCTTTACCTTTAATTTCTTTTTTTCCTGTTCTTTCTGCCACAGGTCGTATCTGTTCTGAAGATTAAGCCACATCTCAGCCCTTATATTAGTTGCTTTTTCAAGTCTTATAGCAATATTCACACTTATAGAAACCTTTCCGTTTATTATTCCGGAAAGAGTTTTTCTTGTTATTCCTAAATTCTCAGCTGCTTCTGTTACTGAGAGTCCCAGGGGCTCCAGGACTTCATCTTTCAATATTTCGCCGGGCGGGGTGGGGCTGGCATAATACATATTTAGCCTCCTTTTTCAGTGATAATCTCTGTAATCAAGAATATGTCTGATTTTCTTTATGTGCGATGGATTGATGCCTGATGCCTGAATCAATATTTTTTTCATAAAAAAGCTTTAAGCCTTTATGTTTAAAAAATACCGACTATACATTTCCTGTATGCTCATCAATATACTTTTGGAATTTTTGGATATTGGCCTCAGTTTCTTTCAAAATTTTTTGTAGTTTACCCTTGAATCTTTTATTTGAATGTAATTGTTTTTCACATTCAGCTTTGATGTAATTAAGCTCCTGCAATTCTTTTTTATAGGCCTTAATATTATCAAGAATCCACTGTCTAAGCAAAACAATCGATTCTTCATTCAACCGCATTGCATCGATATAAAAATCACCCGTATCTGTTCTTGAATAAACACGGACACCATTATATCGAACATGGTCAGTCATAATATAATTGCATGGGTTCAAAATAAAAAAACCTTTTTCAAGCTGTTCAACTGCAGGCCAAAAATTTTTCTTGGAATTATTGCAATTTCTACAGCTATAAAACAAATTGTTGTATTCGTTTTTTGATTCTGGAAATCTTTTTTGGGGTTTATAATGGTCTATTTCAAAATACTGGCTACCTTTAATTCCGTCAGGCATCATACAGTAGGAACATTTATTTCCAAAATCTTTTTTCAGATATGGTTTATATGATTGGTAATTTTTATATAGTGGAGGATTTTGTTTTCTTCTAATTTTAGATTGTGGAAACAGAAATGGCTTCAATACTATTTCAACCCAAGATATTTTTTTATTTTCTTATTTCTTTTTTTGACTTTACGAAGTTCTTCAATAGCATTGCCAATATTTTTAATGTCACTTTCATCTACTAAGGGTAATAGTTTTTTCACTCTTTCTGATTCTATCTGAAATCGTGCTTCATCTTCATTCGATAAAGTTTCTGATATATATTTACGAGCCAATAATTGGAGTCGATTGCTATTTGATGTTGTCGCATCAATATGTGTATCTGATTCAAAATCGAAATTTGATTCCTTAATCAATTCGTTCTCTATATTCACATATGTACTTTCTAAATTTGGGTCTTTTCTCCATTCCTTCAATTGAGAGAATAATCTTCTTTCATCCTGTGATTCATCCAATATTGATTTTGTTTTAGTCTCATCATCGATGTGAAAAAAATTTTCTGGTGATATAGTTAATGTGCCTTGATAACTCATATTACACATCTTCTCCCTTCATAAATTGCTTACTTTTTTCATTTAATGACCAAAAAAACAGTTTAATACTCTCATCATGTAATGCAACAATCTTACTTTCAGCCTCTTTTATTTCAATATTCTCAGTATAAAAATCAAAGTCAAGTACGTATTCGTTGTGCTTATTATTTCTTATTCCATGTCTGAATATGTATTTACCGCTTTCACATTGCCCAACAACTTCCTGCCAGTATTGTTCCGGCATACCGTGTTTACCACAAATAAGAGGATTTGTCAGTTCAGGATTTATCCATTCATCAATACTATCACTATTTATTGGAAGTATGTCAATATAACGGATCCCAAGTCTTGTGTAAAAATCAGTATCAATTATTTTTTTTGACTTATCGATTATTTCAATAATACGTTTCTTAAATTCTGTAAAGTTAGTATATTGCTTTGTCTCAAGAGAGATTGAACTTGGTTTAAAAGCAACAGTCCAATCTTTTCCCTTTGATAAAAAAGTATAGACTGTCTCTGATACAGGGTGTTCGACACCTGCCTGAATATTATAATTTTTCCCCTTTTGATAATGAGGGTATTCTTTCCGAATTGCCATTTGAAATTTCACTGGCTCTTTTGTTTCATATTCTAAAAGAGTTGGAAATTTTAATTCACATACTGCCAGACTGATGAAATTACGCTCATATTCAGTTTTTTCAACTCCTGGCAATGTTAAAATATTGTTTTTCATA
>CAZEJW010000297.1:1860-2409 GCA_964512685.1 uncultured Leptospirales bacterium | reverse complement strand
AATGGAAAAGGTGATGAAAAACTGATTTAGCCGAAGCAATAGAAAAATATATTGATGAACAATCCCCAAAGACAGAAATCAACATCAGAAAACGCTATGAATTCTTTCCTGCGACCTGAGTATGAAGAACTGCGAGACAGCAAAGGATGTCGGAGTAGTAAAATAGAGTGAAAAATTGTTTGATCGACTCTATTGCTGGTGGTATAATTTAAGAAAACCATTAATAACAATGAGGTGAATCGTTTGCATTATTATTAGCTGGAGGTATAAAGAAAGATGAAATCAGTGAATACATGGAAAAACCGTTATGACCGGATAATTAGAATTTTACAGAAAGTGATTGAAGGGAAAGCCATGACTTCATTTGAAATTGAAGCCTGGAATAGGCAGAAGTATCTTTTCGGTAACGGGGATCCCCGCTTTAAAATAGTAATCAATGATAAAAACGGCCTTTCTGCACTCAGTCAGATGAATGAGCTTAAAATATGTGAAGCTTATATGAAAGGAAGCATTGATGAAATTAAAAAGTAGAACTTTTTAATTTCATAA
>CAZEJW010000297.1:0-1850 GCA_964512685.1 uncultured Leptospirales bacterium | reverse complement strand
TGATATAATATCCGTTCTAAGTCTTCGAGATGGATTAAATGACATTCATCCTTTATTTTATCTGTGGCGCAGAATACTCCCCTTTCTGATAGGGGAAATTCCAACAAATAAAAAGGCAATTTCCTCTCACTATGAATTCGACAATGATTTTTATCTCACATTTATGGACAGGAGTCGCTGTTATTCTCATGCACTATTCTCATGTGACGATGAGCCCCTTGAGGATGCACAGAGGCGAAAACTTGATTTTGCAATTCAGGCGTGTAATCTTAAAGAAGGTGACAGGGTTCTTGATGTCGGTGGGGGATGGGGGACCTTTACAGAATATGCCGGTAAGAAGGGGATTCTGGTTACATCTCTTACGATAGCAAAACAGTCAGAAAAATACCTGAATGAACTTATCGAGAAGGAACACCTGCTATGTAATGTGATAAACAGGGATTTTCTGGAATTCGAATCACCTGATCCTTATGACGGAATTGTTGTGCTTGGGGTGATAGAGCATCTTCCCAATTATCCGGCTGTGTTGAAACAGTTTCAGCGTCTTTTAAAGCCGGGGGGAAGAGTATATCTTGATGCCAGCTCTGACAGGCATAAGTACGGTCATCCGAGTTTTATCGCCCGTTATATCTTTCCAGGCGGGCATTCATGTTTGTGTCTTCATGATTTTCTGAATGCTGTAGCAAAAACTGATATTGATGTTCTTGCTGTATTTAATGACAGGCACAGCTACTATCTCACGACAAAGGCCTGGGCTGAAAATCTTGAAGCATCAAGAGATGAAATAATAAAAAAATGGGGGGAGGCGCTTTACAGAAGATTCAGGCTCTATCTGTGGGGAACAACCAGTGCTTTTCAGAACAGAACACTTGACGCTTACAGAGTGATACTTGAAAAGCCTGTTGTCTGATTTTTTAATGTTGATAATTCAGGAGTAAGATGTTTAGGGTGTTTGCAGTTGGGAAATATAATTAATGAAAAATAATCATGAACAAAAATTGTTTGATATATTGAATAACGATCTTTTTACATACGAATTTATTTCCGGTATTGCCGGTGACCGTATATTGTCACCTAATGAAAAAATTATTTATGATAAACTGCTGAATCAATCTGATAATGATTTGTACGTAAAACTTCTTTTTTATATTACTCATCAGATTTTTTCTGAAGAGGATTCCAGATTATTATGGAATGAAATACTGGAACATAAAAATAAAATTTCAAAAATTTTAAATAGAAATATTGAAATCTCTGTTGCCTCCCTGGATTATCTGACAAATATTAAAAATGAAATAAAAAATCCAAAATTGATTGGAGAAGCTTTTCTAGGGAAAATTGCAGAAATTACTTCTATTGATCCTTTGACAAAGTTATACAATAGACAATACTTGTTTCTTAAAATGAAAGAAGAGCTAAACAGATATAAGAGATATGGTATATCTTTCTCTATTCTGATGATTGACATTGATGATTTTAAAAAAATCAATGATTCTTTTGGACATCAAAAAGGTGATGAAGTTCTGTCTAAATTCGGGAATATTTTAAATAAATTTAAACGAGATCTGGATATTTGTGCCAGGTATGGCGGAGAAGAATTTATTATTATTTTACCGCATACTGATATTAAAGAATCTTACAATATCGCAGAAAGACTTCGATTAATAATTGCTGAATCCTTTAGCAGAAATCCTGTTTTAACTACAAGTATTGGTGTGTCAAGCTGCCCTGAAAGTTCAAAAACATTAAAATCTTTAATCAGGAAGGCTGATGTGGCTTTATATAAATCTAAAAACTTGGGGAAAAATCGGGTGAAATGAAAAATTATTCTCTGTCAGGTTTTTGATTTT
>CAZEJW010000296.1:0-2448 GCA_964512685.1 uncultured Leptospirales bacterium | reverse complement strand
GACGCTGCTTTTTCTGAGAACCCTGAGACCTACCAGGAAACAGTAGCACAGGAAAAGGGTGTTGGTGACTTGTATCACTATCTCTTTACATCAGGCAAGACACTTTTTCCAACTTATATTGTAATGAAAGGTTCCCTGAGTTTTAGGGCGAAAGACGTTTTGGGCTCTCGCTGGCTTGACTGTTTCAATTTGATTCCACGGCAAAGTAACGAGAAAAAAGGTCTGAAGTATCAGGCATATATTCATGTTCTTGGTGAGTATTTCGGACTGGATCCGGATGAGATTGTAGCTGCTTTGCCTGAAGGTTCTGTTCCCTGGCACTGGCAGAATAAAACGACGCCTGATGCAACCGGTGTTCAGGGCTATTTTAGATCATTAAAGGAAGCTGAAACCTTTTTAAAATGCCTTGAAAGGAAATATTAACAAGAAATTGACTATTATGAAACTCTACAATCTCTTGAAGGGATAATTAGACAGTTATCTCGAAATATTGCCTGTTTTTGCTGAAATCTGGTTATATGGAGGAATACGGCAGCAGTGCCGGGAGATGAGGGTATGAGTTTGAGGGAGGGAACTCCCTTTTTTGGGGAGAGAAAAGAAGTGAACACCTTCCCGCAATAAGAGACAATTATGATGATAGAGATCAGATGACCCAATAAAAAAACAACAAAAATGACCTGAATAATGAAAAAAGTGAAAAATTACGAGAGAATCAACAGATTAAAAAGGGAAAAGGTCCTAAAACACAAATGATACGAATATTAGAACTTTATGCAGCAGGAACCTCGATAAACACAATTAAAGTTCTTATTATTTTTTCAAAATTTTTTAAAAGAGGAATAAAATGTTAGGACCAAGGGATATGTCTGAAAAAAAAGATGTTACATCGGATGGCTCAAACGAAAAGGTCGTTGTAACAAATGAATCGGTTACAGAATCTATCAGGAAAACTGATTTGAGAGCCAATAGTGAAACAATATTGGTAAATGATAATCAGCTGGAAAGATCTGATGACAGACAGACTCCTCAGTTCTCCTCTCAGGTTCCATGGCTTAACATTGTTCAGTTCCACAAAGCAATTATAGAGCGTGATCAGAATGAATTTTATTCGCTGCGTGGTGACAATCCGAACACAAAACGCTGGTCATTCATTCAGGACTTTAATATTTCCTCCTTTGATGGACCTTGGGAAATAAAAAGAACCGACCTTTCAAGTGAGCGTTTTATTGCCTATCTTAAAAAGGAAGAAACAGCTGAAGTAACACTGGGTGGACCCTGCTGGATCTCCTATAAGAAACAGGATGACGGTTTTGTGCATTTTTTAAATCCACTGATGCTTCTTGATGTGGTTGTTGAATATAATGAAGAGAAAGATACCATAATAATCAACCAGGATGCCGGGAAATGGTCATTTACTCCACTACTTAGAAAGTTATTTGATCAGCTCAATATTCATCCCTCTGAAGCTGATAATGAGACAATTCTAAAGCTGATTGAATCTGCATCTGAGGTCTCAAAACGAAAGAATGAAAGTTTATCGCAGTGTTTTGTTGAAGAATTACTCTGCCTCTATCCTCAGCTGTCTTCCAAGATGAAAACTGAGGATAAATATAAGGGTATTTCATATGAATGGACATTATTCACTCCTCCTGAGACAAAATCAATATTTATTCAGCATATTTCAGAGGACTATGCACAATTTCAAAGAAAATTAGCTTTAAATGAAGGAATCGGTGGACTTTCGATTCTGGATAATACCTGTGTTTCCAGACAGGAAATGCCGGTGGATGTTCTTCCCGTCATACCTCTGAATGAATCACAAAAAACGGCTGTAGCAAGTGTTCTCTCTGAAAAACCCTTAAATGTAGTCAGTGGTCCTCCTGGTTGTGGTAAAAGTCAGGTTGTTGTTTCAATCTTAATCAATGCCTGGGCACAGGGAAAAACAGTACTTTTTGTAAGCAATAATAACAAAGCAGTGAATGTCGTCAGGGAGAGACTTGAACAATTTGAAAATCAATTTCCGATTTCAGTTCGTGCTGGCTCAAAAAAACATAATACTATTTTTGATACAATTAACAGGGTAATATCCCGCCTGGGTGTTTATTCATCAAGTAATCTTCAGAAAGCTTCTGCTTTAGAAAGCAAAAAGCAGAAGTATTCGGTGAAAAGAGATGAGCTCACAACCTGTCTTGAGGGAGGCATCCCCCAACAGATTGAGGAACTGGTACATTCTTCTCTTGAAGCACACTCTAACTCTCAAAAAATCCGGTACCAATTGCAGGAACAAGAGAAGACCTTCAGTAAGAGACTGAATGATATGGATTATTCAGTTCGACCGAAGCTCTTTGAAAGAGCAATCGTGGTTCCGTTTAACAAATGGCTTTCAGAAATTTCGCGGATACAAAGGCAGATCGAACAGGATAAATCAGATATTACCCGGATTGAATC
>CAZEJW010000295.1:0-2474 GCA_964512685.1 uncultured Leptospirales bacterium | reverse complement strand
TATAATTATATTCTCCGGGAATATACGGATATTCTCTGAGACGGAAATTATATTCCCGGAGAATATCCGGATATTGATTAATAATAAATTGTCAGTGTCATTCCTGCGAAGGCAGGAATCTCATGGAATAAATTTCATCAATCACCTGCATGAGATACCGGCATTCCGTTTCTATCCAGCCGGAATGACTGGCAATTCACTGTCAGAGACATTATAATTGATTACTATTAATAAACGCTGTCGGTGACAGTGGGAAAAATCGATTTGCATGACATAGATAATTAAATAAATAAACAGGGGGAATAATGGAAAATATGAACTACTGCCTTGAAGGAAAAACAGTTCTTGTAACCGGTGGAAGCAGGGGAATCGGACTGGAAATTGCAAAAAAACTCATTGAGCAGAAGGCAAAGGTTATAATCTGCGGCAGAAAGGAAGAAAGCCTTGCACAGGCAGAAAAGGAACTTAATGCAGGCGACAATCTCATGACTGTTCAGGCGCATATTGCAAAAGAGGAGGATGTTGACAGGCTGTTTCTAAAAATAGAAGAAAAATATCAAAGCCTTGATGTTCTCATTAATAATGTGGGAATGAATCTTCCTGCACCTCCCCTTGCAGATATTGAACCGGCAACCTGGAGCAAGATAATTGACTCAAACCTCAATGGCACTTTCCTGTGTTCAAGAAAGGCAGCGCAGATCATGCGCAAAATGGAAAAAGGAAAGATAATAAATATCTCGTCCATTGCAGGCAGAAAAGCCACTCCCGGAATGGGAATCTACGGTATTGCAAAAGCCGCAATTGAAATGATGACAAAGGTTCTTGCAGCTGAACTTGCTCCATTCAATATAAATGTTAATGGTGTAGCGCCTGCAATGGTAAGAACAGACTTCAGCAAGCCTTTCTGGTCAAACAGTGATATTCACAATATGATTGTAAAGACCATTCCACTTGGAAGAATAGCTGAAACAGATGATATTGTTCACCCTGTACTGTTTCTTGCATCAGATGCAGCTTCATTCATTACAGGCCACATCCTTGTTGTTGACGGGGGATCAACAGCAGTATAAATCATGCAGGAAAGACCTCTGTCAAAACAGAATAATAATGATTGAGGTCTTTCATGCGGCTTTCATCACCGCTGTTTTTGTCCGGGTGATACTCAAGAGCAAGTTCCCTGTATTTTCTTTTTATTATATCCCTGCCCGGATATTCTATTCCAAAGAATTCAAGAGCCCTTTCAACCTCGCCCTTTCTGAACGCATAAACGCTTATTCCATTCATGAGTTTTTCCAGCAGGGCACTTCTGCCAAAGCTTATATTTTCAGGATTTATGTAGAATTCTGACAAAGGGTCCCACAGAAGATTCTTTCTTATTCTGTTATACTCTCTTATATGAAAATCACAGAAAGGGAGGCCATGTGTTTTTCTCAGGCAGAAAGTCCCGTTTTCAGGATTATAGTGGGAACAGAAGCCATTGCCCGGCATTGGCAGAATTCTTATACGCATCGGGTCTATGTGGCAGAAAAATCCTTCAAGGCCTTTTTCCATACGGAGGGAATAGAGAACGTGAAAGAGTGAAAAATGAATACTGTAAAGGTTTTCACGAAGCCCGCCATCCATTGAGTCAAGCCCCATCTGTTTTATGAGGCTTGATTCCATAACCGGCTCATTCCGGGTCAGCAGGTATTCAAAGATTGATTCCCTGTTGAAATGAATGAATTTAAGATCCCTGTCCAGCAAATAATTGCCCTTATTTGTCGAGTCCCTTCCTTGCAGGAACTCCTTCATTATACGGATGCCTGATGCATTTCATCTCTGTAACAAGATCAGCCATTTCAGTTATCCATTCAGGCGCGTTTCTGCCTGTGATTATAATATCCATGTTTTCCGGTCTTTTATCAAGGATTTTCTGAACTGTGTGCTTTTCTGCAAGACCGGTATCAAGTACGCTGTTCAGTTCATCAAGAACAAGCAGGTCACATTCATTATTCACAATTATCTGAGCGGCAAGATCAAGACCGGCAAGGGTTTCTTCTTTTAATTTTTCAATGCCAGCTTCATCAAGCTGGTTTATAAACTTACCGGAAGAGTTACAGGCGGATATTTTTATATCAGGAACATTTTCCCTGATAAATATACTTTCACCAGAATCATCAGATTTAAGAAACTGGAGGATTGCAACACGTCTTTTTCTGCCAAAAGATCTTATGGCTGTTCCAAAAGCAGCAGTTGTTTTGCCCTTTCCGTCACCAGTATAAACATGAATCTGCCCTTTCATTAAATCCTCCCCATGAGATTCCTGTTCCGATATAACCGGAAGAGGAATGACCGACTTTTCACCCCCTCCCGGCCTCCCCCGTCAAGGGGGAGGTGTATGTACAACAAATTAATCTTCACCTGGATAATCATCTTCAATAAATCCAATATACGATAACAGGCAACGCCTGGTGAGCCTGCCGAACCAGCATCTT
>CAZEJW010000294.1:0-2485 GCA_964512685.1 uncultured Leptospirales bacterium | reverse complement strand
CTTCCTGGAGAAGGTATCTCAGTTCCATGTAACCATGACACAGAACACCGTCTGCGTTTTCACGCGGATCAGCAAGGGTTACGGGATTGATATTGAGAGGATTCCCTGGCTCAAGTACTGTATGGGGTTTATATGGAGGAAGATATTTATTCACAGTGTCCTGCTGAGGTATTTCAACAGGCATGAGAGTATGTGAAAGAACGTATCCGTCATAACATACCATAATCGGAATATTTACTTTTTCTGCTATTCGGTATCCCTGGATGATTGTATCCATTACTTCCTGGTTGTTTCGGCAGTATATTTGCATCCAGCCGGTATCCCTCTGTGAAATACTGTCCTGCTGATCATTGAGGATATTCCACGGCGCAGCCATTGCCCTGTTTGTAATAGCCATTACAATAGGAAGCCTGGTTCCGGCTGCCCAGTGCAGCTGTTCGTGCATAAGAGCAAGGCCGTTTGCGCAGCTTGCAGTAAAAACACGGGCACCAACTGCTGATGCAGATATACAGACAGTGATTGCACTGTGCTCACTTTCCACTGTCACGAATTCGGCCTCGAGATCACCTTTATGAATGAACTCCATAAGTTTTTCAACAACAGTTGACTGGGGAGTTATGGGGTAGGCCGAAACCACCTGTACTCCTGACAGTCTTGCCGCATGAGCAGCAGCATGGTTTGCTGTCATAATCATGGTATCAGCATTTATGAATGATTCTGTTTCCTGTTTTATTTTATCGGACATATCGTTCACCTGTATGTTCTCTGTATTATTGCTCTCTTGTTTTGATTCGGCTTTATTCATTTTCTTCTTTGACCATTGTTATTGCGCCAACAGGGCATTCCTCTGCACAGATTCCGCATCCCTTGCAGTATTCAAGATTAATTTCAAGGGGGATGGTTCTTGTAATAACACCATCAGGGCAGTATGACCAGCACTGGAAACATGATGGCTTGCCGGTTCTGGATGGTGTGCATTTTTCAGGATCGATAACCGGATATTTGACCCTCCAGTCACCTGTTCTTCCTGCTTCGCCTGTAGCAGGAGAGGATGAAGCTGTTATATGTCCGCATTCTCTTGTACCCATTTTTTACCTCTGTTTATTCGTAGATCTGTGTTGCTTCATACGTAAGCTGTGCAGCGAGTATATTCATTGCTGCTTTTTCTCTGGAGAATTTGTTGATAATGGATTTCTCCACTGAAGACAGGGTGACAAGCTCAGTTGTTCTGACAAAAGCTCCCAGTATGGGTGTGTTCAGAATGGCAACACCTGCCATGGTAAGGTCGTTTTCCATTGCGATCCTGGTTACATCTGCAATGCCGACTTTCCTGAAATTCCGGAGATTGAGTTCTTCCGGTGTTTTTGTGGAATTGACTATAACTGTTGAATCTTTATTATATTTTTCTTCTAGATTTATAATCGGAAGAAGTGTCGGGTCAAGTACTACAATAACGTCAGGATCACTGACCTGGGAGAAAACCCTTATCGGCTCCTGTGATAGTCGAAGAAATGCCGCAACAGGAGCGCCGCGTCTTTCTGCTCCGAATGACGGTGCAGTCGTTACCCCCCTGTAGCCTTCGAAATAAGCAACCTGCGCTATTAGCTGACTTGCAGTAATGGCTCCCTGTCCACCCCTGCCATGCCATATGACTTCAGTATATTTTTTATCAGATGTCATTCCTTTTTCCTTGTAAGAGAATTGGTGATTGGATGAAATTTGAGGAAAATCCATATCAAAAAGATCTGGATAAGCGTCTTTTCAGCTGGTGAAAAGTCAAGGAAAAAAGGGCAGAGGATCGATATGAACCTTAAAATTTTTATTTCATTTTATATTTAAAATGTGCAGTAATTTAACGCTTACTCTGACGGAAGTCTTTCTATTATTTCTTTTGTCAGGTTGAGATAATCCCTGGCGCCGTGACTGTCCGGTCTGTATTCAAATATAGTCTTGCCCCAGCTTGGAGCTTCCTGAAGTGCAACGTTTTCGCGTATAAGGGTTTCAAAGAGTTTGCCCGGCAGTCTTTCTTTTGTTTCTTCTATAACTTCATTGTTGATTGTTTTTTTTGCATTGTACATGGTTCCGATTATGCCGGTAACATCAATGTTTTTATTGAGTCTCTGCTTAACTGTCTGCAGTCCTTCATAGAGATTGTACATTCCGTGAAAAGGCAGAAACTGTGCCTGAAGTGGAATGAATATCTCATTCGCATAAGTAAGAGCGTTGAGTGTAAGTATTCCCAGGGAAGGCGGACAGTCGATCAGCACGAAATCATAATCATCCATGTCCTCCAGTGCATCCTTCAGGAGGAATTCCTTGGCAGGGATGGGCAGAAAATCAATTTCCCTGAGTTCGGTTTTTGAAGGCAAAAGGTCGATTCCATTCCTGTCGATGATTATTTCACGGTAGTCCTTTTCGCCTTTTAGCGCGTCATAGACACCGAATTTTAATTCGAGTGGATTATATCCCAGATGGTATGTTGTTT
>CAZEJW010000293.1:0-2490 GCA_964512685.1 uncultured Leptospirales bacterium | reverse complement strand
AAAGACGCTCGCCGGCAAACTTATCATACAGGCATGGATTGCCGAGTGTGCGGCCGATATCCAGGCAGCTCGTCTCATGACGCTTCATTCTGCCTGGAAGTTTTCTTATTTCAATAAGAGAATACCTCATGTGGTTTGATCCAATGAAAGACCCAATGGTATTCTTCAGGCTGGTTCTCTTCCTGGGAACAGTTCACATAACTGCAGGAATGTTCCTGGGCCTGTTTTCAAATATCAGGATCAGGGAATACCTTTCAGCACTTGTTGACAATGGTTCATGGATTATTATCCTGTTGTCGCTTCTGTACCTGTTTTTCTCAACAGACCTTTGTATAAAGACAGGACTTGTGTCAGGCAACGTGCCTCCATTCTCCGGCATGTTTTCAAATGCCGCCATTACACTTACTGCTGTTTCAAGTTGCCTCATTGTTCTCTTTGGCGCGAGGGATGAGGAGTCAGTGTTTTTCAGATTCTTTGTCGGGTTCCTTAAACTAATAGTGCTCAGCGGAATCTTTTCATACCTCGGTGACATACTCTCATACATAAGGTTAATGGCTCTGGGCATGGTAACAGCAGGTATTGCAATGGCAATAAACACAATTGTATTCATGACAGCTGATATTCCATATGCCGGTTATATAATAGCTGTTATTATCTTTGCTATCGGGCACACATTCAATCTTGCAATAAATCTTCTCGGGGGATTTGTTCACACCCTGAGGCTTCAATACGTTGAATTTTTTTCAAAATTTTTCACAGGCGGCGGTGTTGAATTTAAACCGCTTTCATACAGCGGTAAATATAGAAAAATAACCGACTGACAGGAGAGATAAATGGAAAAGGAAATTGCACTTGCAATAGCAATAGCAAGCGGAGGAATGGCTGCTTTTTTTGCAGGTATCGGGTCTGCAATGGGAATAGCACAGCCCGGACAGGCTGCATCAGGGGTTTTGAGAGATGACCCTGAAAAATTCGGGAGCCTGTTTCTCCTTGTTGTGCTTCCGGGCACACAGGGCTTTTACGGTTTTATTGCCGGCTTTCTCGTAATAATAAAACTCGGCCTTATTGGCGAAAGTATTATCTATCCTACTCTTGGCCAGAGCATTCAGATATTTTTTGCATGTGTACCAATAGCTGTTACAGGGCTTATCTCAGCAATCCATCAGGGCCGTGTATGCACATCAGGTGTTCACCTTGTTGCAAGGCAGGCAGACCAGGGAATGAAATCAGTTATATTCGCTGCAATGGTTGAAACCTATGCAGTACTAGGCCTGCTTATAACATTCTTCATGCTCAATGGAATAAAACTGGTATAGAGCGATGAATAAGGTTGCTGAAAAAATAATTAGTGAAGCTCAAAAGAACGCACAAAAGATAAGTGAGGATAGCCTCGCGCGTATAAATGAACTCACCAGTGCCTTTCAGCTTGAGATACAGAAAACCAGGGATGAGCAGAGCCTTGAACTTAAAAAAATATACAATGCTGAAAAAAACAGGCTGGAATCTCTCGAGAGGATGGAAGAGAAAAACTCACTGCTCTCACGCAAAAGAGAACTGATAAATGATATCTCTATTTATCTTAAAAACAAAATCAGCGAGGATGAAAATCTTTACAGAGATTATCTGACTGCAGTTATTAAAACCGCAGTCAAAACCGGACATGAACAGATTATATGTTCAGCAGAAGACAGGGTTATCTTTGCAGGCCAATACATTCAATCACTGAACAGTTTTGCTGAAGAAAAGGGCCTTGAATCAGGCATATCTCTTTCTGATGAAAGACTAAATAATCAGAGAGGAGTGATTCTCAGGGACGACAGAATGCAGGTAAACCTGCTTGTTGATACAGTTCTTGATTACCACTTCCATGAAAACATGATCGAGCTGTCTGAAATTCTTTTCGGAGAGAATTCATGAAAAGAACACATCCTGAAATATATCTTTTCTGCACAGGCCTTGTGCGTGCAATGGAAGGAAGGCTTTTCACGCCAGAAACCGTGAGAAGGCTCATAAACGCAGGCACGCTCCCTGCTGCAATGGATATACTGAAAGGAACTCTTGCCGGTGACTTCATAAAAACAGATGAATCTGTGAATATAAACAGAATGATACTCAGTGCAAGAAGCGCTTTACTTTCCTTTACAGAGAATCTTTCTCATGATTCAGACATGATCAGTATTCTGAGGGCACCATATGATTTTCACAATATAAGGATTATTCTTAAATCAAAAATTCTTGAAACCGAAACTCTTCATCTTTCAGAACTGGGTTCTGTTCCTGTTGAAAGCATACAGTCAATATTCGATAATGAAGACTATGATAAATTTCCGCCTTTGATTCAAAATGCAATTCTTGCTGCAGTTGAAGAATACTACACACATAAGATTCCTTCACTTATAGACTTTATCATGGATTCAGCAATGTTTTCTTTTATTTCCCAAAAGAGTGAATCACTTGGCAGCGCTTTTATTTCTGATTATTTTTCCATAC
>CAZEJW010000292.1:0-2509 GCA_964512685.1 uncultured Leptospirales bacterium | reverse complement strand
CAGTGGCTTGATTATATGGAATATTTGAAGGATAATTATCCCTATCTGTTCTCACTGGAGATGAGAACAAATCCCTTTGATGCCAATGCTTCACCAATAGTAAAACAATAAAAATACTTTCTTTACTTTTAGGAGTTAGAACAGAATTTCAAAAGAATGAAATTTTTTCTTTTTTTTGCAATTCATATAGTTTTAAGAATTCAGAGATTAAATGAAAAAGTCACAAATTAGGTGAAGATATTGGCAGCAGGAAATTTTGTACCAAAGAAGGTTTTTTTTACGTCAGGATCTGGCTCTCATCAGGACAGACTGACATCTTTCGAGATGGCGTTGAGAAAGGCATCCATTGAATGTTATAATCTGGTTGAAGTAAGTTCGATTCTACCTCCAAAATGTCAGATTATCTCAAGGAATGAAGGTTTAAAGGATCTCTTTCCAGGTAGCATTGTATTTACAGTTATGTCACGGCTCTCTTCAAATGAAGCTAAAAGAAGAATAACTTCCTCTGTTGGAATGGCAATCCCTAAAAATCCTGAGACCGAATGGGGATATTTTGCTGAATATCATACGTTTGATGAGACAACAGAAGAGACCGGAAAGTACTCGGAGATGATTGCCAATAATATGTATACCGGTATATCAGATAAAATTCCTGCAAAAACAATGAATGTAACTGAATCTGTTGTTGTACCCGTCAACGGGGACTGGGCAACTACTATTGCTGCGGCAGTATTTATAATGGAATAATTTTTTTCAATCAATCTTATTTTAATTAATAAATCTTCTGGGATCTGTTTGAATATCTATAATAAAGGGTATTTCAGAATTTAATTCCCGGTTTTGTATCTGTTGCACTCTCCCCTTTTTCTTCATCGTATACATATCCGCAAACCCTGCATCTCCAACCTGGCATAAAAGTTCCCCTTAGTTACTCTGCCTGAATTTCAGAGCGATTTAATTATATAATTATGGTTAAAATTGACAAATCTCTGAAATGTTACCGTGAAAAAGATTGTTTCTGAATTAATTTCTTTAAAGTTGAGAGAATTTAATATGCTCTTGCAACAATTGCAGGCTTTGAGGGCCTGCCGCATATTATGCATTTACCTTTTTTATCCTCAATGTATTCTGATCTTATTTCATCACCCAGAACGCTTACATCAAGCATCTCCTCAATTTCATCCGCACAGGCTTTGCATCCGCACCATTGTATTATAGCAACACCTTTTGATATTGCTTCTTTTGCTTCTTTTAGTGTTGATGCAATGTTTATCTGCTCTTTTGCTTTTGATACGGCCCGTGTTTTCATCTCCTGTTTAAAGTCCTCAAGCCGGGCCTTTATTCCGGAGATAGCATCTTCCCTTTTTATTGTGTCTTTCCGGCCATAGCGGTCTACAGCCATAATAACTCCGTTTGCGATATCTCTGGGTCCAATTTCAATTCTGAGCGGAACTCCTCTCATCTCCCAGTGATAATATTTGGCACCCGGACGAAGTTGTCTTGCATCGATTTTGACGCGGAAACCTGCCTCTTTGATCTCTTTTTCAAGTTCTTTTGCTGCTGCGGTTACTTCCTCAGCATTCTGTTTCATAATAATGGGAACGATAACTATCTGCACCGGAGCTATTTCGGGTGGAAGAACGAGACCTTTGTCATCTCCGTGAATGCTTATTACAGCTGCAATACACCTTTCAGATATGCCGTAACATGTCTGGAATGCAGGTTTCTGCTCACCGTTCTCGTCCTCATAAGTCAGGTCAAATGTCTTTGAGAAGTTGTCACCGAGATGATGGACAGTGCCTGCCTGAAGTGTTTTTCCGTCAGGCATTATTACGTCTGCAGCCATTGTATAATCTGCACCCGGGAATTTATCCCATTCAGGACGTCTGGATATAATTACCGGGACACATAATCTGTCATAAAATTCCCTGTAAAGGGAGATTGCATCCTCAACCTGTTTTTTTGCATCGTCCCATGTTGCATGGACTGTATGGGCCTCTTTAAATGAGGTTATCTCACGCAGTCTTATCAGGGGCCTGGTGTGTTTGGTTTCGTAGCGGAAGGTATTGACTATCTGGTATAGCTTTAGTGGAAGGTCTGCATGTGAACGCACCCAGAGGGAATACATGGGATATATTGCAGTTTCGCTTGTTGGTCTTAGGGCGAGTTTTATATCAAGCTCGGTTGTGCCGCCATGTGTTACCCAGTAGACTTCCTCTTCAAATCCTTTTATGTGCTCTGCCTCTTTCATGAATTCATTTTCAGGAATAAGGAGTGGAAAAAGGGTTTCCTCATGATCCCTGTCCATAAGTTCGCGAAGTATATTGTATGTTGAACGTCTTAGTGAGAATCCGTGAGGGTACCATACATACAGGCCCTTTACAGGGTATCGTACATCCATTATGTCCGCACGCCATAATATTTCATTATACCATTCACTGAAATTTTCTTTTAAAGGAAGTGCTCCGCTGTCTTCTGCCATATTCAGACTCCTTAAAGTATTAGATCT
>CAZEJW010000291.1:0-2523 GCA_964512685.1 uncultured Leptospirales bacterium | reverse complement strand
ACAATATCCGCGACTGGTGCATATCACGTCAGCTCTGGTGGGGACACAGGATTCCCGCTTTCTACTGTGACGAATGCGGTCACATAAATGTATCGGAAAATGACCCTGAGAAATGCGAAAAGTGCGGCAGCACAAAGCTGACACAGGATGAAGACGTACTCGATACATGGTTCTCATCAGCGTTATGGCCCTTCTCCACGTTAGGGTGGCCGGAAGATACTGACGCGCTCAAAAAATATTATCCAACCAGCACACTCGTTACTGGCTTTGACATTATATTCTTCTGGGTTGCAAGAATGATCATGATGGGAACGAAATTCATGGGAGATGTTCCGTTCAAAGACGTATACATTCACGCACTCGTAAGAGACGAACACGGGCAGAAGATGAGTAAATCCAAGGGCAATGTAATCGACCCCATCATCATGATGGACCGTTATGGAACAGATGCCTTCAGGTTCACTCTTGCAATATTCGCAGCACAGGGCCGTGACATCATTCTCTCGGAAAAGAGAATTGAAGGATACCGCGCCTTCTCAAACAAGATATGGAATACAACAAGATTCATACTAATGAACCTTGGAGATGATTTCAAACCCGAGGCAATCAACCGTGATCTCTGCGAGCCATTCGACAAATGGATTCTCCACAGGCTCAATATGACAATACAGGATATTTCCACAGCGCTCGGGGATTACAAGTTCAATGAAGCTGCTCATATCATATATGATTTCTGGTGGCATGAGTTCTGTGACTGGTATCTCGAGCTTACAAAGCAGAGAATATATTCAAAAGAAAAGAGCATGAAGGATTCCTCCGCAACAGCAAAACAGGTTCTGTTTCATGTACTGAAAACATGCATAAAACTTCTTCATCCCTTTATGCCTTTTATAACCGAAGAGATATGGGAAAAGATCACAACCGGCGAAGGCATGATAATAAACGCTCCATGGCCTGAGGTTGATGAGAACTTCATGTTCGAAAAAGAGGCAAAGGATGCAGAGATATTTAAGGAAATCGTCTACCGCATAAGAAACATCCGCGGTGAGATGAATATTCCGCCGGACAAGAAAGCGTCAGTTGTATTTAAAACAACCAAAGCTGATATTGAATCAATAATCACAAGAGAAGACGTTAACATAAAGGCACTTGCCAGGGTTGAAGACATCACCATAAGCGCGGACTATAAGGCTGCAAACACAGATGCATCAGCAGTAATGACAGACCTTGAGATATTCATGCCCCTTGCTGACCTCATTGACATTGACAAGGAAAAGGCAAGGCTCGAAAAAGAGATAGGCAGAATAGAAGGTGAACTCGCCCGCGTTGAAGGAAAGCTCTCAAATGAAAAGTTTATCGGCAAGGCTCCTCAGGAGATCATTGACAAAGAAAAAGGCAAAAAAGACGAATACATGGAGATGCTCGGAAAGCTCCGGCAGAGCCTTGACAAACTGAAATAGAAATACACGCTTCCCGTGTTCCCCCTGACGGGGGAACACGGCAGGATAAAATATTAATTTATTTATTTCTTTTCTTGACAGAAACCTGCATTGAAAAAAAGTAACATTTCTGATTCCAACCTTAATGGCCAGCATCAGCTTAAAACAACAACAACTCAGTTTAATCGAAACAATTAAACCTGAAATGAACTGGCTTTTTAAACAGTAAAAAATTCCCGTCCCTAGTGGTAATAATGACCTCTGAAAATAATCAGGATGGCGGATATAAATGAATAGATACAGGAGAAAGAAATGTCTTTAAGTATAGGAATTGTGGGTCTTCCGAATGTGGGAAAATCAACACTCTTTAATGCACTTACAAAAACACAGAATGCCGAGTCTGCAAACTACCCCTTTTGCACAATAGAACCGAACAAGGCAATTGTGCCTGTTCCTGACAAGCGGCTGGACAGCCTGTCAAAAATAGTGAATCCTCAAAGAGTACAGACTGCAATTGTTGAATTTACAGATATAGCAGGTCTGGTAAAGGGAGCATCCCAGGGCGCTGGCCTTGGCAACCAGTTTCTTTCAAACATAAGAGAGACTTCAGCCATACTGCATGTTGTAAGATGTTTTGAGGATGAGAACATTGTCCATGTTGACGGCAGTGTTGATCCTCTTCGCGACATTGAAATCATAAACACAGAACTCATCCTTGCGGATATTCAGACTGTTGAAAACAGGATAACAAGGCTTGAAAAAATGATTAAGGGAGATAAGAAGATACAACCCCTTATTGATATGGCAAAAAAGCTGAATGAACACCTTAACTCAGGTGAACCTGCCAGCCTCTTCAGCGAAAAAGAATCTGATGCCTTTATTGAACTTACAAAGGAAACAAGACTGATAACGTTAAAGCCTGTAATCTACGCGGCCAATGTTGATGAAGACAGCCTTGAAGAAGACAATGAGTATGTAAAAACAGTTCACGATTTTGCCGCAAAACACAATGCAAAGTCAGTAAAAATCTGCGCAAAAATCGAAGAAGAAATGACAGGCATGAGCGATGAAGAGAGGTGTGAAT
>CAZEJW010000290.1:0-2525 GCA_964512685.1 uncultured Leptospirales bacterium | reverse complement strand
ATATACCAGAAACAGAACTTGCTCACAAAACATATTTTGAAATACCTGATACCGGGCAGACCACCAGCTATACTGCTACCTATGGAGAGGATAATGATTATAACACACCAACACTCCCCAGTTACACTGATAATTCTGACGGTACAATAACCGACATGATAACTCAACTTGAATGGACAAAATGTTCTATGAATGCATCAGCAAATATGGATGATACAGCAAACTGCACTGGTTCCCATCAAAAATACAATCATTCAGATGCAATGTCTGCATGTAATAATCTGGTATATGCAGGTCATGAAGATTGGAGGCTTCCAACCTTTCCGGAAATGTTTTCAATAATCGATTTTGGGCAGATTAATACAGGTACAAATAAACCTTCAATAAATGAAAGCCTATTCCCAAACACAGAATTTGATATCAATAATGTTTCTGATGATTTGACAACAATGAATTCTTCTGAACAATACTGGACCTCAACATCCTGGTTCTTTTTTGGAGAAGCCCTGTATTTCAGAGTAAATTTTGATAATGGCCTTTCAAGCGTTGGATCAGCTTCGGAACAATATTTTGTAAGATGTGTTCGGGGGCCAAAATAAAAATGATTAACAGATTAAAAAAAACATCCACATTTTTCCTGATATTAGTATTTACAATAATATTTCTAAGTATAAATATCGTATGTGATAACAAGTCAGAAAGTGATATAACATCTACAGAAACATACTTACATAATACTACAGGACTTAGATGGTTGAAATGTACAATTGGTCTAAATGGAGAAAACTGCACAACAGGCATAATGACCTCTATGACCTGGGAAGAATCAATAACAACCTGTGAAAACCTCGATTTTGCTGGTTATAATGACTGGAGACTTCCCAATATCAGAGAAATGTATAGTACAACAATCCATTATTATAATGACAGACCAAGAGTAGACGGAACAGCCTTCCCGAATACAGCAAATGGATCAGGAGATTTCTACTGGTCCTCTACTTCTTTAGCAGATGGAGATCCAAATGCATGGGTAATAAAAACAAGAACAGGAGAATGCCAGTTCATGCCGAAGGATTCTGATGGATTCGTTCGATGCGTCAGAGGCCCTGAATAATGCGCAAAGCAGTTTTTTTATCCTTTTTATCTTTCTTCTTCCTCTTTACAATTTCATGTTCACCATCTGTTACAGAACACGGCATATTTTCAAAATCAAGACTTGCTTTCACATCAGGGCAGGATGGTGTGAATCCTGTAAAGCTCAATGAAAACACAACAATGTGGACATTCGGGGATACAATTCTTGCAACACCCGGGAATGGCAAAACAAGGATGATAGCCAATTCACTGGCCTTCTCAGACAATCCATCAGAAAAAAATATCCGCAATCTCAAAATGAACTTTTACATGCAGGATGGAAAACCGGCACAGTTCATAAAACTCAGGCCAGGAGAAAATCCAGAGACCGACAGGCTGTGGGCGTTTGACGGAATCCGAATAGAGAATAATGTGTATGTCTATTATATACACTTAAAAATTACAGATCCCGAAAAGCCAATGGGATTCAGGGTTCATTCAGTTGGGCTGGCACGCTGGAAGATTCCAGGAGGATGGAAGTATGGCCAGCAGGTGAATTTCAAAAGGCTGCCAAATTTATTCACAGGGGAGACTCCTGCTTTTGGGGCATGTGTAATAAAAAAGGACGGTTACCTTTACCTTACAGGACAGTTTTCAAAAGGGCTTGAGTCTCCCATAAAGATAGCAAGGGTTCCATATAAAAAAGTCGAAAACAAAAACGCATACACTTTTCTCAAAGCTGATGGCACATGGACAGATAATATCAATAAAGCCTCTTCTTTTCTGGGGGATGTCGCAGGAGAGTGTTCAATTTCGTATAACTGTAATACCAGTAAATTTTTAATTACATACTGCCGAATATTTACCGGCGAAATAGTAATGGTTTCTTTTAATAATTTTTCACAATTGGCAGATGCAAAAAAAGAAATTGTATTCACTCCTCCGAAGCTTTCAAAGCAGAATATTGAAAACTTTAAAATATACTATTCAGGCAAGGAAATATACTCAGAAAAAAACAGAGTGTTCGCTATTTATATAAATCCTCTTGAAATACAGCCCCACCTGCTCGAAATCTCATTGTAACATTATACGGAAAATCGTTTTTGTATTGCATACTTTTACTGACTATCGTCCAGCCATAACCGCTTGACAAATTTATATATTTATTAATAAACTGTCTGTCTTATAATAAGAAAAATCATTAATGGATTCACATCCCAACATATTTTTACACTCAGGAAAACCTGCAGACAATGATAAAATCACCACTGAAATTCATTACATGCACACTGTGTTCATTTTTGATTCTCACATCACTTTTCTGCTTTGATGACACCATGTATGACTCTGTGATTGATGAAAACACTACATTCATTTCCGGGTACAGCATATTCCCGATACCTGACACAGGGCAGTCAACACATTTCAGCTCACACTTCGGAGATGACAGT
>CAZEJW010000289.1:0-2527 GCA_964512685.1 uncultured Leptospirales bacterium | reverse complement strand
GGTTGCCGATGGAGTCCAGACCAATTCCCCCACATGCTTTCGCTCCCTGACACCCTAGAAGCGACTATCCACGAACAACGAGAGAAGGCCAGTATCGAATTCCATAATGCGGTCGTAAATGAAGAATTTTCCATTCAATATTCCGGCAGGGAATACAAAATAAATTCCGGAAAACGGGAGATATTAAATATCCTTCTTTCAACGTACGGTGTTGCAGTAAAGAAAAATTCTGAACTTGAGGAAGCACATGATAAACTAAACTTCCTTAATGAAGAGCTTAAATCGGCAGTTTCAGATTTGCAGTTATTAAATGAGGATTTGTCTGTTGAAAATACGGAGAGAAAGCGTGTTGAGAATGCACTTGCAGAGGCAAACAAGAAACTTCAGCTTATGGCAAGCATCACAAGGCATGATCTTTTAAATCAGCTGACAGGACTTCAAGGGTATCTTGAAATAACAAAGATGATGTGGGATGAAGAACCCGAAAATGCAAAGAAGAATTTAAATAAAGCGTTTGGGATGATCAATAAAACCAAAAACACAATTGAATTTACAAAAGATTATCAGGAAATTGGTATGTACTCTCCCAAATGGCATTCTCTTCAACATCTTGTGATGAATTCATTAAATCACATAAATATTGGAGATATCAGGTTTGAAAATGAGATTTCATCAGATATTGAGATCTATGCAGACTCGTTAATAGAGAAGGTTTTTTCAAATCTTGCGGATAATGCTGTAAGATATGGCGATAAAATTACATACATAAGATTCCGGTCAGAGAAAATAAATGATAATTACTGTATAATCTGTGAAGATGATGGTGTAGGCATTAAAGATAATGATAAAGAGAAAATTTTTTCATATGAATATGGTATGAATACTGGTTTTGGCCTTTTTCTTTCAAGGGAAATACTTGGTATTACCGGTATAAAGATTAGTGAGAGAGGTAAGAGAGGAGAGGGAGCAAGATTTGAGATTACAATCCCTGATAATTCAGTGAGAATCTCTAAAAATCCGGTATGAAATAATTAAGGTTTTAGCCGGAAATTCATCCTGATGAATTAGAAATTATATCAGAGGTATTCTTGTGGTTATAACGATAAAATAAAAGCAATTAATCAATTGAGCGGACTGATAAATTTATGAATCTGAATGCAATCTCTGGTGATTTACATCCTGTTATGCGAAGACGTATTGTGATACTTGCTATTGTAACAGCAGTTACAGTAGGGATAAATATTGCAGGGATATTTCCTGGTGCAAGTCTGGTTTTATCAAATCTCCTTTATTTTCCGTTAATACTTGCAGCCTGCTGGTACCCTAAACGTTGTTATCTGTTTTTGATTATTATTGCAGTAATTTATTTATTTTCCATCCCGAATTTTAGTTATACTGATAATTTCACTCAGAATGTAGCCAGGATATCAGGGTTTATCATATTTGCACTTGCCGGAGTTGTAGTGTCCTTTCTTTCTTATAATTTAAGGAATACAGAGACTCAGCTTAATGATATTATAGATTCACTTCCTGATGCAATCTTTGTTGTAGATAGGAATGGTGTTGTAACAGCATGGAACAAAGCTGCAGAAAAACTGACTGGTGTAAAAAAGGCTGATATTCTTGGTAAGGGAAATTATGAACATGCATTTGCCCTTTATGGAGAGAGGCGCCCTGTTCTTATTGATCTTGTAATAAAGAGTGATCCCGGGGTTGAAGTACATTATCCAAATCTGGAAAATGATGATGGAAGATTTTCGGCAGATGTTCGTATTCCACATTTCAGGGGCAATAGCGGAGTGTATCTACATTTAGCTGCAATTGCTTTGAAGGATGGATCCGGAAACATAAAAGGAGGCATTGAGTCATTACGTGATGTAACTGATAATATCATTACTGAGTCTGCCCTTAACAATACAACTAAAAAACTCAATACGATATCAGGTATTATACGAACTGATCTCTCAAACAAAATTGCAGTTCTTTATGGCTATCTGCGAATAGGAGCAGTTAAATTCGATGATCCTGATGTGATATCTTTCATTAAGGATATAAAAAAAGCAACAGTGGGAATAGAAAGACAGCTTGGGATATCACGTGGTTTTCGTGCTATAGGGACAAAGCCGCCCGCATGGGTGCCTGTACAACAGGCTGCTATGGAGGCTGCAGGAAAAGTTGATCTTGGCAGGATATATTTCCGGCCATGGACTGAGAGACTGGAAATTTTTGCCGACCCCCATCTGCCTACAGCACTTTATCATTTACTCGATAATTCAGCTAATCTTCGGGGAGATGTGACAAAAATTGTCCTGACATATCAATTGAGAGAGGACGGATGTGCTCTTATATATGAGGATAACGGGCCAGGTATTCCTGATATTGATAAAGATGAACTTTTTAACCGGGATTCTGATGACAGCTATGGAAGAGGGCTTTTTCTGGCACTTGATATTATCTCCATCACAGGAATTAAGATAACCGAAACCGGTATTCCTGGTAAAGGTGCAAGATCTGAGCTTTTGATTCC
>CAZEJW010000288.1:0-2566 GCA_964512685.1 uncultured Leptospirales bacterium | reverse complement strand
AAGAGATCAATACAAACTTAATGATATTATTTCAACAGTAACATTCACATTCGTTTTTATATATATACTTGACAGGATCAGACACTCGAACTGGAAGAAATCCATTGAGCTTGAAGAAAACCGAAAACAGCTTCTTGATGACAAGAACAGGATCAATCAAATTGTCAGTGAATCAAAAGGAGTGATTGAGCATGTATTACAGGCATCAGTCATGCTGAACGAATTCTCTAGACAGGTGAAAAGCCGTGTCCTTGACCAGTCGGATATATTTTCATCTACAAAGAGAACAACAGAAGAACTCAACATAACTTTCGAGCATCTTAAAAATAAAACTGAGCTGGAACTAAAGAAAAATATTGACTGCCAGAATCTTACATCCAATCTGCGATCAGAACTGGAGAAAACAGCCGGTACCGGCCAGAAAGCAGAAGCAGATTCAGAGACAGTGAATTACATAACTGCAAGATGCAATGATAAACTCACTGAATCGATCAGAACAATTGATCTCCTTCAGGAAGAATCCAATAGAATTGAAGAAATCAGCAATACAATAGATGAGATTGCAGACAGAACAAATCTTCTGGCGTTGAATGCATCCATTGAATCTGCAAGAGCAGGCGAACACGGAAAAGGTTTTGCTGTAGTGGCAGAGGGAATCTCGAAACTTGCAGACAGGAGCATGCACTCAGCAAGAGAAATCGGTGAGATTATACACTCCTCAGTACTCAAGATAGCGGACGCATCAGAACAAATTGGAGAAACATCCGATTCTCTGAATGAGATTATTGAATTCATAAATCAGAACCAGGCATTCCTTAGAACATTCTCTGAGCTTGTTAAAACACAGGAAACAGACATACAGGAACTGATTACCAGCTTTGAAAGCTCCCTCGACTTTACAAAATCCATAAGTTCATTTTCACACAGCAGCAGTGAAAAAATAAACAACTCAAGTGAAATGATCGGTAAGATTGAAATTTTTTACAATGACCTGAGAGAAATCTCTGATCAGTTGCTCATGATTTCAGAAAGCCTTTCGCAGCAGATTACAGGTCTGAGTTCAACACTCAAGGGATAGTTCTTCAGCCATAACGCTCCCTCAACAAAAAAAGCTTGATTAATATCAGCGTTATACACACACAACAGTTTGTAACTGAGAGTATTTTTGTCAGTATTCATGCCGGAAATATTTTTAGTGCAAAACAATGACCTTTGTCCCCTCTCCGGAGGCATGGCCTGTACCCGCAAGACTTAAAAGAGAAGACAATGAGGGGAATAAAGAAGAGATAAAAAATTGTCTCGTGAAATCAATACTGGATTGAACTCAATGAAAAATAATAAAAGAATAATAATTATAACCGATTCTGTGGGTCTGCCGAGAAAAGAGGTATCCTATGAGGACACCTGGGTATACATGCTGAAAAAAGACCTGCCCGAATATGATTTCATAGAAAGGCCATCACGTGGTGGAACCACAGAAAGACTGGTTTCCGAAGGAGGCATGGGAATAGATCTTCTTGAGTTATACGAACCTGACATTGCGATAATTCAACTTGGAATTACAGACTGTGCACCAAGATATTTTGACAAGAGTAAATTCGAGTACAAATTTATAAACACCCTGCCTGCCGGCCTTAGAAACAGGTACATTGACCGTGTAAAAAAAACCAGAACAAGAGATCCTCTTCTGGCATATGTCTCTCCTGAAAAATTCAGGGAGAATGTTTCATCCTATATAGAAAGAGCAGATAAACTGGATACGCTTGTAAAGATAATCGCCATTGCAAAACCATCATCACTCTTCACGATGAAGAATCCTCACATTGAAAAAAACGTCAGACTCTACAACTCCATTTACTCAGAAGTCTGTGACAGTTCACCCAACGCTGTCTTTATTGATCCCTTTAAAACATGCAATAACATGGATTCGCTATGTGTTGATGAACTTCACATAAACAGATCCGGAGCAATAATGATTCATAAATCAATCATGAAGTCTTTCTGCCCTTCCACTCTTCAATCGGAATAACACTGAGGCAGCGTTGCCCTTAACAAGCCTTCGGCAAGCTCAGGCAGAGTTGCCCAAAAAAAATCATCAATTACTGGTTTGTAAAATAGTGCTTGAATGCAATTAAAGATTGTTTATACTTAATTGTATTTTAAAGTATTTATAAACAGAGCTTGAATTATCTCCCGGTATTCCTTCTGAAAGAGGAAAAGGCCTATGAATAAAAGCAATCCAACAAATGAAATTACCGCAATTGAAGAACTCAGAACATCCGAGGAAAAATATTCAAGATCTTTTCACCTTGCCCCTATAAGCCTGACCATCACAACACTGAAAGAAGGAACAATAGTGGAAGTTAATGATGAGTTTCTGAGGAATACAGGCTACAAAAGAGAAGAAATCCTGGGGCAAACAGTTTTTGACATAAACATATGGGAACCGCCTGAAGACAGGAATACAATACTGCCTCCCCTGAGAAAAGGAAATGCAATAAAGAATCTCGAAATAATTTTCAGGCATAAAAACGGAGACCTGCATAATTACATTTTTTCAGCTGAG
>CAZEJW010000287.1:0-2569 GCA_964512685.1 uncultured Leptospirales bacterium | reverse complement strand
GGTGTCATATTTGAATTAAGATTCATATAGATTGTTTCTCCACTGAAGAAAACAGGCGAAAGAGCGCCAGTGGTTTTAAGCCTTTTCTCAACCAGCCAGTTATAATTTGTGTTGGCATCATAGTATTCCCCTGATATATAAATGCTGGTGCTGTCCTGGGTGATGGCAAGTGCGGATGCGGTTTCTCCTGAGTCTCCGGGATTAAAAACAACTGCTCCTCCGGTTCCAAAGGATGAATCAAGAATACCTGTTGTTTTGCTGCGTTTCTCAATCCGCCAGTCAGTTGATGAGTAACCTTCGAATCCTGCAATATAGATGCTGGCCTCATCCTGAATTATTGCCTTTGGCTCTGCTGTTGCAGATGCAGAAATAACATAGCCATTAGGCGAGCCAAAACCAGTAACAAGTGCACCTGTGAGTATATCTCTTTTTTCAATTCTCCATCTCTGGCCTGATGAAAGGTCTTTACCTGCAACATAGATGTAATTTGAATCTGTTGTGATAGCTGATGGTTCATCATACCCGGTTGGTGACGGATCAGATGTAACAGAAAAAGTAGCCCCTTTTACAAGCTGCATCCTTATGCTGAGATTCTTCGTCTCTCCTGGAGAAAGATCGGTTTTTGCGCTTCCTGTGTATGACTCCTGATCTCCTGAAGCGTTTATTGCAAATAGCCTTTCTTTACCTGAAGGTACTTCCAGTGTTATTCGTGAAGTGTCCGGTGAAAAGCTTCTATACATTTCATCCATAGCAGGCCCACTTACACTTACGCTGAGATTTTTGAGATTTGAAGGCGCTTCAGCTAAAGCCAGTGCCGAAAAAAAAGTCAAAATATTATCTATGACAGACAACTCTTTTTTGGATTTTGTAAGTCCGGTATCAATAATAACTTTTGCATTGTCTGAAGAAGTACACTGAAAGAACAGAACCAGGGATATGAAAATAACGAATATCATTTGTGACTTTTTCATACAGTCCTCCTCATAAAACCGGTTGGTTGTTATATGAATGGTTTTTTTGCACTCTTAAATCGTGTCATAATATCATTAAATTAAGTCAGTTCTGTGGCTAATTCAATAAAAGCAACAACATGAAGGCTTTAAATCAATGAGTTTCAGGAGTTTTTTTACTGCATTGAGATGGTAAGTTGATGGATTTATAACCGGATTTTATACAGTTGATTACATAAAGGCTACCCGAAGTAAACGATAAGTACCTGTGTTTAAATTAAATCATTTTATTTTTGTGGGATGTTTTCGTGTTCCGGAATCCTCTGAGGAATTCCAGAATTGATTACTGCTTTACTGCGGTGGAGTTTTTTTCGACCTGCAGGGATCAAGTCTCTGATTCGGACTGATCTGCATTTTGATTTTTTTTATTAAGCTTTTTTTCTTCTTTTTGTTTTTTCTTTCTTTTGTTGTCTAACTCTTTGCTTCGCTTTTCGGCCTTGTATCTGTCTGCGGGTTTTTTTGACAAGTTTCCTCCTTCCGTACTGCAGATTCTGTTCCAGAATTTTTTGTAAATAAGTTGTAATAATAATTCATAATGCTTTTTAAATGGATTTCAGTTTTTTACAGCTCCCGGTTCAATTAAAAAATCCGGGAGCTGATATTTGTCAATTGTTTACAGTTGCTTAACTGAAACGGCACGATAGCCTTTGTCGGTTTTTTCTACATTGAATTCGACTTTTGCGCCTTCTGCAAGAGTTTTAAAACCTTCACAGTTGATTCCTGAGTGGTGTACGAAGATATCTTCTCCATTATCTCTCTGGATAAATCCGAATCCTTTGCTGTCGTTGAACCATTTAACGGTGCCTTGTTCCATTTGTATACTCCTATACATAAATTTCAGACACAATAAAACTATGCTGTTAGATATAGGATCTTCAAATTGGTATGCCGTTTTGCTCGAGTTGTGAAGCGGGAGAGTAAATCGGATGGTAATTTTTTGAAACTATATTCCTGATGCATAAAGTTTTTGCATCTTTGCTTTGTTGTCATTTAATATGATGTGAACTGTTTGTCAAGCACAAGAAGTGTGTTTTTAGAGCAAAATCGTTAAAATAGAAAAATATTTCATAAATAATCCGAAAAATAACTTTTAGAGCAAAAAAGACAATATTTTTTCAGTATTTATTCCTAAAAATACTTTTTAGTGCAAATGGAAGAATATTATTGTCCCCGCCGCCTTCGGCGGCGGGGACAATAGAGTTTTTTCTTCTACAATAAAGTTTAGGAATAAATACTGATATTTTTTAGCCTTTTTTACTCTAAATGCATTGTTATAAATTGATTGCGCTATTGGGGTGTCTTTTTTCGCTATATGCTTCACTGATTAGTAATAAAAATTTATTACTAATCGATATATAGTCATTGAATTCTTCCCTGAGATAATCCTGAATATCCCTGCTCATACCTGCGTAGGTTTTATCGATTTTCTTTCTGAAAAGAACCAGCGCCTTTATTAATTTTTTTGTCTGCCGGGATGGCAAAGCAGGCATCTTTACAAAAGATTTAAAAGTGTCGCAGATCAATTCCTTTGCACTTTCTATCTGTGATGAAAGTTGATC
>CAZEJW010000286.1:0-2582 GCA_964512685.1 uncultured Leptospirales bacterium | reverse complement strand
TTCAGAATTTTTCATACATCCGATACGATACCTGTCCCGATGCTTTTTGATAAAGGGGGTTACATGTTCTCTCTCAGACAGAAGCTTTGCATTTTTCCATGCATCCTCCAGAGCAGAAAATGTCATGAGTTCCATATCAAGACCGTCCGGGTATGTGGGTTCCATAGCACTTGAGGCGTAATCAAAATTTCCGGCAAAGAAAAACCGGACAAATTCATCAGCAAGACCCGGATCAAAAAGCGGGCAATCGCCTGTCAGCCGCATAACATATTCCGGCCGGTGAATCAGTGCTGCCTGGTAAAACCGGTCCAGAACATCATCAAGACTTCCTCTGAAACATTCAACACCAATCTCTGAACAGAGGTTTGCTATAGCATCATCTTCAGGTGAGGAACTGGTTGCCACCACAAGATGATCAATTTCCTGTGACCGTTGTATCCTCTCAATCTGTCGGTAGAGCATTGGCCGGCCCAGAATTGGTTTCATTACCTTACCCGGCAATCGTGTTGAACTCATCCGGGCCTGTAATATTGCAAGTATCCTCATATTTTTCACCATTTAGCAGGATTTGTTATCTGATCTGAAAGATAAGGAGCAAGACGAATATATATCTGTTTAATTTCTGTCTTGGTAAAAGGTTCTGCAGACAAAAATCCAGCATTTTCTCTCACCTGCCTCTCATTTTCAGCACCCATCACAACCGGCACAGGAAGTGTTGCCGCAAACCGCATACAAAGTTCCCAGGCATTCTGGCCGAAGTCTTCCTGAATTTGTTTCCATTCCCGTGAGACTTCTGCAGCTTTTGGAAGACGTTGTTCCACCTCTTCCGGAGACATTAAGAGAAGCCCCTGAAGAAAGAGACTTCGGACAAAAATAAGAGTATTCTTTTTTGCAGCACGTTCAAAAATCCCCTCAGTCAGAAGTTCCGGCGACCAGATATTACAGGGAGCCTGAATAATATCAATGTCCGGATGATTCAGGGCATCAATGGTCTCAGCAGGAGTATAGACTGAAACACCGATATATTTCACAAGACCCTCATTTTTCAGATTACGAAGAGTCTCACCAAATGATCCATCCATATATCTAAGCCATTCAAACCGGTGTAACATCAACCCCCACAATTGATTCACACCGAGTGCACTACAGGAATTACGAACCGCCGGAACAACCCACGAAGAATCCTCAGGGCTTTTTTCAGGCGTAAGCTTCGTAATAACCCGTGCCTCGTCCGAAAAACCATTCCTTTGCAGTGCCTCCACAAGCACCGCCTCACTTCTTCCATATGCCTGGGCGGTATCAAAAACCCGAACACCCTCATCCCATGCCACCTTTACAATCCCGTCTGCTTTCTCCTGATCCGGCATCCCTTCCTTATTAGCAATACCATAATCAGATCCAAGCTGCGCCGTGCCCAGCACATACCGTGAAAGGTCCTCACCATGCCACCGGATAACCGACCAGTTCATCTGCTCCGCCCCAAAGCCTTGTTATTCCTCTGATTCACAAAACCACTACAATCACTATTTACTTTCCAGACCAATAATTATACCCATGAACTTCCGCCCCGGCCTCAAACTCTGGTCCACCAACACCGACCTCCTGCCGGAAGCAGCGCTGCTGGTGCAAAACGGCCCGTTTGAGTACATCGAACTCATGCCGGTGCCGGGCACATCAGTCGAACCCTTTGTGCAGTATGATATCCCCTTCGTTCTGCATTGTGCAACCGAACGCTTTGGCGTGAATATTGCTGACACCACAATAACAGAGTATAACCTTCAGGTCATTAACGAGTGTCTTGAGTGGGCTGATGTTTTAGGTGCTGAATATGTCATTCTTCATCCGGGGTTTGGAGAGATAGATACTGCCTTGGCATTCCTGCAAAATATTACAGACCGGAGAATTATTATTGAAAATATGCCCAAGGTTGGACTTAATGGAGAAAAATTAATTGGATATTCTGTTGAACAGATGAAATGTCTTCTTGATGCCGGAGACTATGGCTTTTGTCTGGATCTTAATCATGCGGCTAAGGCTGCTGTCAGTATGAAAATAAATTACAAAGAACTTATACAGGAAATGATGAAATTGAATCCGGTAATGTTTCATATTTCTGATGGCAAATTGAACAATGGGCTTGATGAACACCTTGCCATTGGAGATGGAGATTATGATATGAAATTTTTCTCTGATAAAATAGGTGTAAAGAAAGTTACTTTTGAAACGCCAAGAAAATCAGGTTTGAATGATGATCTGACCAATCTTTCGTATTCTATTCAATAACAGAAATCCTATCACATTTTAGTATCATATGATACACTTTATGGTCTTCATATATCGTTTCTCCAATATCTGAATATCCGGCTTTTAAAAACGCTTTATATGATCCATTATTATTCAGCTTAATATAAGCATGAACTTTAGAGATGGAAATAATGTTAAATAACAACTGTGTGCCACATTTTATTATTTCTGTTCCAAAACCCTTTTTCCTGAATTCCGGTGCAATAAGTACGGAAACATCCGCATCTAATATATTTACATCAAACCGAATTTGACCTACAGGAATCCTGCTTTCATTA
>CAZEJW010000285.1:0-2596 GCA_964512685.1 uncultured Leptospirales bacterium | reverse complement strand
GGGCTCTTCCTTAGATTTTTTTACTATTGAACACACTCAGATAATAAATAGTTCATCTCACATCATGTTCCGGGTCTATTTTGAACCATTGAGAGCTCTTCAATCTTTTACCACTTCAGTGAACCCGATAAGTTGTCCGGTTAATTTGCTCTTAGTAGCTTGTTTTACTTGTCGCTGATTTTTTTCACAGTAAAGCCCCCGGCATCTGACAGATCCTAAACTATAGCCTTCTTCATAGTATAGCAGAGAAAACGGCCCGACATAGGAGCGGATCGGGGGACAGATGTATGCCTCATCGGTTGCCATCTTGCTCCGGCGCGGGTTAAAATTTTAAAGCTTTCCTTGTTTTACTATTGTTTATCCTCATCATTTGACGATTGATCAACAGTTCCATAATATTTTGTGATGAACTGGTGAATCTTTATTGAGTCTAATGTTTTTTCGTCAAGCTTACAAATGATCTGATTGATCCGGGATATCTGTTGAAGGATCTCATCTTTCGCATCAGGAGAATCCATAGAAACCAGGCCGGATATGACAGTCAAAGGGTTTCTGATCTCGTCATTAAGAAAAGTCATCTGTTCCATATTTTTCTGAATCTGAATCAGTGTCTCTTTCTGTAACTGTTCTCTCTCTTTCTTCTCCCTGAGATCCCGGATTAACCACCAGATTCCGCCAATAACTCCTGCTTCATTCATCCGGGGCCAGGAACTGACAGACACCGGAACCGGTTTAGTATTCTCACCAGGAGAGATGAGGTTTACTTCCTTACCCGAATAATACCCATTTTTACTGTCATATGGAATAGGAATAGTACATAACGATTCAGAATCAAATAGATCTCTGATAGAATACTTTGTTAATTCCTCTACCGAACTGATTCCAATAAGTCGAAGGAACGACGGATTTGCATCAACGATAGTACCCACGGAATCAGTACGGATAATGCCGTCTAAACTTGACCTGAAAAGATTCCGGTAATTTAGTTTGCTCTTCAGTTCATTCTGCGTGGTTACTTCAAGAGACTCAAGCATGGTATTAACTGAAGATCCAAGATCCCTGAATTCACTATCCGAAGACAGAGTGATCCGACTGGTAAGATCCCCTTTTTCAGCAATTTCATTTGCCTGTTTTGCCATATTCTCCAGAGGGACTGATATTTTTCGGTTGAATAGTATGAGAAAACCTGCGGCAAACAGACATCCCTGGACAAGTATGGTGAGAAGGAATATTTCAATCAGTTCAAGGCCCTTCGCGTAAATCTCCCGTTCTGTTGTTATGGTGACAGATATCGGATCACCATAAAAGTTTTCTAAGACCAAAATAGCGCAGATTTTCTCTTCATCTTCTGAACTATCGCTTTCAGACTGTAGAAGTAGATACCTGTTGTTGTATCCTTCAACCGGTATTTTCTTATCAGACTCTATGGTCTCAGACGAGATATCAAGTGCATCAGAAGAGACGCCAATCTTTTCAGAAATCTCCGTCTGGTCCAGGATTTTTCCTCTGACTAAAAATCCCCGGGACGGTCCGGTGCCGGTGCTGGTAAGCACGGGAGAGACAGACAATAACAGGATCTGGTCTTCAAGCAACACGAGACCGGTATTTCCTTCAAAATCAGAGTTAGGACTTTTTATGATCTGATTTGATTCCAGATCTTCCAGTAATTCAGGAGAGATCCGGGTCTCTTTCTTCTGTTCGTGATCAAAAGCTTTTCCAAATACTATCTCCCCGCTCTGATTAACATACAGGACAATATTCAGTTCGCCATGTATGAAGGTTTCATCGACAAGAACAGAGTTTTCATATTCATCATTCTGGTTCTCGATGAATTCATAGGTATCATCCCAGTTTGACCATTGAGTGGCGGTAAGCTCTTCGCCCTCAATCATCTCCCCGAGAATAAGAGAGATACTATTCAGCTCCTGACTGATACTCTCCTCTTCCTGTGCAGAGATACTGTCCAGCAGAACAGAGTTCGCGATAAAAGCAAAGCTTATGGTAAGGAGAAAGGTGAGAATTAAGACCCATATCAGGATCTTTGTTTTGACTTTCGTTGTTTGCTCCCCCTGCTTTTAGCATAAGGTTCAACTATTGAGGTATTAATTATTGAAGCGTATTATGGTTTCGGCAATCAAAATAACTGAAAAAATGGTGTTACAGGACAAAACATTCAAGGCTGAAACCCATAATTAAAGCAGCGAAAACCATAAAAAACACTGGAAAGGCGTGATGAATTATATTGACTCAAGAGTTCACAATGGACTGCTGGAAAGATTTAACAGTAGAATTTAGGCGCTTAAAAAAGTGCGAATATATATCGGAATCCAAAAAATTTTAGGACCGTGATCTACCTGAGACCAAGTCAGTTACAATTCAACTTACGCACATGAAATGGGGATTAACCTCTTTTTTAATTGAGATTCAGGAACTCATCCACGGACTTACTCATGAAGGGAGGAGAGAGCGCGGATATTAATTAAATTTCAGCAAACATAGGATAAGCTAATATCTTTACGTCTTTTGATGCGAAAAAACCACCCAATATCACAATTATCTCCGAGCAACGAATCTCTCACTGTCGTAATTGCCCGAC
>CAZEJW010000284.1:0-2629 GCA_964512685.1 uncultured Leptospirales bacterium | reverse complement strand
TCATCTATATGCTTTTCTTCTTTCAGTTTAACCATCATTTTCCTGTATTCATCGACAGCTGCATTTTTCATTGTTTCACGAACTTCACTGCCTGGTTCCTGACCCGGTTTAAGATTTCCCTTCATTACTTTTTGAGTAAATGATTCAAAGCAGGAATGAGCAAGACTTCCAACATCACGTGAATCAAATTCTTCCATAACAACCGGGGGTGATATTTTCAGAACAGTTGAAAAATAGTATTTTAAAGGGCAGTTACTGAATGTGTTAAGCTGACTTACGGAATAATGATCCATATTATGGCTATAAGAAGGAATAATGCCGTCAAAGGAAGTAAATTCATCCATGCCCAGAGAAGCTATGAAATTCTCAGATGATTCATCCAGTTTCACACGACGGGGATTCTGTTGAAGCAGGAGATCACTTTTTGAAAGAACAGACGACATTTTTTCCCTGCTGGAAAAGAATGCAGTACATGATTTAATATTCGGATTGCAATCCATGACAACAGGAGAAAGTTCAAGCGCTGTTTTATCATCCTGACGAGCTGTAATGAGATGCAAATGCCTTGATCGGCTAAAAGCGCAGGAGAGATAGTAATGGAAGAGCTTATAGGGATTATTCTCATTGAAAACCTGAACTCTGTCCTTTGGAGAGATAAGAAAAGATCCCTGCATTGTATCAGGAATTATCTTAGAATCAGTTCCCATTATGATGAGGTGCTCAAAATTTCTATTTACCAGTTGATTCAGTTCCTGCACCTGCAGGCCCCTGCGTTTCAAATAGACCGGCTCATCCCCTATATTGCGGAAAAGAAAATGAAAAATGGCCGTTTCAGGCAACGGCAACTTGACAGTTTCCCGAAGAACCATGGAGCAGTGTTCAACCGCATCAATTGTCGCATTAATGTATTCAAGAATTTTCCAGTCACTCTCATTCTCTCTCTGCCTGTGTAAATTTCTAAACAGCCCCTGCAGTTCATTTAAAATTTGTGTTATCTTCTTTCTTTTCTTTAAAGATTCTTTAACGCTGAAAAAAAACGGGAAATGCTTTAAAGGAATACCCTGTGTAATAAATAATGGAAGCTGATAAGAATGAAATATATGCTGTAAATTAAGCAGATATGGAGAAATAGATCCTGAAGCAATAACAATATCTGAAGGATCAACGTTTTCATTAATTATAAGATGCCGGCAAATACGGGCAGCAGCTTCAATTTCATTGTACCGGCTAAAAACAATGTCATGGCTTAAAGACTCCAACCGGCTATGATCGGGAGATTGTAAAGGTTGAATTTGAGGCAATGTAGAAAGTGTCTCAAGCAATTCCTTTTCTCTGGCGTTTCTCCAGAGATGAATATCAGCAACATCAAAAGGGTCTATAAAAACGGATTCATAGTTACCTGACACAGCCCCTTTCTGCACTGCATCCCGGGCTCCTGAAATAATATCTGCAACATCAACAAGACTCTGCTTTGCTTTCTGCTCTTCAAACTTTTCATAAATGCTTAAAAGATCATTGGATTTATCCTTATCAAAAGAAAGGTCTTCCGGAATGTTCACATTGTTTGCTTTAACCATTGAAAAGAATCTAAGCAGTTCGTTTATTGTTTCAGGATAGGATTCAGGATTACTGCACAGATAGTCAAAACAATTGCTTTGATTTTCACGAAGTGACTTTTCACAAAAATATAATTCTTCGGCTGGATGGATCTGCCGGGTTCCAGTATATTCAGAGACAGAAGACCAGGCCCGGTGAGAGAACTCCTGCAAAGATGAAGCCTCTAAAAGTCCCCTGCCTTCAAATTCACGAACAAATTCTCTGGCGCGTTCCCGCCGAGGTGCAATAAAAAGTGAACGTTTAAATTTTTCCATGATTATTTGTATTTTGATACTCCTTAATGGTCAAGAAGAAAGACAATCCATTCCAGAGATTGTATAATAATCAATATTACTTCAGTATTTATTCCTTAAAAATACTTTTTAGTACAAACGGAAGAATATTATTGCCCCCGCCGCAGAAGGCGGCGGGGGCAATAGAGTTTCGTAATAAACACTGATATTACTTAAATAAGATATACATTCATTGTAGAGGTTTGAGGTTAACCGGATTCAACATTAACCACATACAGAAGGTGTTTCGCCCTGGAGAATGCCACATAGAGAAGTTCGTCAGACAGGTAACGCTCCGGGTTAGCCATTTCAAATTCCCTTTTGTGAACAAGTACTATTGCAACATCAGCTTCAAGCCCTTTAAACTCATGAACTGTTCTGAATCTGATAGAATTCGCTCTCTTCCCATCTCCACCCTTTATTAGAGAATAACTACCCGCCTTTTTCTGTTCATTAAAAATCGAACTTCCCATACTTCTGTTTGACAGCATGACAACACTTCTGTGATCTATGGCGTGAGTTTCAACCAGCTCATTCAGCAAATCACCAATGTAAGTGCGGGCTTTTTCCTCAGATGTAAAACTTTTCTCAACAGGGTTAAGGCCCCTGATATCTGAATTTTTAGCTGTGGTCCCCAACCTGGTTTTATCAATAGCAAAATTGTGTATTTCATCTGTGTTTCTCAGATTATCCCTTAATTTAAACAGGTAGTTCCCCAGGCCTGAGGATGTAATCAGTGA
>CAZEJW010000283.1:0-2662 GCA_964512685.1 uncultured Leptospirales bacterium | reverse complement strand
CCGCTGAATAAAGGTTTTGCAGACCTCTCCCTTAGCCACTTGGGTACGGCGCCAAAAAGATTATTCCATTTATGAAATTCACAGATTATTGTCAAGATAAAAAAAACACTCAATTAATTTCTACCCCCCGATGAACCAATTCAACCCAGACAGGATATTGCCTGAAAAACAAGTGAATATTCGATCTGAAACAGCATCAGCCCAACGGCACAGGTATAATATTTTTTTCTCTTCCCGGGGTTTATATTTTATTTAGAATCCCAACCATCCGGGTAAGTAAGCCTTACTTCTAGTAAATTAATTTACTAGAAAAAATAATATAATAGATTTTGATTATTAAATTTCTTATTATTTCAATCTTTGATCATCATAAGGAATAATGAACAGACATCAGGCAATCGTTTTTAAATTTATTCAGATTTTTTCAGCCATTTTTTCTATATTAATTTGACATTTTAATATCTGAATTAATAATTGATTTAAAATTGTTAATTTAGAATTGCGGTAAGACTGCTTAACTTTAAGTCACACCTAAGACCTGAAGTTGAGCGAACACTTTCCGGTTAAGATAACAATCCAACGCCGGTTCATTACTGTAATTTCTAATATTATTAATTTAACATAAGACTTTCACAGGAGGTTTTTATGACTAGAAGGATCGAAAAAGTATGTGTTATCGGTTCAGGAATCATGGGTGGTGGAATCGCCGCTCTCTGCGCCAGCGCTGGCGTTAAGACTCTTTTACTTGACATCGCTCCATTTAACCTTACAGATGAGGAGAAAAACGATCGTAAAGCTAAACAGAGAATAGTACAGGGCGGTCTTGATGCTCAGCTTAAAGCTAAGCCAGCTGCATTCATGGACAAGAAACACGACCTTTCTCTTATTGAGTTAGGCAACCTCACAGACGATTTCGACAAAATTGCAGAATGCGACATCATCTTTGAAGTTGTTGTAGAAGATCTGAAAATCAAACAGGATCTTTTCGCAAGACTTGAAAAAGTCAGGAAGCCAGGCTCAATAATCGCTTCTAACACATCAGGTCTTCCACTTGCAAAAATGTCAGAAGGAAGAAGCAAAGAGTTTAAAGAGCATTTTCTGATTCTCCACTTCTTTAACCCTGTTCGTTACATGAAGATTCTTGAGTGTGTTGCACTTCCGGAAACTTCAAAAGAAGTATGTGATTTCATATCCAAATGGGGAGAGCAAACTCTTGGTAAAGGTGTTGTATGGGGCAAAGATACTCCTAACTTCATCGGAAACAGGATTGGTGTTGAGCTTATTTGCGAAGCTTTCAAACTTATCGAGCAAGGACTTGCTACTATACCTGAAGCAGACGCAATGTTCGGAAAATCGATGGGTATGCCTGGAACAGCTATCTTCGGTCTTGCTGACTTTGTTGGTAATGACACAATAGATCACATCGCTCATAACTCTTACGAACTCCTTACAGAAGATGAGTACAGAGAAATTTACAAAACTCCATCATTCTTCAACACTATGATTGAAAAGAAAATGTATGGAAACAAAACTAAAGATGCAGGCGGATTCTACCTTTCAGGAAGAGGCGCAGACGGCAAAAAGTTTAAAAAAGTTCTCGATATCAAAACATGTGAACATGTTGATTTCGACAGAAAAGCAACTTATAAGGTTGTTGAAGAAGCGAAAGATTTCAAAACAACTGCTGAAAAGCAGATACATCTCTTCAAAAACAACGAATTTGCAAGAAAACTCATCTCTTCAATGTGCGTATATTCAGCGAACAGAATTCCTGAAATTACAGACACAGTTGTTGATCTCGACAATGGTATGAAATGGGGTTATGCCTGGGAATGCGGTCCTTTCGAAATGTGGGACAATCTCGGAGTTAAAGAATCTTTACCTGAAATAGAAAAAGCAGGCTTCACCATTCCAGCTAACGTTAAAAGAATGGTTGAGAAAGGCGGATCATCTTTCTACAAAGTAGAAAAAGGAATTAAACAATTCTGGGATTTCGCTTCTGATTCATACAAAAATGTACCTTACAGCCCTAACATGGTATTCCTTTCAAATATCAAAGCTGACAAATCAAAAGTTGTTCTTGGAAACGATGCATGTTCAATCGTTGACATAGGTGACGGAGTATTCTGCTTTGAATTCCATACAAAGATGAACGCAATAAACAATGACATCGTTTCGATGATTCCAAAAGTTGTTGATTTCATCAAGAAAGAAGGTGCCGGTCTTGTAATTGGTAACGAAGCTGGCGGTATGCCACCTGCATTCAGTGCTGGCGGAGACCTCAAGTACATGCTCGGACTTGCAAAGAAAGGCGATTTCGCTGCTATTGATTCCTTTATTAAAGACGTTCATGAAGGAATGAAGATGATTAAGTACTCTCCGGTTCCTGTTGTTGCTGCTCCATTCGGAATGGCTCTCGGCGGCGGATGCGAAGTATGTCTATGGGCAGACAAAATTGTTGCACACAATGAACTCTACATGGCTCTCGTAGAAGTTGGTGCAGGTCTTGTTCCTGCAGGCGGCGGATGCTACCAGATGTGGAGAAGAATCAGCGAATCCAATGTAACACCAACTGACTGGCTGACAGTATTCCTTGCAGCATTCCAGACAATAGCTATGCCAATGCCTTCAGGTTCAGCACAGGAAGCAAGAACCAAAGGTT
>CAZEJW010000282.1:1491-2715 GCA_964512685.1 uncultured Leptospirales bacterium | reverse complement strand
AAGTTTCTGGAATGGTACAACAGAAACTCCTCCCTGGAACATGAACATATTGTACCATCTCTCCTGGGTTATTTTATCTCCAAATGATCCTTCAAATTCAAAATTGTGCTGAGGGAATGAGAACCCGAATTCTGCTGTGAGTCTAATTATCTCAAATGTATGGCCAACATTCATGAAATAATACGGTGCTCCGTCTGCATCACTCAGGAAAAGCTTCATGTACATTGCGCCAATGCTTATATCTGTTCTGTTAAGGAGTGTGTTCTCAGGCATTCTTGTATTGATTTCTTCGTGTTCTCCTGCTTCAACAGAAACAGTGGATTCATAATCAATGTATCCGTCCTTTGTTGCCTTTACACGGTGCTTTCCCTGAACAACCTTGTATTCAACAATCGGTGATTTTCCAACCAGAAGCCCGTCAATATACACATTGCTTGATGAAGGTATGGTAGATATGGATATCTTACCGACTCCTGATCCTGATATGATTGCAGCCATGGAAAGTGCTGCACGGTTTGCCTTTTCAAATATTGTGGAAAGTTCACCCTGAACCACACGTCCAGTGAGTATCTTGCCTGTTTTCACTTCAACTGCCTTCATTGTAACAACAATGTTCCCGGGATTGCCTGAGATCGATCCGAGCAGCAGAATATCAGCTCTTGATATCCTTCCGAATTTTGTTACTTCATCTGTGTCTACAACACCGCTCTGTTCAAGAGTGATTTCATTGAGAATTCTTCCAAGCTGTCTTCTTTCAACGACTCTTACGTTTTTATCTTCAGAGAGAGCGGTTGATATGGATTCAGGAACAGCATTTGACAGGTACTTCATCCCCCTGCCGCCGTAATTTGCAAAGTTCATTACAGCAACGGTCTTCTGGGCTGCAAAAGTATATCCTGACAGAATTAATATGATTCCGAGTACCATATGAGGTATTCTTGATTTCATGATTCCTCCGGTTTATTTGATTGATGGCCTGTTGATTTTATAATTTTTACAGGCTTATGTCAATCCGTCCATTTTTTTTGTTTATTCAAAAATTTTCAAGAACAAAAGAAAGAGACAAAAGAGATGAAGAGATTTTGGGAGAGATTAGGGGGGATGAGGATTTATCCTTACGGGAATGCCAGTATTTATGAGTATGACGCCCTTGCGCGTGAGTATGACGTCCTTGCGCGTGAGTATGACGTCCTTGCGCGTGAGTATGACGTCCTTGCGCGTGAG
>CAZEJW010000282.1:0-1391 GCA_964512685.1 uncultured Leptospirales bacterium | reverse complement strand
TGACGTCCTTGCGCGTGAGTATGACGTCCTTGCGCGTGAGTATGACGTCCTTGCGGGCGAGTATGACGCCCTTGCGCGTGAGTATGATGGGTATATGAGGTGTTTGAACAGTTTGCACCCTCGAAATTTTATGTAATGGTTGTCTTTATGATAATGATTTCTTGTTCTCAAACCGGTTTAGTTCAAAAAAGCTTGACTTTTCAGTTGATGGAGAGCTATTTTTTTTTATTATGAGTACATACATCAAACCAACATCAGATATTTTTATTCATTACCTACTTGGTTCTGAATCCAATAAGGATTTGCTTCTTTCTTTTATAAATGCGGTTCTGGAAGATGCTGACATGCCTCTTGTGTCATGATGTGGAGATAAGGAATCCCTTTAATCCTAAGAAATACAATTATGACAAGCTCTCAATATTGGATATTAAGGCAACAGATGAGGATGGGCGCATTTACGATGTTGAGGTCCAGTCCTTTGGCGATGAGTTCTATGCCAACCGTTCTCTCTATTACCGGGCAAAAATATACTCTGACCAGCTGAATGAATCCGAGCCCTTCGACGAGGCTCAGGGCAGGCCCTTCGGTGAACTCAGGACAGGCCCAGGCAGCGTTACTTTTAAATAATCTGGTTGCCTGGAAGCAACGCCTGGTGAGCCTGTCGAACCATTTTCGAAAATCGGGGATGAGATTAACAGAGTAAGTAATTACTGCTTTTATAACAAATACCTTGAAAACCAGGACTGACATTACCAGTTTTCAAGGTATTTTTTTATATAATCAATTCTTAAATCTATTCTAATTCTCATCTATTACTATACAGTAATTTCAACTTGACAATGATGCTTTGACAGGTATATTCATATCAATTCAATTTATCCGGATATTAAAAAGAGTTTCCGCAAACTGTGCACAAGAGACTTTACAGAAAATGAAATTAAAGAGATCAGGAGACTTTTTCAATGGCTCATGTCAATGATGAAATAATCAACAAGCTTCGTGAATCTATTAAACTTTTGCATGATAATAATATATCAATTAAAGAGGCTTATTTATTTGGTTCTTATGCCACAGGTTCAGAACATGAGTGGAGTGATATTGACCTTGCTCTTGTTTCTGATGATTTTTCTGATAATCGTTACCAGGAACGTCTTAAAATCATGAAAATTTTGAGTACTATTGACAACAGAATAGAACCTGCACCGTACAGAACAGATCAGTTTATCGAGATTGATCCACTTGTATGGGAAATTAAAACCCATGGAATTGAGATTACAAATTAACTTGACGAACCCATACCAGCCTGTTTAATAAATATTCATCAGTATTTATTCCTTAAAATACTTTTCTGTCTAAATGAAAGGAGATTATTATCCCCGCCGCCGAAGGCG
>CAZEJW010000281.1:0-2722 GCA_964512685.1 uncultured Leptospirales bacterium | reverse complement strand
GTGAGTCAGTCCGACCCTCGGTGTGAGTCGGTCCAACCCTCGGCGTGAGTCAGTCCGACCCTCGGTGTGAGTCGGTCCAACCCTCGGCGTGAGTCAGTCTATATTCTACCCGGGATCACTCACGGATTAAGGTATGCTGAACTCAGCTGTATCCTTCCAAATATCCTTCTTCCATCTTTACATCCACCAAATCTCTTCTGTTCATCTCTTCATCCCCTTCTCTTATGCCTTCTCCAATCTCAGCACTATTAACAACATATTAAGATAATCTTTATAAAAAATTTACCTTTCGGGACTAATTTGCCGGCAACAATCAAAAAAGGAGGTTTCATAATCATATGAAAACTAATCTTATTAAAATGATAAAAGCAGCCATGTTATTATCATTGGTATCTGCACTTTCATTTACTGCATGTTCCAGAAATTCAGGCAAAAAAGTGGTTATAAAGGGATCAACAACGGTTCTCCCTATTACCCAGAAGGCTGCTGAAGCTTTCAGGAAAAACAACCGTGTATCAATATCAATCGAGGGCAGCGGTTCAGGTAATGGCATCAAGGCGCTCATTGACGGAAGCTGTGACATTGCAAACGCTTCAAGGCAGATGAAAGACAAAGAAATTAAAATGGCCAAAGCCAAAGGCATTGAAGCAAAGGAAATCACTGTCGCTTATGACATGATTGTACCTGTTGTTCATCCTTCAAACCCTGTTAAAAATCTTTCACTGAACCAGCTCAAGGCTGTTTATACAGGTTCAATAACAAACTGGAAAGAGCTCGGCGGAAAGGATGAGAAAATTGTTGTTATATCAAGAGACACGAGCTCAGGTACATATGAAGTGTGGCACAAGAAGGTAATGAAAAAGACTGATGTAAAAAAGGACGCACTCCTTCAGGCATCAAACGGCGCTGTGCTTGCAGCAGTATCTGAAAACTCAAAAGCTATTGGCTACATTGGATTCGGTTACCTGAATGACAGCGTAAAGGGTCTCGATGTAAATGGCATTGTTGGAACTCTTGAAAACGGAAAGTCAGGGAAATTCCCTGTATCAAGAAAACTCTTCATGTATGTGAACGCAAAGAACACATCCGCAGACGCTCAGAAATTCATCGACTTTCTTCTCAGCAGCGAAGGACAGAACCTCGTAAAAAAAGCAGGTTTTATCTCTCTCTGATAACCTGCTGAATAACTCCTTATATGAAAGCCCGGGCATGCCCGGGCTTTTTGCCTGTTACGCGCAAACCCGAACTTCTTTTCTGTACATCCTTTTTATATTCCCTTTATAATATCTTAACCTTTTCGTTCTAAATAATAATCAGATATAACAAAGCGCTCGATAAAGCCTATTGCATTATTACAATACTGCATATATGATATTAGAGCGCTTATAATACATCCAAAGAAATGGAGGAAAAAATGAAATTTGTAAAATCAATTGGTTCGGCACTGACATGCCTAATGGTAATGTCCGGGGCTGTGTTTGCACAGGATGCGAATGTCACAAAAGAGACAGAAAAAAAGGATTCTTCTGATCTCAAGATTTCAGGAAAGATGTACCTTCAGTATGCTCATCAGATCAAGGACGCAAACGATAAAGACATATCCAAAACCAGGGCTTTCCAGGTAACAAGGGCTTATATTACACTCGAAAAACAACTCAGTGATATTTTCAGCGTTAAGGTGAATGCTGATGCTATTGATCTTGATGACGGAAATGCTGAAGATGAACACGTGTATGATTTCTTCCTCAAGAACGCGTACCTTCAGGCAAAAAACAAATTCGATGATAATTTCTCGGTAACAGTTCAGGCGGGTCTTTTAGGGACTCCTATCACCGGCCTTGTTGACAATCAGAGCGGGTACAGGTGGATCAACAACAACTACATAGACCAGTCAAAAAAGATGTTCGGTTTAAACAGCGGCAGCAAACTCGGAGAAAACTCTACAGACCTCGGTTTGAATGTCAAGTTCGACATAATGAAGATGGTTGACCTCACCTATACGGTAACGAATGGCGAAGGCTACAAACAGATTGAAGAAGCAGAAAAAGAATCCGGTAAGGCCCAGTATGCTGTTGCAACAATAAAACCGATCAGGGGCATTTTCATAAACGGTTACCTCAGGCATGAACTCGAGCAGATTGAAAATAAAGATAAATCAGAAGTTGAAAAATCTGACATGTATTATGGAGGAGGCCTTGGATTTGACATGATTGGTGTAAAAGTCGGCGGAACCTATTCATACGGTTTTCACAAAACCGATGGAGACAAAGACCACAAGTACAGCCTTATGGACATCTACTTCAATGCAAACCTCAAAGAGATGACAGAAGTACCGGTTCTTGTTTACGGAAGATTCGCAATGGGTGAAGACAAGGAAGTTGATGACGCAAAAACAACTGTATGGGCTTTTGGTGCAGGATACCAGTTCAACAAACACTTCAAGGCCGGCCTCTACTTTGAGAACTATTCATATGAAGATGCAGCCAATGATGACGAGAGAACCCTGTATGTAAAGGCTGAGGCAAAATACTGAGTCCCTTAATTTCATAAAATCTCAACACTTTACAGGGAGCCCTGCCACGGGCTTCCTTTTTTTGTGCGTTGAAGATTCATTTATTGTACATGCACCTCCCCCTTGACGGGGGAGGCTGGGAGGGGGTGAGAAGTCTGTCATTCCGGCTGGAGTGAAACGGAATGCCGGAATCTCATGCAGCAGGTTCAT
>CAZEJW010000280.1:0-2755 GCA_964512685.1 uncultured Leptospirales bacterium | reverse complement strand
TCATAGACACCGAATTTTAATTCGAGTGGATTATATCCCAGATGGTATGTTGTTTGAGCCTGGTGATCCATATCAATTACCAGAACTTTTTTGCCCAGTTTCTGAAGGGCTGCTGCGATGTTAACTGAACTGGTTGTTTTTCCAACGCCTCCCTTGTTGTTGGAAATCGCAATAATTCTCATATCCCCTCCGGTTGATTTATATCATGGTTTACCAGGCTCACCAGCTTGCCTGATGTTTACCCTTTGTTAGTCATATCTTTTGTTTATCCTTAGATTTCTTCCGTCAGGAATCAAGAAGAAAATAAAAAGTTGGAAAATATTGCAGAAATTTGGTGTTTTGAGGATTATCATTGATTGATAAATATATATTTACAAAATTTGCATCTGAAATAATTTTAGCCGATTATGATACAATCAATTTTTATATGGGGACATTATGAGAAATATTGATAAAGCAATCCAAACCTTTAAGGAGAAGTATGATTTTTCAAAAGAAACTATTCTGCTGGATGATGCTATTGAAGAATGCGGGTTGAAAAATCCGGTAAAAAAAAAGGATGAATTTCTTTCTCATATAGTACTCTCAGGAGATTTTATATACCAGGACCAGAAGCTTATTCCAAGGGCTTTATTTCTCTCAGGTGTCCCGTTCAGAATCAAGATTCACCCATATGAAATTGAAAACAATATACTCATCTCCGGACACAGATTTCTTCCCTTTTGCCACAGTTCAATAATGGTTGATAATCTCAGCCTTGTTTATAATAATAAAAAGATTAAACAAAAACAGATTCTCTCCACTTTAGATACAATGCTCGTTTTTTTTAATCTGCTGGATCTTTACAGGATACCTGTTGATGATCTGGATGATTACCTGGAGAACAGGGAATGTACTTTCACTGTTTACGATATGACTGAAATTTACAATAAACACTCTGTTAAATCCGGTGACTGTCTTATTGTTTATCCTGAGGATATTACAAAGGGGAAATTTTCAATCAAGGTTGAATCCGCAAAAAAACAAAAAGAAAATGAGAAGGAGATCAGGGCTGTAACCGCCAAATTCAGGCAAATATTATCAGAGGTAATAGACAGAAGCAATAGTTATATGAATACGGAATACCAGCTGCTGCTGACATATTATTTTTTCTCTGGCTATAATTTTTCCATTCCTCCTGAAGCTTTGGGTACGATTGTTTCAGAGAGTGAAGATATCAGGTTCTCATTGATGGATGAAGGTTTTGTAAAATTTCATCACAAAAATGATGATTTAAATTCATGCTCTGGTTTTAAGAATACAGATGATACCCTGGAAACAAACAGAATTGATTTGGAAAGTATCAATGGTATTTTAAACATGCTGGGCAGTTCTCACAGCGAAATTACCGTAACCGCACTTATTCTTCAGCAGCTTCCCTTTAAAAAGCTTAAATTTGACGCCATTGAAAAGTATCTTTTTGATAATTCTCTTACAATGGACATTTATAATGAAGTGCGGGGTGATTTTCACGAGCTGGTCAAAGAACTGTATGATGAATGTCTTGATGATTATGGCACTAAAGCTCCACCGCTCCTGGTTCAGTCGATTCGAAGTAAGGCTCTTGGCATCAATCAGCAGATTGCTCAGTTTATCAGGAAACTTGACCACGATGAAATTCATCCGGACCGTCTTCCAGGGAAAGAAATGTCCCATCTTATAGAACTGGCAAAATTTATGGATTCCATTCTCTTTCAGATTGAGGATACATCCTCTTATACAGACACAGATAATCTGGAAAGTATGAATAGAAATCTGGATGACGTTGGCAGTGTAGTCAGGAATTTGTTTGATAATATTTTAAAAAAATCTGATTCTGAATATGAGGATATTCATATATCAGAAGATTACTCTGAAGTACTTCAGTTAAAAATAACAATAAAGGGAATTAAACCACCGATATGGAGAAGGGTTGAGATACCTGACAACTATACCTTCTTTCATCTTCATCATGTTATTCAGGAAGCAATGGGCTGGCTTGATTATCACCTTCACAGTTTTGAAATCTGCATGAAGGGAACCACTGATGTAATTCAGGAAATCGGAGAACCATCACCTGAGGATTTTACAGAGCTTGATGATGAACAATTGATTCCTGTCAGACCGCTGCTTGAATCACAGGATATAACAGTTAACTATTTATATGATTTCGGAGATTACTGGGAGCATAAAATTACACTGGAGAAAGTCATCCCCAGGAACAAAACATCTCAATACCCCAGGTGCATCAAGGGTAAACGAGCTTGCCCTCCTGAGGACTGCGGGGGCCCTCCCGGTTATGAAGAATTAATCGAGATTCTGCAGGACAGTAATCACCCTGAATATAAAGACACGCTTGAGTGGGTAGGGGATGATTATGACCCTGAGTATTTCGACATTGAAGATCCTGATTTCAGTCATATGTATTAAGAGAGCCGAATAACGTTGACAGACTCAGATCAGGGCATTCAGGTCAAAGACCTCTATTGTTTTTTATTCAGTTGCTCTGTTGATTGATATTTTTTAATAACTTCTCAAATTCTTTTGGTTTAAGGATAGTTAAACCATTATAGGGATTCAGTACTATTAGATCATTGTCTCCTGTTACAAGAAAATCTGCTTTTGAAGTGATTGAAATTTGGGGCGGGATAATACGGTTAATAATTCATCTAAAAGTTTTTGAGAAAAGTACACTTCAACACTTTTGGATTTAAGTTCATTTATCAAGGAATCAAAA
>CAZEJW010000279.1:0-2757 GCA_964512685.1 uncultured Leptospirales bacterium | reverse complement strand
GGAATGGACTTTTTCACAATATAATTCTTCTTGGATTATTCGCGGGGGATGCTGGGATGATTCTGCCGGATCAGTTCAGCTGGGGGAATCTGACATACCTTTCAGTAATCCTCTTTCCGGAAATATTTATACCGGTTTCAGGATTGTGAGGAGTGTGCGATAAAATTTTTGACAAAGAGAATACCGCAACAGTTAAACTAAAAAAAACACTTGCAAAGCGTATGACGCGTTGTTATCAATTGCATATCGAACTAACGATGTAAATATTGATTTCAGGAAATATTAATGCTTGAAAGGTATAATTTAAAAATTCTGCTGTGGAGACTGCCGCTGATTGCTGTATCTGTTTTTTTAATGTTTTTATTATCAGACATGGAAGCCTATTCTCAGGAACAGGCTGGTTTTAAAAAGCACCACACATCCCCTGTGAAAACAAATCTTGTTTTATTGAAACCGGAAAATATTTCTGATGCCGGAGCCGTAAGGTTTACTGAAAAGCTGCGAAATAAACTTTCATCAATTGAGGGAATGCAGCTTTCTGATGAATCAGTTCCTGAAAATAAAATACAGGATGAACCAAAAGATTTTTCAGCAGTCACGCAGAGAACTATCCGGGGTTCAGTAAGGCTTTTTAAAAGATATTACAGGGAAAAAGAATCCAGTGAAGGCGCAGGGCAGTACCTGCTTGAGGAAAAACTTTACGCATATCTTTCATTTGAAGTTGAATTGTATGATAATTCAGGAAATACACGAATTGCAGTTTTTTCTGAGACAACTAAAGGCAAAAGTATTGACCGGGCACTTGAAATAATCAGAGACAGAATTGCTGAATACTACATCCTTGATCCTCCTCCGCCAGAACCTGTAATATATTATTCCTTCAGGGGCGGAGCAATGTTTATGAAACCCAGGGGCCTTATGAATGTTCTGGCAGAAAGGGGAGCTGGTTTTTCCACAACTGCTGAAATGAGAAACTATCTCTTTGCAGACAGTGTTTTTGCATTTAACGCAGGTTTTATTAATTTTGTCTCTGATGATCCTGACCTGGAATCCCTGAATTCAGTCTTTCTCTCTGCTGACGCCGGTTATATTTTCATGCCTTTTAAAAATAGTGAAATAATTACAAAAGCAGGGAGCGGCCTGTATGTTCATTTCCTGAAAAATATTAAACAGGAAAACGAGTATTTCTTTGACCCGTTTGTATCACTTACGTGTGAATTCAACTACAGGATTTTCAAGAGATTTTATCTGTACCTTTCTCCTGGTTACATGCTTTTATTCGAAAAGAACAATACAGGGAGAATCATAAGCGCTGACCTGGGAATAAAATATCTTTTATAAAAGGAAGTTTTCATGGCAAAAAGAAGAAAGGTTCTTGTTGACTCAAAATTTCAGTTAAAGGCTGCTTTCAGAATACTGATTGTATCAGTTGCTGTATTTGCAATTATTGCAGGCGGGTTTTACTATAATATTATTCAGAATAATAAAATTATTTCTGAAACAATGGTTAAAATTGAAAAGGCAGTTGAAACAGAAAACAATCTTGTTGAGGCGTTCATTAAATACAGCAGCAGGGTAAAGAGAGCAAGAGTTTACCTTTATACAAGTAAAATCAAAAAAGATCATGAAGAGAGTATGAAGGCTGTTAAGGAGATGATGGACCTTGTTACTGCAACATCCGAAAGAAACAATCTTCTTCTTGTTGTTATGCTTTCAGTTATGGGATTATATATCATTTTTATGTTCTTCTATATTATAAGACTTACTCATCGTATTTCCGGGCCTGCTTATTATATTGAAAAACAGCTTCAGCACATGATAGACGGAACAGAGCCCGATCTCAGGCCTCTGAGGTCAAAAGACTACCTGAAAGGGATTTATGACAAAGTGGTTGAGTTGAATCAAAAGACCGGGAGGTAATGCTTAGGCAGACCAGAATACCCGTATCGAGGTTGCAAGACGTGAGGGTGAAGAACGTGGCAAGGCAGAAGGTGAATATACCCGTGCAGCAAAGGTAATGATAAAAAAAGGGTATGACACTGAACTGATCAGCGAAGTAACAGGGCTTTCAACAGAAGAGATTGTGAATCTGAAGGGATAATAGTTTGCCGGAAACTTTTTTTCAGGGTACAGGGGGAGGTGGAATTACATAATGATAGCCCATGTCAACATTGCCTTGCTCTGGTAATGAGTCAGGCCATGTATCCTCTGTATCATCAGAAAGAATTGTTCGGTTATATAATATCTCTTCAAGTTCTTCGTAAAGATTAAAACTCTCAAGGCTTCCTCCGTCAACGCATGGGCTGATTACAGTATGGCTGTGACCCTCCGCATCTGTTTCTGTCCTTGATTTATCAACGTGATAACCACTGGAAAACAGGGGATCTCCTGATTTATTGCTGTTTTCATCCGGTGCCAGGTTAAAACAGGTATAGCTTATTTCTGCCTGCGCTTCTGCATCAATGAATACCTGTGTACCAGTGAATCCGGAATCTTCTGAAGGTTTTAACCAGAGAATACTGTTTATTATTTTTACATTGCTGTTTTCATATGAGCCAATGCTGTGTCCATTGCCGGTCACAGCCCTGTTGGCTGCCATTGTGCAGTTGATTATTTGCGGAAAAGATTTAAACGAACAGACTGCAGAGCCTGTCTGTGCTGTGTGGCCTGTTATGAGACAGTTTATTATAAGAGGAGAACTGTAAAACTCATTTGTTATGGCTGATGCTCCTTCTTCAGCTGAGCCAGTAAACACAC
>CAZEJW010000278.1:0-2769 GCA_964512685.1 uncultured Leptospirales bacterium | reverse complement strand
AACGATTGTTATATGAAACTCTTCCCTGAAAAACTCTGAGGGGTTTGAATGAGAAGGCAGGTGTTTCAATAATGTAATTTTGAAAGGATCTTCTGATTCAAAATTGTAACTGATCAAAGATGTAAAAAAGGCTGCCGTGTGGCAGCCCTTTTGAATGAATTTAAAAACAGTTATTAACAAACACCAACTTTGTTGGATTTTTTCCAGATTTTCATTTCTTCTGCTTCTTTAATAAGATCATCCCTGAAATCAGGGTGGGCTATTGATATGAGTTCCTCCGCTCTCTGCCATGTCGCTTTGCCCTTGAGACTGGCAATTCCGTACTCTGTTACAATTTTGTGTGTTGCCGTTCTCGGAGAAGTGACTATTGCCCCTGGAGTCAGTATCGGCTTTATTCTGGATGTGACCCCGTCCTTTCCGCTGAAGGTTGAAGTCATACATATAAAACTCTGGCCGCCTTTTGATTTATATGCACCTTCAACAAAATCGAGCTGACCTCCGGTTCCGCTGATATGCCTGGTTCCTACTGATTCGGAACAGACCTGTCCGAAGAGGTCCACTTCTATGCATGCGTTTATTGATACAAAATTATCAAGCTGTGCCACTACAACCGGGCTGTTAGTGTAATCAACAGAATATGCAATAACGCCAGGATTGTCATCTATAAATTCATAGAGTTCAGGACTTCCCATCCCAAACGAAAAAACCTGCTTGTATTTATCTATCTGTTTTTTTGCACCTGTTACCCGTCCTGCCTTTGTCATCTCAAGAAAAGCGTCAACATACATTTCTGTATGAACACCCAGGTCTTTGAGGCCTGATTCTGCAACCATGTTTCCCACGGCATTGGGAACTCCTCCTATCCCGAGCTGGATACAGCAACCGTCCTGAAGATAATCAATAATATTCATTGCTATCTTTATCTCATCTTCACTTGGCAGAGCTGCCGGAAGCACCGGAAGCGGGGGATTTGAACTCTCCGCAACAAAATCCACCTGTGAAATATGAATGCTCTCCTTGTTCCCTCCAAGTACTCTCGGCATATTGGTATTTACTTCGAGCAGAACATAGTCTGCATTTTCGATTGCCGCCCATGATGAAGGTGCGCCTGCTCCAAAGCTGAAATAACCGTGTTTGTCCATTGGGCTTACTGTTGCCATGAATACGTTGTTTGGAATACAGTCGTTGGATGTCATTTGAGGACATTCATGAAATTTCATTGGAATATATGACAGTGTTCCCTGGTTATAGTATTTTCTGTCAAGCCCGCCGAAATGCCAGCTGTTCCAGTAGAAGTGTTCTCCGGTTGGATCTGCCTCGTTAGTGTAGTGGGGCCATATTCCAATATCGCAACGTATGTTTACATTATGGAGTTCGTCTTTTCTTTTTGCAAGAGCCATGTCAAGTTCATTTGCGCCGTTAATTCCAAAGGCGTGTTCTATCCAGTCTCCTGACTTTACCACTTTTACAGCATCGTCCATTGAAACGAGCTTTCTTCTGTATTCATCCTGAAATCTGTTATACATATAAATCCTCATTCAATTTTTGTTTTTTAAATCAGCAGATATTAAAACAGCAGAGCATTTTTTTGATTTAAAGTCTTTTGCCGCATGCCGGCTATAGTGTCAATTATTAAATTAACCGCTGTAATGAATTATGATGAAGGATCAGGCGGTTATACTATGTTCGGAGTCAGATATTCAGGCTGTTCGGTTTTGGGATGTGTGATGTGGATGTTCGTTGAGCGAATACAGGCGGAACGTTAGTTCCGCCTGTTCTTCAGTCAATATAAAACTTCCACGCGCAGAACCATTCAGCAGGGTGCTCGTCAGGCGGGCAGCCTATACACTCTGTTTTTATACGGGAGTCAACAGATTCTGCAAACATTCCATATTCAACAAGCCCTGCTGATTTGCATGGATAATCAGCAAGCCCTTTTCTGACCCGTGCAGACTGAACACGGCAGTCATTCATCTGAAAGACAAAGCTATTGTCTGTTTCGTCTGTAATGCTCTGTTTGTTGATTCTTGCATACATTCTGAATCCAAGTGCCTGCTTGAGGCCATCAAGACCGGGTTGTTCCGGGAGATTGAGAAATCTTTTTATTGACCATGCCTCAAAAGGAGAAAATTTGCCCCAGCATGAATCATTGCACCTTTTGGCGTCATTCATGCCGCGTGTGTTCTCAACTGCCTGGAACCATACCCCGTCACCTGCAAGCCAGTTCTTTGATATCTCTTCCATCAGCTCAATCTGTTTTTCTGCAGGCATCCTGGTGAAAACTGCCGGAGTGTTTCCATTCATTTCAAAACCGAAGAATTTTGAAAGCCTCTTGATCTGAATATCGCGGCTTTTTTCATAAGCTGTTTCCATAATGGAGAGGGCTTTTTCGAGCCCTATCTGATGGGCAACTTCATTGAACCACAGTGTGTGATGAACCGTTATTCTGTGAAGCATGTCTACTATCAGGCCAGCAAGCTTTTCACTTCCGAGGTCTGCAAGGCTGTTGTTGTCATATTTCATGTTTTGCCTCCTTATAAATAAAATTTAGAATCAGCTTTTGATTTGTCCATAATAAAAAAAGAATAGAATCCGGTGTTTAATAATGAATTTTTGGAATTGATAAAAAATGATTAGAGGATTATAATAATATATTGCTCATTTGTTCCGGGGCTGCTGTAGTAAAAGCAGCTGACGGCCTTGAGGTATTGTGAAGTTTTTTTGAAAAAAAGACAGACTATTGGAGTTTTTATGGCTAAAATTCTCATT
>CAZEJW010000277.1:0-2773 GCA_964512685.1 uncultured Leptospirales bacterium | reverse complement strand
TGGTATAAAATTTCCTAATTTAGGGGATATTTATATTGATGAACAGATTTAAGATGAGAGCTGTAAAGCGGGTTATCTGAGGGGTGAATATCATTAAATTAAGAAGAAAACCTATTCTTTATTATTGTATTCGTCAAAAAATTTAACTATTTTTCTATTTTTGTTGATTCTGCTGTTTATCATCTCAATGAGAAGCCAAAAGATTACAACAATCCAGAACATATTGATTATTTGATTCATATCAGCCTCCTTTTTTATTTATACAATTATAATATGCATTTTTTATGCCATATTATAATTTTTTTAAATTTTAAAAAACCAGCTGATTAAATCAATGGTTACAAAGCTTTGTTTCAAGAATTTTAACCGGTTTTAAAATATATAATGTTGCAATACAGCACTGTGTATCAAAAACGCAACAACTCGAAACAATAAAAATAAAAAAAGTTGAACCTTTTACTAAATTAAGAATATATGATGAAATGGAACTGCCGAGAGGAATAATGAATATAAATCAAGAGCAGATTATGAAGATACAACGTGAACAGATGATAAAAGAACATATTTCAGGCCGCGGCATCACAGATCAGAGAATTATAAATGCAATGCAAAGCGTGGAAAGAGAGAAATTTGTACCGGAAAAATATCTGGTTGATGCCTATGGAGATCACCCCCTTCCAATTGGCGAGGGACAGACCATATCCCAGCCATACATTGTTGCATTGATGACTCAGCTATGTGAACTCAACGGCAATGAAAAAATTCTTGAGATAGGATGCGGTTCGGGCTATCAGGCTGCAATTTTGTCCCTTCTCGCGGGTGAGATCTTCAGCATAGAGAGAATAAGAACACTTGGGAATTCGGCAGCGCTGAGACTTAAAAACCTCGGGTATAACAATATAAAGGTCATACTGGGAGACGGCTACAAAGGTCTCTCAGAGGAGGCTCCCTTTGATATAATAATTCTCACCGCAGCGCCAGAGGAAATCCCCCAGGCTCTGACCGATCAGCTCAAAGAAGGCGGCAGGCTCATTGCCCCTGTAGGGCAATCTGTTCAGCAGCTTATCAAAATAACAAAGAATCAGTGAGAGCTGATTTCCCAAGAGATTACATACGTGCGCTTTGTTCCCATGGTGAAGGGATTCAATTTATAATTGACAAAATAAATCATGAAAGCAAAAATTTATTATCGTCTGAATCAATAATGTTTTAATAGGAATAGGATTTTGCAATACAACAAGAACGAAAATTATCCCTTCTTAAATGACAGGCTGCTGCGGGAACCCCATATTCTTGAAGTAATCAGTGAAATTGACGCCATGCAGAAAAGATGGCTGAAAAACCGGACAGGCGAGCTTGCAACCCTTGAACAGCTGAATCAGTCGAGAAACATAAAAGTTCCACTGACACAGAAAAGGATTCAGAATATACAGTATCTTCTGGAACAGCTTACCAAGTTTCACCCTGATGAAATAAAGCCGGCATATTCGTTCTCTTTTGAGGTTAACCCGGAAAACAAAAAACTTTCAATAGATGAAACATTGGAATATACACTGCTGATGAAGGAATCTGACTTCAGCCAGCTCCAGTCTCAAAGAGACGAGGATTCTACCAAAAACATCATCGATCTGCTTTCAAAATTCAGACTATTCAATCTTTCCAAGCTCATAAAAAAATCAAGAAACAGAAATCACCTTACTCTTCTGATAAAGAATCAGCTGGGAAAAGAAATTTTCACTTTCAAGACCTATCTATTCGATAAAAACGGTTTTGAGAAGATGGAGGATTACTGTTTCCACAGAAGCAATCATGATGCAGTAAGAAAAAAAATAGATCTTGAAGTGATAAGAAGAATTACCAATACTCATGCTGCCGCCATTAACCGAAGACTAAAGAACTTCGGTATTTTAAATTCTACAGTAAGTGATTACCGTGACTCAAAACTCGACTACATTATAAACATTCTGACAGGTGATATGGCTCCCGCCCTTGACAAAAAAGATATAATGGATGTAAAAAATCTAAAATCACTGCGAGACTGCATAAACAAAGTAGACAAAATTCTCGATCCTTTAAAACTTCTTGAAAATGACATATACAGACATATCAGCGACAGCTTTATTACGACTGAAAATGATCTTCTTTCTAAATTTGAAGAACTTACTCCGGAAAATTTCACAAGATGGGAAGCAGAAAACTCAGGCACAGGCAGAGTCGTAATAAACAGAAGCGGAGACGGACTCAAATACATCATAGACAGTGCCCAGTTTCTGGCCAGATACAGAGAGGTAATACAGCTGATTCTTTACAATAGTGATATTTTCAATACTCTCACGGAGGAAGAACGAGAGAATAAAACTTTTATGACCGACATTCTCACAGAGAGTGCAAAAAAAATAATTGCACGGGACCAGCAGGCTGTTAACATCTTTAAGAGTGAGGATGCTGTTTATTCAGTTAAACAGCTGATAAAGGAATACGAAGAATATAAAGAAACAAAAGTAGCATACTCATACCTTAATAATGAGTCAGCTCACCTGGGAAAACAATCTGTCATCATTACAATAATAAACGCCTTCAGAAATATCTTTTCGAAAAAAGAGAGCAAATCAGTTATTCAGTCATCCCCGGGGAAGAAACAGGCTGCTGCTGGAACAAAAAAATCCGGAATATCAAAAGAAACCCGGGATGTTTTTAAACAGATAAAAAACTTATCTTCACAACTAATAGCTCTGTCAGATTTTTTAGAGATAAAGCCTGAAAATGAACAGAA
>CAZEJW010000276.1:0-2853 GCA_964512685.1 uncultured Leptospirales bacterium | reverse complement strand
GACCATATTATAATAAACCCGAGTTCATTCGAACTCGGGTTTTTTTATGCCCTGAAAAATGATTTCTGCCGCCTGTAAGGGCAGCAGTAAGAGTTGTAAATTATTTTAGAATCAGAAATGGTTTGCTACAAGTCTTTCGTAAAGGGCATTCAATGCGATATCCGAATAATAATTCTGAACCCCGAAATGAAAACTGTACTGGGCTGGTCCCTGGTCGATTATCTCAATGCTGATGTTATTTTCCTTCATGGCGAGGGCGGCTTCTGCTATTATGCCCGGATGATCCTTCATCCCAATTCCAACCGGAGAAAGAATGGTAATGTTATAGTTCAATTCTGCTATATCAGGCTGAAGTTCCGTGTGAATAGTTTCCATTAGATCATCTTCGCATCCAACAAGATCATCCTGATTGAGAATCACAGAAACATCATCCCTGTCAGTAGGATAGTGGTATGTTTCTATTCCGAAATCCTTCAAAATCTGGAGGAGTTTGTAAACAAAACCTATTGTATCTCCTGAACCGTTTTTTTCAATGTAAAGATATGCAATGTGGTCGAGCCTTGCAATCCCTACAACAGTTTCCTCAGGAACCCGTTCGGATACTATCATAGTTCCTTCCGAAGCCGGGTTGTTAGTGTTTCGTATATTGATCGGTATATGTTTTTTTCTGCATTTTACCATTGCATCATAATGAAAAACATTGAATCCTTTTGAAGAGAGAAGTCTTATCTCTTTATATGTGAGCCTTGGAATCACTTTTGCGTCAGAGATTATTCTCGGGTCTACCTGATAGATTCCGTCAGTGTCAGTCCAGTTTTCATAGAGGCATGCGTCTACTGCATATGCAATTTCACCACCAGTGAGATCTGATCCTCCGCGTGAGAATACAGCCACATCACCTTTTTCAGTTACGCCATAGAAACCGGGTACAACAACAATTCCGGCTTCAGTCTCTGAAATAAGGTTTTTCTTGATATTTTTATATGTGATTGGAATTACTTTTGCATTTCCAAATTCTTCTGTTACATGAAAACCTATCTCTTCAGGCAGCACTGTCTTTGCATTATGACCTGAAATATTAAGAAATCTCGATATAACAATTGAATTGTAGTGTTCGCCTCTTGATGCGTAGAAGTCTGTTCTCATTTTTTCCGGAACCGATTTTTTCAGATCAGCTTTTAAATTTTTTATTATATCATCTCCATCGATTTCCAGTTCTTTGATAATCGATGTGAACTTATCTATTATTGCTTTTGCCGATTCCGAGGGATTGATTTCTTTTCTCTGGGCAAGGAAATGCTTTCCCCCGGTTGCAATATTGATAAGATGATCAGTCACTTTCTCACTGTCGCTGCTGTCTTTGCCAGGGGCAGAAACCACAATTATTTTTCTTCTTTGATCAGCCTTTATTATCTGATCGACTTTTTTTATCTGTTTGGCATTTGCAACAGAACTGCCGCCGAATTTGCTGACAATTATTTCGTTCATTTTCACCTCGTTTTCTGATTAGCATTTTTATTGAATAAATCATGACAATGCATGATCCTGATTATACTGTGTGCTGTGTTTAAATTTCGGAGAGTGAACTCAGGGATCGAAAAACTTTGTCCATGTAGAGATTAAAAACTCGGTTATTTTTTGTAGCATCCCTTATTCAAAAAGGTTAAATTATCCCAGTCAAGAAAAAAACAACAATAAAATGTTTCTACTGAGAAAGCAGTCAGCTCATATGGAGAATTAAAGTTTGTTATTTTTTTAATATTTTTCTGAGATTAGAGTCATACTGTTTTTCAAGATTAAAAATATTGTTCATGTCAATAATGATGCTGAACTCACAGCCCTTTTTGATATTCACAGGAATGCACCAGCAAAGAGGAGTGTTGTCTTTCATGTGAGCAGCTTTGGTAACAATCCATACTTTATCATCTTTTGGATCAGAATTTGACCTGACTGAAAAGGGATTGTTTGCTTCAGTTTTAAGAGGCAGAAGAGACACATTATCTGCAGTTATTTTTTTGAAGATCATATCCCACTCAACTGACATGTTTATATTTTTCATAAAACGGTCTTTGGCAGGTTTTTTACCGCCTGATTGATACACGCGCATCATATGTTTATTGAAAATTTTTATCGGGTCAGTTTCAAATACCGCATACTGAAGAGCAAAGGGGTATATCCCCTCGACATTTACAGATATTTTTACAGCCCATGTTGTCTTTCTGATTTTGTTAATTTCCTCATTGCTGAGAGAGAAAAGATCAGATGAAAAGAAGAGAATAAAGGATATTATAAGGATTGTTCGTTTCAATAGATACCTCCCATGTCTGTCCGGATAATAAACTCCAGAGTAGAATTTATTTTATTATCGAATACTTTATCTGTAGAATAAATATGTTTATTCTCAGAAAGAGTTTATAAGGATACTTCGTTACATTAATCTTCAGAAATTTTGTTTGATTTCCTCCATATTCTCATATCTTCCGCTTCTTTAATCAGCTCTTCCCTGAAGTGTGGATGCGAAAGACTTACTAAAATTTCCGCTCTTTCCCATGCTGATTTTCCCTTGAGCTGTGCTGCACCGAATTCTGTTACTATATAGTCAATGAAGGTCCTTGGCGTTGTAACAATACTTCCTTCCGGCAGCCTTGGCCTGATTCGTGAGTGGAGGTTTCCTTCTTTATCAGTATATGTGCTTGAAAGGCAAAGGAAGCTCTTGCCACCTTTGGAATTCCATGCGGCATTTACAAAATCCACCTGGCCGCCTGTTCCTGAGATTTGCCTTGGTCCTGAACTTTCAGAACAGGCCTGGCTGAAAAGGTCAACCATCAGGGTATTGTTTATTGAAATGAGATT
>CAZEJW010000275.1:0-2883 GCA_964512685.1 uncultured Leptospirales bacterium | reverse complement strand
GTTACAGGTGGCGCTATAGCTCTTGGACACCCACTTGGATGTACAGGTTCTAAAATATTCGCTACACTCGTAAGCAATATGCAGAGACTCGGCAAAAGATATGGTGTTGAGTCAATGTGTATCGGTGGTGGAATGGGTGCTGCTGCTCTCTTCGAGCTTGTTGACTAATAGTAGTATTCACAATAAAAAGAAAGCTGCCTTCGGGCGGCTTTTTTTTTACACTCCCCTCTTCTTCTGTTTCAACAACAAATCCAGAAATTACAGATCCTTCTTTTTTATTCCGATAATTAATCATAATCCCAGGAGACAGCTCATGGAAAAATATGATACCAGATGGAAGAAAAGTCAGATTGCCATTTTTAAAAAATATCTAAAGACTTTCGAAGCTGATTCAGCTAAATACAAAGACATCCTCATGAAAATAAAGAAACTGGAAAGATAACAGAAATGTCAGATTCAAAAAACTTCTCTGAAAAAGCCTTCGAAAGAATAAAAAAAGGTGAAAGATCTCCTGAATCCCGGAAAAAAAGAAGACTCTCCCGGATACTTTTACTTGCTGACGGTGTTCTTATTGTTTTGATTCTGCTTTTTTTCTACGGAGATAAAAAAGGACCGATTTATGAAACTGCATCTGTAAAATTCAGAGATCTGGACATAAGGTATTCTGTCAGTACAGAGGAAGAGAGTGGAGATTATCTTTTTGCAATGACAGTAAAAAATAGTACAAATAAACCAATAAAATACTTTTTTAAAAAATCACTTGCTGTTTTGTCTGTAAGACATGAATCTAAGCAGATTTTTTCTACCATTATTGCAGAAGGGGTTAAGGAAATAAATCTTTCTCCGGGCAAGAATAAGACATTTGTGGAAATGGTGCCAAAAAAAAACCTGGAAATTACCGGGAATCGAAAACCAGCCAGAAAATCACTTTTCGATTTTACTGATACCAGGATTCCCCTGGAGGCTGTTTTTGTTTTTTCACCGGGGGAAGAAATAACGACATCCATAACTTTCAAACACGGAGTAAAGTAATGATTGAACGACCATCATGGGATAATTACTTCATGAAAATAGCTCTTGATGTAGCAACAAGGTCAACCTGCATCCGCCGTCATGTGGGGGCAGTAATAGTCAGAGAAAAAAGAATCTTAACGACTGGCTACAATGGCGCGCCGGTTGGAATAAGTCACTGCACTGAAGAAACCTGCCTTAGAACCAAATATAATGTTCCCTCAGGAGAAAGGCATGAATTATGCCGTGGGCTTCATGCAGAACAGAATGCAATCATTCAGGCTGCCCTTCATGGAGTTTCTCTGGACAAAGCGTCTATTTATGTAACACATCAGCCATGCTCAATCTGCGCAAAAATGCTGATAAACAGCGGTATCAGAAAATTTATTTTTCAATCACCATATAATGACCCACTTGCTGAAGAAATGATCGAAGAAGCTGGAATTGAGATTGTTGTAATGAAATGTGATTAAAATATCTATTGTATTAATACAGATTATTGGAATCAAAAAAAAATCTCACTGGTTATTCAGTCATAATTTGATTTGGAAAAATACAAAATTTTAATATATTTATAATGAATCCTGTACGATTAATCAATTATGACAGGTATAATATAAAATTAGTCCGGGAAACAGCATGAAAGACAGTTGTGTATATAAAAATCTTAAAACAATTGCAATATCAAACATTATTGCAGCGCTAATACTTGCTGTAAGCCCTATTTATGCTCAAACCTCACCTGCAGTTCCCCAAAACCCTAAAGAGGATCTCTTTAAAAAGGCCGAAAAATATTTCTTTCAGAAAAAAATTGAAATGGCTGAGATAATGCTGCAGGAAGTTATTAGAAAAAATCCTGAGAACGATAAGGCATATTCATATTTAGGTGATATTTTTTTACAGAAAAAAAGATATGACGGAGCCCTGAATCTTTATCAGAAATCACTTGATCTCAATCCGGACAATGCAGAAAATTACTTTAGAAAGGGTCAGATATTTTATTACAAAAAGCTTGGTAAAATTGCGATCGAAAACTATCAAAAGTCAGTTGATCTGGATAAAAAAATGAAATTTGCCTATTACCACATTGGACTTTCATATTTAATGCTTGAGAGGGATAAATCAAAGACAATACAAAACTGGGAGACTTACCTTACACTTGCACCGGAGGATCCTCAATATGAATCCATAAGACGGGTGATAGAACTCCTCAAAGATCCGGCATTTGAATTACCCTCAATCGACAGTGATATAACAATTGAAGAAGCCCTCCTTCTCGGCGGAGCCACACTAAAAAAAGCCGAGCACAAGGCAAAAGACAAACAGGCCGGAGACGAGAAGAAAAAGACCAAACAGAAAATCGAAGGCATTTATCTTGATGATGATCTTTAAAAAAAGGTTACAGACCGCAAAAGTTAGTTTATTGATTTTTTTCTGAATATTCCACTTGAGAACTTTCATAACAATAAAATTGAACAAGAACAAAACAGGGAGGCTTTATGCTTGATTTCCTTTACGAAAAAAGAAAAATTATTGGCGGCGGTTTACTACTTCTGCTGCTTTTGACAGGGGGATATTTTCTGTTAAAGTCAGGGAATCCTGCAGATGAGATTCAGGATCTCAGATACAAACAGATTGAACTCTATCAGAAACTTCTGGAAACAGATCCTCTCAACACTGAAGTTATAATTAAAATTGGTAATATCTACAAGGCTATCGGGGATATAGATGAGGCGATAAGCAGGTATAAGGATGCTCTGGAACTTGAACCAAAAAACTATGACGCGTTGAATGAACTCGGACATGCGTATGCACTAAAGGGTGACTACAAAAAGGCCATTGAGACTCTGAAACTGGCTAAAAAATACAAAC
>CAZEJW010000274.1:0-2905 GCA_964512685.1 uncultured Leptospirales bacterium | reverse complement strand
AACAACCTGCCGGCAGTATGTCAATTTATTAATGTGTCAATTTTGTCATATTAATTAAAACATCCGGGATTTAATAACGTTGAAGACAAAGGGGGATGAGAAGACAGCCGCATGCAGGAAAAAATTGCAGTAAAAAGACTATTCCGTTTTTTGCAGACATGAAGGGGCTTTTTCTGCTGCCCCGGGGAGGTCGATTACTTTCATTATACATATTCCGATAAATGTAAATACCACCAATCCGCCAACCAGCGGGATTACTGTATTATTATACATCTGCCCGATAAAGGTGCCAATTACAAACTGCATAAAAGTGGATACAAAACCAACTACCGCAGCTCCTGTTCCTGCGATATGTCCTAAAGGCTCCATTGCCAGAGCGTTGAGATTACCAAAGAGTATGCCAATACAAAAGAATATCAGCATGAAAAATATCACCAGAACCCACAGCGGAGGCCTGCCCTGAAAAAGAAAAGACAGCGTTAACAGAAATGAGGATAAAACGCAAATTGAACAGATAGAGCACTTTGCCATATTTCGCATGCCAAATCGAACAACCAGCTGCGCATTGGTAAAAGAGGCAGTTCCAATAGAAAGCGCAATAATCGCAAAGAACAGGGGGAACCTGTTACCAAGACCATACAGGTTCTGAAACAACTGCTGTGCTGAATTAAGATAGCCAAGAAAACATCCTCCAACAATGCCCAGCACCAGTGTATAACCAACAGCGGTTCTGCATGCGAAGAATTCCTTAATGGCGTTTGCAATCCATTTTACTGAAAACTCTCCGCGATATTCCTCGTGCAGAGTTTCAGACTGCCTCAGTGCAAACCAGGTAAAATTTACAGCAGACAAAACAAGAAGCATGGCATAAATTGACCGCCATCCTGCAAACAGCAGTACTGCCTGCCCCATAAGCGGTGCAATAATCGGCACAAGAATGAACACTGTCATAACGAAAGACATAACGCGCGCCATCAACCCGCCACTGTATTGATCTCTCACAAGCGAAAGAACAACAGTTCGTGGCCCTGCTGCTCCCAGGCCCTGAAGAACACGTCCTGCGAGCACCATATTGAAACTTACAGCAAACATTGAAACAAGGCTGCCAATTATAAAAATAATAAATCCTGCATAAATGGGAGGTTTTCTGCCAACACTGTCAGAAACAGGGCCATATATTATCTGGCCTCCTGCAAGCCCCAGGAAGAAAAGTGATATAATAAGCTGAGGAGTATTGCCTCCTGGAATTCCAAAAGCCTTACCTGTTCCCTGTAACGCAGGCAGCATAGAGTCTGTACTGAGCGCAACAAGAGACATGGTGAATGCCATAAGGGATACAAATTCGCCAAACTTCAGTTTTTTTATGTTTCTTTCAGGTGATATATTCATAAATTCAACAAATTAAAGACAGAAAGTGAGAAATATTCGACTGAGGGAATAAGCCCGTTTTACAGAGATAATAATACTTCAGTGTTTTTTCTGAACTTTATTACAGAGGAAAGGGTATATCTCAGGAAACAATAACGAAATGTACTTTTGTTTTACTGGAAAATTTTGTCAAACAATTAACCTGACAATGGCAAATATTTCTCTTAATATTCACATGCTCCAATATCCCTTGAACTGTCTCTCAGGTTGCCGAAAAAATCAAGAGCTGCCGGAGTATAATAACCTGCATCAATAACAGGGCTGCCAGCCAGTGGCCTGCATAAATTAACATCAGGGTCTGCAGCACTTTATCCATCCGGGAACTGAAGCAGAGGATCAGCAATAATGCTGTTCATGTCATTTCCGGTTGCAAGCTGCCAGTCAGCCAGAGTTGACCCTTCAAAAAGGGCATGATCAGCAGCCCATGATTTTCCATAACAGGTATTATTGTCTGATGTGCCGCTGAACACACTTCCCTGTGAAATCCCAAGAAAAACAGTATAAAAAGGATCAGCGCCAGCTATATCCAGCATGATATTGTTTTTAATATCAATATCAAAACATGCCGCATCAGTATTTATAAAATAAAAGCAGTCATCAGCAGCAGGATTTATGAATGTGTTATTATATATTTTTATTCTCCTTGAAGAACCGACTACAGTATCATCACCTATTCCCACCCCGAATTGATAATTATAGATAATATTATTTCTTATAACGATATCCTTTGCACGAAGCCCGACTGCTGTCTGCCTGTCGTTTTCATGCAGCCCCTGTCCTGTAATGAGATTCGAGTCCATTATACAATGATGCTGATATTCCCTTGCAGAATTACGGTTCTGGGGCCAGAAACCATTAACCCACCCCCTGAGTTTGTTCCTGTAAACAACTACCTTCTCAGAATTTCCCCTTATGGTAAGAGAATCATAATGAACCATATTGTTCGGCCCGAAAGTGTTGTTTGCAATAAAGTACCTGCTGCCTCCCTGAAGGCGGAATATATGCTCTGTTTCATAACTGTCAGCATTACTTTTTTCATGCACCCAGTTGCCGATTATTGCATTGCCGTCATTAACACCCTCTGAGTTTGAGGTGTATCCTGTCTGAGTTGTATGGTGAAAATTACATTCTGCAACTGTTGAATACTGTCCTGACGGAGACATTGACATACCCCCGTTATCATACTCTTCAGTACGGTACTTGAGCATATAAGAACAGTCATACCCCCAGCCTATTCCATAAGGACGGCGTGGATAACGGCCGCTTTCACCATTTGCCCTTGCACTGATATCCATTATGCGGATATCAGTGCAGTTCCAGAAATGAAGTGTTGACCAGTCAGTATCTTCTGCTGTTGTATGAATAACAGGTTTGACGATGGCTGGCGCTGCAGGATCACTGTATCCTCCAATACTTACCGGGCCTGTATCATCTGTATCTGTTACCTGGCTGGATATATAGAGAACATCTCCGTTTC
>CAZEJW010000273.1:0-2906 GCA_964512685.1 uncultured Leptospirales bacterium | reverse complement strand
TTTTCCCTGATTGTAATATTCCTGTTAACTCAACATCCATTCAAGAGTTTCAGAAAATTCATACACTGGACTCCAGCCCAGCATTCTGTTTATTTTTGAAAAATCTCCAATAGGGGCCTGAATTTCACTGTTTCTGCAGAATTTTTCTTCCTGTATTATTTCGAGGGAGTAACCAGCCAGTTTCTCAAGCGCTGCTATTACATCACGAATTATAATCCCCCTGCTGCTTGCTATATTGAATATTTCACCAGGTTGAAAGTTTTCAATTAACCTGACATATGCATTAACAACATCCCTGACATCCAGGAAATCACGAACAGTATCAATATTTCCAAGATGAATACTCTTTTCTCTATTCCTGAATGCATTTACTATTTTGGGCACAACAAAAGCCGGAGTCTGCCCGGCTCCTGTGTGGTTGAATGGACGGGCAATAGCAACAGGGAGTTTATTGTCATGGGAAAAAGCCATGGCAATATTTTCCGCTGCAGCCTTTGAAGCGCCATAGTGATTTACAGGAGCGACCGGGAAATCCTCAGTAATAAACTGCTCTTTTTGAAGATCCGGATTACCATAAACCTGGGATGAACTGACCAGAAGAAATGGAATATTATTCCCGCCTGAAATTGCTGCATTCAGAACATTAAGAGTTCCGTTCACATTAATTTCATAGATCTCATTAATATTTTCAGAATCAACCCTGGCGATTCCTGCGAGATGGACAATTCGATCCGGCTTGATATCCTGCACAATTCCTGTTATAGCACCAGAATCCCGTAAATCCGCGGCATTGATATTTTCAGAGGCCGATTCAATATCAATGCCAAAAACCTCATGTGAACTGGAAAGAAGTTCAGAGTGAAGAATTTTCCCGACAAATCCGTTTATGCCTGTTACAAGTACCTTCACTTTTATGAATTCCTTTCAATGTCTCTTTTAAGCATTATTTCAGCCAGTTCATTGTACTTTGTATGAGGCTCCCATCCAAGTTCATTTTTTGCCTTTGTATAATCACCAATCAGAAGTTCAACCTCTGCAGGCCTGAAAAATTTAGGATTTACCCTTACCAGAATCTTGCCTGTTTTGCTGTCTTTACCGGTTTCATTTTCATCTTTGCCTTCCCAGATAACGCTTTTATCAATGAATCCGAAACAGACTTCAATCCATTCACGCACGGAGTGAGTTTCATTTGTTGCAAGCACAAAATTGTCCGCCTTTTCAGCCTGAAGGATTCTCCACATGCCTTCAACATATTCTTTTGCATAACCCCAGTCACGTTTTGCATCCATGTTGCCTATTTCAAAATAATCCTGTTTTCCATGATATATTTTTGAAACTGCATCTGTTATCTTTCTCGTAACGAATTCAAGGCCGCGCAACGGTGATTCATGATTAAACAGAATACCTGTTGAGGCGAACAGGTTGTATGATTCCCTGTAGTTTATGGTCATCCAGTGTCCATAGAGTTTTGCCACACCATATGGGCTTCTTGGATAAAAAGGAGTGTTTTCATTCTGGGGGATTTCCTGCACTTTTCCATATAGCTCAGAGGTCGATGCCTGGTAAAACTTTATTTCAGGATTCACCATCCTTATCGCCTCAAGAAGATTGGTCACTCCAAGGCCGGTTACCTTTCCTGTGAGGATTGGATTCTTGAATGAATGAGCAACAAAACTCTGTGCCCCAAGATTGTAAACCTCATCAGGTTTTACATCATTGATTACACGGGTAAGATTACCCGCATCCAGCAGGTCGACCTCAACAAGTTCCACTTTATCTGTTACCCCAAGCTCATCCAGACGTACAAAATTAGGTGTACTTAAACGGCGGAATCCGCCAATAACACGGTATCCCTTTTCAAGAAGTAATTCCGAAAGATAGGCCCCATCCTGGCCTGTTATTCCTGTTATAAACGCTGTTTTCATAATTTTTCCTTTAGTTTTTAAAAAATTTAAAAGTAATTAGATATCCCAGACTCATCCCCCCGGCCCCCTTCTCTAAGGCTTTAAAGAAGGGGGTGATTGTAGTAATATATCTTTTGCAATCCTGTCACCTTCTTTCTTAAAAAGACTAAAAAATTACTCTGTCAGAATAAAATAATAAAAAACCTGGGTAGTCAAATATATTGAGCCTCGGCAGTCTGGATTTAGATTTAAAGAATTTTCTTTTATTGATACCTCGACAAATTCAGGAGTTTCAACCACAATTTATTTAATTATTAATATATCGAGGTTCTCTTATAAGCAAAATCTATCTTGACCTTAACAACATAAGAGAATATATTTGAATAATAATTTTCAATGTAATAATTCAACAAAGCAGTTCATATTTGATAATAGAATCTATTTTAATATCAAACAATAAAAATTATCCAAAAGGCAAAATTATGAATAATGAGATTATATTCTATGTTGAGGAATCTTTCGATGGCGGCTTTGAAGCAAAAGCGCTTGGTTATTCAATTTTTTCTGAAGGTGAGGATGTAAATGAATTAAAAGAAAACATAAGAGATGCAGTAAAATGCCATTTTAATCAAGATGAGACTCCGGGTGTTATCAAACTTCATTTTGTAAGAGAAGAGGCAATTGCCCTTTGAAACTACCCAGAGATGAAGACTGCCAGACCCTGATAAAACGCCTTGAAAAATATGGATATTCAGTAACAAGACAAACCGGGAGCCATGTCAGATTGGAAACGGCTGTGAATGGCAAGCATCAAATTACAATCCCAAACCACAATCCCATCAAGATCGGAACATTAAATTCCATACTTATAGATATTGCTGCTCATATGCAACTCAGCAAGGTTGAATTAATAAAAAATTTATGGTAAACAATCCTTTTATTGCAATCTCTCAGACTCATCCCCCCGGCCCCCTTCTCTAAGGCTTCAAAGAAGGGGGTGAC
>CAZEJW010000272.1:0-3014 GCA_964512685.1 uncultured Leptospirales bacterium | reverse complement strand
TAACACCACTCGTTTTTCTTGATTCGGCAAATTCATGAAATAACATCCTGAAATTTACAGCAATAGTTGTATTATTTCTAATTGAACATGATTTGAAATTGATGTAATCTCCCTGCCTGGTAGGCAGCACCGGTCCCTGAAGGGTCAGAATATGTTTTTCATTTTCTGTAACTGTACAACGCCTGTCTTCACCTTCATTAATAAATTCGATATTTGTAATTATCTTTGGGAAACCATTGAGTTCAACTCCGCCAATCAGAGCAATTTCACTTGTGACAGGCATGTGTCGAACATATAAATCATAAAATTTTTTTCTCTTTTGTGCCAGCAGGCTTAAAAAGGGAAGAGGTTTTTTATCAAACGAAATCATGAATGCTATGCTTACTTCGTTATAAGAATCAATGTCAGTATCAAAATTTTCAAATGCTGTAATTGAAACCATACAACGTCCTGGTATCATTTCCAGCGGATACATACGGGGATCAGGCAGGTATTCTCTTACAAGTTTTGTTGATGCAGTAAAAATTGCATTCATTGAATAGGATTCACGATAAAATGATGGAAGTTTGAAAAACCAGTTCTTTTTTTTAACTGAATCCTTAATTGTATATTCCCACTGAGTAATATCTTTAAACAGGTCACCTTTCATAATGTACCTCCAGATATTTTTATTGGAAAGAAGTATTATATAAGAGCTCCTGAGGGTTTTCAAGCATAAAATTTATTTCAATAAAATCGCCATGTTAAGTTGCATAAAGGTTTGAAGTAAAAAACAAACTCCCAATAACAATAAATAAAATTTTTATTGTTTTTGGGAGTTCTGCTGATAGAAAAGTAAATGGATACAATATAGTCTTTACCAGATGCAGATACTAATTCATAAAAGCCCCCTCTAAATATACTTCTTATTCTGAAACGTATTATACTGAGTAATACCTGATGTGTAAAGTATTAGAGTGCAACCCATTCTCAATACATTTTTTTAAAAACAAGATTGATCCTCATGTGCTTTGTTAACACAGAGGGCCTGCGGACATAAAGAACATATTATCGAAACCTGGTAATTTTTCTAAATCACGTCAAGACTGAATCGGATGAAATTACTGGTGAAGAAATAAAGTATTATCTATTCTGTTTGATCCATCTGCAATGAATTGCATCACCCAGCCTGTTGAAAAAAAATGTATAATGTTTAAGAAGAGAAGGGCCGGGGGAAAACAGTTTGGATTCAACCTGCTGATGAATTTTTCAATCGAGATAGTCAAGTATTGTATAATAGGAAAATTAAAATTTTGGTTGCAAGGCAGAAAAGGGTCGTTACAAATAAAAGATTAGAATTGGAGTGATTGTCTCTAAAATTTTTGAGGTTAAAAAGTCCGATTTATCTGAGGCTAAACATGGAAAATAAAATTGAAATATATATAACTCCAGATGGGCAAACTGAAATAAAAGTCAATTTCGATAAAGATACTGTCTGGTTAAATCAATATCAATTAGCAGAACTCTTTAAAATTGACAGAACCTCTATAACAAAACATCTCAAAAACATATTTGAAACAGGGGAGCTTGATGAGATTTCAACTTGTGCAAAAATTGCACAAGTTCGTCAGGAGGGAAAACGCCGGGTAAAAAGAGATGTTTTGTATTACAATCTTGATGTAATTATTTCTGTTGGTTATCGGGTCAATTCAAAACAAGGCACTCAGTTTCGCATCTGGGCAACAAAGCGCTTAAAAGATTATCTTGTTGAAGGCTATGCTGTAAATGAGAAGCGGTTAGCTCAGAAAAATCAGGAGATAAAGGTTCTAAAAGATGGTATCAGCATTTTAACCCGCGCAGTTGCCGGGCAGATTGAAAATACCGAAAACGGGAATGATTGGTTATCGATATTTTCCAATGGTCTAAAACTCCTCGATGATTATGATCATGATAAATCAAATGTATGCTGATTTTGACTCTGATGTTTTTGCTAAGCCAAAAGATGACTCTTTTAATAGTTCAATAAATCAAATAAGGCAGAGCATTGGTGGAGTCGATTGTTACCCTTCTATCGAAGAAAAAGCATCTAATTTGCTTTATTATGTGATAAAAAAACACTCTTTTGTTGACGGAAATAAAAGGATAGCTGCCGCCTGCTTTCTGTTTTTTCTTGAAAAAAACAATGTGCTGAAAAATGGCAGTAACACCATTATTTCAAATGAAGCATTGGCCTCTCTAACGCTTTACATTGCAATCAGCAAACCTGAAGAAGCAGAAACCGTAAAAAAAATGATTATAAGCGTACTAAACAGGAGTGAAAATTTATGAGTAATAAAGCAAATATAATATCAAAAGTATGGAGCTTTGCCGGTGTTTTAAGAGATGATGTATTTATGACTACAGGACAAATGTTCATCATACCTTGAAAAAGAAAACCATGCCTTTTGATGACTTGCAGGACTTTATAAACTGCTATAATCCGGAGAATAGAAATAATCGAACTACAACATGGTCTTAGCATAACCCGGAAGGAAGATGGCGAAAATTTACTTATGACGAAATCATCGCAAGGGATAAAACGAATCTGGATATTTTTTGGCTTAAAGATAAAAGCCTGGCAGATTTGGATAGTCTGCCTGACCCCGATATTCTTGCAAATGAAATCATTGAAAACATTGAAGCAGGGCTGGTAAGTTTTAAAGAAGTAATGGCTTCAATCAATGGAAGTGAGGAAGAGTGAAGATAAAAAGCATTGAGATTTCTAATCTAAAGGAGCTTTTATGAATATAAAAATGAATTGGTGAAACCTGCCTGTTGCAAATAAAATGAAGACTGTTTAAGAAGAGAAGGGCCGGGGGAAAACCGTTCGGGTTTGGCCAGGGCTATAAGACAGGTCAAAGCTGACATAGCAAGTGTTCTGTATGAAATAACGCAATTTTATTGCTTTTTAATTGACGAGTGCTGTAAAATGATTGCAATAATTTTAGTGTTGTTTGATGCTCTGGTTTAGTGAGCCAATTGAGGTTGTGTGGAAA
>CAZEJW010000271.1:0-3021 GCA_964512685.1 uncultured Leptospirales bacterium | reverse complement strand
CTTCTATGGGGATTTTAACTCGATTTTTTTGGGGATTTTTGCTTGATTAAATACATGTCTCAGTTTAGCATGACGTTTCTTGCTGCATAAGGTTTGAGAATAAATACCAAAACTATTATCCCAACTATAAGGAGGTTGCTCGATGCTTATGTTTAAAGAGAATAAGTCTTTGAGAACGTTGTTTCTAATAACAGCGCTTTCAATCATCATGTCCCTTACCGGATGTGCTGAATTTAAAAAAATGTTCAAAGTAACAAAAGTACAAAGAGAAGAATATAAACCAAAGTGTAAAAAACACTGGAAGGGAAAAACAATCTTTATTGACTTTGATACAACAACCTACTGGTCATATTCCTATGCTTCCGGTCTTTCTACCAAAATTAAAGAACAGCTGATTGAGGACACTGTGGAAGACGGCTGCTTTAATGTTCAGGATTATGGTTCAGGATACAACAGGCAGAAATACTACTACAGGGTAAAAGTGGTAATCGCAAGACCGGTAATCAGAGCGCAGAAAGGTGTTATCAGAAGCATATCAGCAAGGTTTAAACTGAAAATTTACAACAGTAAAAATAATATAGTAGCGTCCAAAACCCGTGACGTGAAATATAAAGCTCCGGCTGTAACAATAAACGTTAACAATTCACAGGACGAGTTACTCGAAAACTATTGTTATAATGTTTCTGTTCAGATCAGGAAAGCTATGTATAAAAGCTTCAGATAGGAATCCGTAAAAAATTTATGAGAGGTTATTGTAAAAATTTACCTCTCATAAATTTCCATATTATTAAAATTCATCAAACAAAAGCATCATCTTTACCCTGGCCGTAACAGACCCAGGAAACACAAACAGGCCCATTCGCGGGCAATTATCCGCGAGAGAAGAGCCTGATTGATGAATATTACTTTAATTCTTCAACTGTTCCATTTCACGCTTACGAAGAACCTTTCTGTCTGGCTTTCCGACAGGTGTTCTTGGAATTGCGTCAACAAATTCCACGATTTTAGGAACCTTATAAGGAGCAAGTTCTTTTTTGCAGTGTTCAATAATGTCGCTTTCACTTACAGACTCTCCTTCCCTGAGAACAACAAAAGCCTTTACAGTTTCTCCCCTCTTTTCATCAGGAACGCCAACAGTACAGGCCTCGGAAACCGAGCGGTGTTTATAGAGCACCTCATCGATATCACGGGGATACACATTAAAACCGCTTGCTATAATCATGTCCTTCTTCCTGTCAAGTATGAACACAAAACCCTCTTCATCGATCTTTACTATGTCGCCGGTATACAGCCATCCATCCCTTATAGTCTTTGATGTTTCATCAGGATTATTCCAGTACTCTTTGATAAACTGAGGACCTCGACCGATGAGTTCACCCTCTTCGCCTCTGCCCATAACCTTTGTTCCTGTTTCAACATCCACAACAACAAGATCTGTATCCGGCCATATAATCCCGCAGCTTGCATATTTTCTTTTTGTTCTTACAGGGTTCACAGTGTAAATATTAATAGTCTCAGACATACCTGCTCCCTCGAAGATTCTGCCGCCAGAGAGTTCTTCGAATCTCTCCATTGTTCCGACAGCCAGAGGTGCAGATCCGCTGAAAATACCCTTGATCGAACTTATTTTGGATTTACCAATATCCGGATGATTGTTTAAACCAATTATCATTGCTGGCACTGCAGGCCATGCATTTGGTTCGTGCTTGTTTATAGCCTCCAGAAGATTATCAGGCGTTGGCTGAGCAACGAGAATTATCGTACCTCCTTTATAAAGACAGGTATTCACATTGCCATTGTAACCGTAAATATGATTAAGGGGGATAGCAGCAAGTGCCCGAAACTCTTCCGGAGGTACAGCCATACCTACCCATTCAGCAGTTCGAACAACCTGGGTCATATTCATCTCATTAGTGAGCACGCATCCCTTTGGCACTCCTGTAGTTCCGCCTGTATACTGAAGCCTGCAAATATCAGAGGGATAAACCTCCACATCCGGTTCAGTGTCAGATGCATTGGCTATGAATTCATTAAAATCAATAATTCCGTCCAGCTTTTCAACCTCAAAGGGCTTTCCCGGAACCTGAACAATTATAACCCTCTTTACAGGGGATGCAGGGTCTTTTAAAATATCGATGGCATTCTTTGAATATTCGGCAAGAACAATAACAGTTTCTGTTCCGCTGTCATTAAACTGAAGCATAAGCTCAGGACGCGTATATAACATATTTGCAGGTACTTCAATGACTCCAATTTTAAGACACGAATGAAGTGCAATTATATAATGAGGAATATTCGGCAGCATTATTGCAAGGCGATCTCCCTTTTTAACTCCATTATCCAAAAGAGCATTTGCAAATTTTCTGGCCAGGGAATTTACTACACTGTATGATAACTTTACATCATTGAAAATGACATAGTCTTTGTCAGGTTTTTCTTCAGCCCATTTATTAAAAAGATCCTTAAGAGGAACATCAGGATACTCAAGATCAGCGAAGTATTCCATGTCATAAAATTTTTCCCATTTCGAATACCATTTCCTGATATCATCGTCAAAATCCTTAAGCCAGGGCTTTGAATCATAAAGGTGCTCATTTTCCTTTAATCTTTTTTCTCTGTATTTATTCATTTTATACTCCTTTTGATATATTACCTGTACAAAAATCAGTAATACGAACAGTATTTGCACAGACAAACAAAGCATACTTTCCTAATCGTTATACGTAAAGTCTTTTATGTACTGAAATTGGAAAATTTATATAAATTTATTTTTATAGCTAAATTCATTTACAGAAGCCAAACACAGGTAAAACTGCATTTGTTAATGCACGGGATTAAACTCAGGGTATTGATTGAACCAGTTCCTGCCTTAAGAAAAATTCTGTTGACAGGTAAGGCGTTAAAATTTGGGATAAATTAATAATTATGAAACAAAGCAGATTAAAATCTGTCAACTTCCTCTATTCAAAAAAAAGTAGTTCTGATGTGTAATTAAAAAAACTTTTCCATGGTAAAACAGTA
>CAZEJW010000270.1:1964-3099 GCA_964512685.1 uncultured Leptospirales bacterium | reverse complement strand
ACTGGAAAAAAGACTCTGCTGCGGCTGCGGCGCAAAAATCTGCGGCTTGACAGGAGGATCACATGGCATCATCAAACGAAGATTTTGTTCAGAAGCTTCCGGTTATTCAGGCTATTCCGGACAACGACACAATGGTTCCAAACACAATTCCTGTAGATACCTATGTACAGGAAGCAGAAAACCTGTATCACTGGTGCACAGACGACAGGGAAATTCTCACAGCAAACGGGCTCGACTGGACACTGGCGGAAGACCTGCTGATAAGGGCAGGAGCACTCAGGTATGCTCAATCCCAGTGGATGAAAAAAAGGTTCAACCACAAAGAAACCGAAAGGGCGTGGATGAGAAGGTCACCAGAGGCCTATGACTACAGAAACGAACTCATTCACACATTCAGGTTTGCCTACAGGAGAAAACCTGACATACTTGGAAGGGTGGACACAATTGCAGATGATTATGGGCACGCAGACATGATACAGGATCTCATGGATCTCGCGGTTCTCGGCAAAGCAAATACAGCCCCTCTTGAGGCAATCAACTTTGACCTCACTAAGCTCGATACAGCAGAGACTCTTGCAGATGAAATGTCTGAACTCCTTGGTGCCACAACAGCAGAGAGGGCAGAATCAAACGAGGCAGTGAGTCTGAGAAACAAGGCATACACACACCTCAAGGAAGCGGTTGATGAAATCAAGAACTATGGCCAGTACCTGTTCTGGAGAGATGAAGAAAGGATACGTGGATATTCAAGCGCTTATCTTAAAAGGAAAAACAACAGGAGCAAAATAAGTGAAGAAAATGCTGCAGCGACAGCAGAATAATTATTCAATACCGGCATATGTTCATCAAATCATCTTATGAGATTCCGGTATTTCAAAAGCAGGAGAAGGCTGCGACCGTCTCCTGCTTTTGAATATCATTATTACTGAAAAAAACAACACTACCTCTGTCCGTATGCTACACAGTTCTATCTGAAGATGTCTCAGCCCTATCCGACCAGGTCAAAGTCTTATCCGAAGATGCCCTCAAGCCTATCCGATCGGGTCTCCGACGTATCCGAGGATGCCCTCAAGCCTATCCGATCGGGTCTCAGTCTTCTCCGAAGCCCCTGCACCCATATCACTACGTGGTTTTC
>CAZEJW010000270.1:0-1954 GCA_964512685.1 uncultured Leptospirales bacterium | reverse complement strand
ATAAAAATCTGGATGACAAAACCACCGGCAGAAGACAACGAAAACCCGCATAGAAAAATCAGCAGAAGAAATACTGTTATAACAGGATTTTTAATATCAATATCAAATCCAAAGGTAATTGCATTTTACTGCGGATTTCTTCCCGGATTTGTAAACCTGTCAAAACTCACAGCAGCAGATATAATCATCATTACATGTACAATACTTGTAGCAATAACATCAGTGCTGGCAGCCTATGCATTTGCAGCATCAAATATAAAAAAGCATATGTTCAAGAGATCAAATAACGGGGTGCTTAACCGTGTTGCAGGAGGAGTCATGATGGCAGCAGGAGTAAGTATTGCAGTGAAATCATAAGAAATGCCGGTGACATTGAGGTTGGGAAAAAAAGGATTCGATTTTCCCTGTAGGGGTTCAAAATCTTGAACCCCTACAGGGAGAAACAGGCATCCAGTTCAATAAAACAATCTTAAAGCCCCCTCCGGGGGTTTGGGGGGTAGCGGTTCGGGAAAAACAGGTTGTGTGTAGGGGCATACCTACCTCAGTTTATCAAGAACCTCATCCTTGTTCCCGGCCTGAAGAATTGCCTCGAGGGCATCTTTAAGTTTATCAATATTTCTGCAGTTTTCGATTTTCAAAATATCAGACTCATCAACATCAGAACCGAATTTATTCTGAATAAATTTAACAAGAACTTCACGGCTGTTCAAAATACCTTTTTCAATGCCCTTCTCAATTCCTTTCTCGATACCCTTTTCGATACCTTTTTCAATGCCTTCATCTATACCTTTTTGTTTGATTTTCTCTGCAAGAGTCATAATCTCATCTCCTCCAAGGGATAACAGTACATCACGGTTTTCATCTATTACATCAGCATCCAACTCGCTTGCTTCAAGAAGATAATTCAGAAACAGTTCCAAAAATCTTCCCACTGCGCTGCCTTCTGCCTTTGAAATTACAGCAAGAATTTCCCTGAATCTGCGTGTGAGATATTCATCCTCTCTTATATGCTTCATCAGCAGAGTCACAGCCTTCAGCCTGTAAGACTTAACAGCTGATTCAAGAAACTCATCACTGCAAGTGTTAAGATCAGTTAAAATAAATTCAAATGCCGGTGAATAGGCCTTCAATTCATCCGGAATGTGTTCAAAATAATCAAAAAAGTTTTTTGATTTACAGCCCCTCTCCCCATTGTAGAAAACAATCGGCAGAACCGGGGTTCTTTTCCCGTTTTTGGATAAAATCTGCCTTTCCCATATCTGAACAATGTATCTTAAAAGCTGAAAATAGATGTCACCGCCATCATAGCTCTTATGTTCAAAAAGCAGGGTCAGCTTTATCTCTGTTCCCTTAAAATTACAGGTATAAACAACATCTGAAAAGTATTTTCTCCTGTAGGGGTTCAAGATTTTGAACCCCTACAGGGAAAAATAACAAGATCCCTGTCTTCGAAATTACCTTTAAAGAATGCATCATGGGGATTTATTTTACTATCACCAGCCATGCCATTAGAGAGCACCAAAAAGCAGAAATGTCAATAAAAAAATTTGAATAAGTTACATCACGTAACATCATCAAAATACCAGATTAAAAATAAACTCCCCCGCTGAATAAAAAAATCATTCCTGAAAGAGATACAGAAAAATCGGTTGGTCCTGTATAATTATCAAAGGTATCGCTTCCCATCCTGAACTTATCCATTTTCACATATTGGGCTTTAACACCCCCGGAGAGAAAGAATTCTTCATTAGTATACTCGAGCCCAAGCTCTCCGACAAAGCCAGGGCTTACCTGTTTATAATCCTTTCTGCCAGGATCAAGTGAAAGGCTTAATCCCAGGAAGCTCCAGTAATAACCGCCACCAGCACCAAAATAAAAAGAAATATCATCCCTCACAAAAAGTCTATAATAAAGAGATCCGGTTAAATAAAAAGAATGTAATGAACGGTCGCGA
>CAZEJW010000269.1:0-3101 GCA_964512685.1 uncultured Leptospirales bacterium | reverse complement strand
TTTTCCCTTACAGCAGCATCACCAACTTTCTGGTATCCTGGGAATACATTTGGAAGAGCTGCCATGTCACAGGCGCCCTGAACATTGTTCTGTCCGCGAAGTGGATTAACACCACCACACTCAACACCCATGTTTCCAAGAAGCATCTGGAGGTTGGCTGTTGACATTACATTGTTCTTTCCGCATGTGTGCTCAGTGATTCCAAGGGTGTAACAGAGCATTGCAGGTTTGATTTCTGCCATTGTTCTGGCAATATTTCTTATTTCATCTGCACTTACGCCTGCAACCTCAGCTGCTTTTTCAGGAGGATATTCCATTACAGTTGCTTTAAGTGCATCAAAGTTTTCACAGTTCTCTTTTACGAATTCCTTGTCATAGAGGTCTTCAGTTATGAGAACATTCATGAGTCCATTAAGAAAAGCAATATCAGATCCTACTTTTATTTGTGCGTAAATATCAGCCTTGTCTGCAAGTGCATGTCTTCTGGGGTCTACTACGATGAGTTTTGCGCCTTTGTTTACTGCTCTTTTTACGAAGTAAGATGCTACAGGATGTGCTTCTGTCATGTTAGTTCCAATACAGAAGAACATTTTGGCCTTTTCAAATTCACCGAATGAATTTGTCATTGCGCCTGATCCAAAGGAAGTTGCCAGACCGGCAACTGTAGGAGCGTGTCAGGTCCGTGCGCAGTGATCAATATTATTGGTCCCTATAACTCCTCTGAACAGTTTCTGCATCTGGTATGAATCTTCGTTTATACTTCTTGCGCAGCTAACGCCTGCAATTGCATCAGGGCCGCTTTCTTTGATAATCTGCTTAAACTTGTTTGCAACGAGATCAAGCGCTTCATCCCACTCAGCTTCCCTGAACTCACCGTTTTCCTTTATAAGCGGAGTTGTAAGTCTTTCATCTGAGTAGATAAAGTTGTATCCATAACGTCCTTTAACACAGAGATGACCTTCGTTTGGACGAGCGCCTTCAACACCCTTAACCCGGATAATCTCTTCATCCTTCACATGAAGCTCGAGCTGGCAGCCAACACCACAGTAAGGGCATGTTGTTCTGACTTTCTCAACTTCCCATGACCTGGCTTTGCCCTTGCCTTTCTTCTCTATAAGGGCGCCAACAGGACACATCTGAACACACTCACCGCACTGAACACATGAAGAGCTTCCCATTGGAAGATCAGTGTCGCATACAACTTTAGTATGGCCTGCACGGAAACCGAAATCAAGAACTTCATTTACAACCAGCTGATTACAGCCTGCAATACATCTTCCGCATTTAATACACTTTCTGTTGTCTCTTATAATGAAAACACTTGAATCATCTATATCGTCTTCTTCTTCAACGATAAATGCAGGAACTTCAATTCCGAGATGATATGCTGCATCCTGAAGTTCACAGTCGCCGTTTCTTTCACAGATAAGGCAGTTGTGATTTCCATTGGCAAGCAGAAGGTTTACAACCATCTTTCTTGCTTCCAGTACTTTTTCTGTGGCTGTTTCAACGATCATGCCGTCTTTTGCAGCAACTGAACATGATGTCTGAAGCCCTCTCATTCCCTCTATTTCAACAACACAGACCCTGCACATACTTGCAGCGCCTATTTTTTCATGATAACAGAGGCTTGGTATATATACATTATTTTCTCTTGCTACCTGAAGGACGGTCTTTTCTCCCTCAAAGGAGTATTCTTTACCGTCTAACACGATTTTATTGCTCATTGAACTCCTCCAATTGTCTCTTTATTCCTGAGCGGTATCAGAGCGTCGAATTCACTCCTGAATTTTGTTACCATTGCATGTATGGGTACACTGAAAGCCTCACCAGTTGGGCAAAGTGTAAGTCCCCTGATATTATTACAGAGATGAATGATAAGATCTATGTCTTCCATCGTCCCTTTTCCTGCAACGATATCCTTGAGCTTCTCCTTGATTACATGAGAGCCTTCCCTGCATGGAACACACTGTCCGCATGATTCATGCGCATAGAACTCAATTGTTCTCAGTGCAAGTTCAGGAATCGATACTGTATCATTTACAACAATTATCCCGCCTGAACCAAGAGCAGTGCCCGCTTTCTGGCATGACTCATAATCCATGTTGAGGTTTGCAGCTTCTTCAGCAGTAAGAATAGCAACTGAAAGACCGCCCACAATAACACCCTTGAGTTTTCCCTTAACGCCGCCTGCAGCATCGAGTATCTCCCTGAGCGGAGTTCCCATTGGGTATTCAAAGACTCCGGGCTTGTTAACATGGCCGCTAACGCCATAAATCTTTGGCCCGTAGTTATCCTTAAAACCCATCTCCTGAAATGCCTGGTAACCGTTCATGATAATAAAAGGAACATTGGAAAGGGTTTCCACGTTATTAACAACAGTTGGACATCCGTAAAGACCATGATTCGCAGGGAAAGGCGGTTTTGGCCTTGGATTGCCTCTTTTGCCCTCAATAGATTCAATCTGTGCAGTTTCATCTCCACACACATATGAACCACCACCCCTGTGAACAACAATATCCACATGAGCAAGCTGACCATCAGCAGAAGCCTCTTCAACAGCCTTGTCGAGAATATCAGCTATCCAGTCGAATTCACCACGAATATAGATGAATGCCTTTTTTGCATTGATTGCATAAGCGCTGATAGCAATTCCCTCGATCAGAAGATGAGGATCATATTCCATTATCTGACGGTCTTTGAATGTTCCGGGTTCTCCCTCATCAGCATTACAGATGAGATAAACCGGCCTGTCGTCATTTTTGGGAAGGAAAGACCACTTCATACCGGCAGGGAAACCTGCTCCACCACGTCCCCTGACACCTGCCTCTCTTACTTCATCTGCAACAGCCTGAGGAGTCATACCTTTGGCTTTTTCAAGAGACTTGTATCCGCCGTTTTTCTTGTAGTGATCAATACCGAGTGCGTCTTTTTCGAGCCTGTTTTTAAGAAGAATATTGCACTTGGAGATTACATTCATTGATTTGTCATCAGCAGGAGTATCTCCCTTTTGAAGAGCTTCAATGAGTTTATCTGTTTTTTCAATCGTCATATTCTCGTAATACAAGTCATTTACCTGAATGACTGGATTAGTTCCGCAT
>CAZEJW010000268.1:0-3161 GCA_964512685.1 uncultured Leptospirales bacterium | reverse complement strand
AAATGGCAGGAGTATGAAGAATACGAATGAAACTCCTGAGTAAAACAGCAGAATAGCAGAAATAACTGATACTCTAGAAAAAAGTCTTTCCTCAATGCCGATAGCAGGAGAAATAAATCTCCATATATGGAATATTATCAGTGGTATTGTAGCAAAAATAGCCACTCCTACTGATGCTTTCAATTTTATTATGAATCCTCCGGCAAGCTTGAATATATTAAGCCTGTTCCCCGTATCCAGAAAAGGTTTGTTTATGAAATTAACAATTTCTTCGGAAAAAATAAATCCGACTATTGTGAATACTATTATTGTACCCAGAATAATAAGTAATCTTGAGCGCAGCTCATCAAGATGACCTACTACTGTCATGGGGTCATCACCTCTTTTTAAGGCATCAGGGTCGATCTCTTCAATTTCATTTTTTTTTGCTGCAGGAAGATTTTTCTTTGGTGGGGTGTTCTTTTTTATGCTTATTAAACTAATTATCTGAAAGATATTTCTTTCTTTTTTATGCTTTTTTTAGCGGATGATTTTTTTACAGTTGTTTTTTTTGCAACAGCATTCTTTGCCTGGGCTGCCTTTTTCTTCGATTTTGGCTCGGGACTGGTTTTTTTAACTGCAGCTTTTTTCACAGTTTTTTTCTCTGCTTTTACTGAAGCAGATTTTTTTTTGGCCGATGCTTTTTTTGTTTTATCTTTTTCTTCCAAAACTTTCACCCGGTCGTATTAGAAATTTTTTTCATTGGCGAATTTTCCGGTTTCTTCGAAAAATTTCCATCTGCCTGCTTGTTTATCGTTTATAAAATGACCTTCAGATTTTCTTTTGCCGCTTTCATAATTATACCGCCAGAAACCGTGTTTTTTGCCGTTTTTATATTTTCCTATGGATATTCTTTTGTCGTTGGGATTGTATATATTTTGAGTTCTGTGTTTCAGACCGTGGCTGTACATGGAAATCTCCCTGGGTTTACCATCGGGGAAGTACTTTTTGAATCCGCCGTGATACTTTCCATCTCTGTACCAGATTTCAGAAACAGGTCGTCCGTCATTTCGGTACTCATAGGACGGACCATTCAGAATTCCCTTTTTATAATAGGATTTCATCTTTAATTTGCCATTAGCATAATATGTAAGCCACTGTCCTGTTTTCAGATCGTCTTTGAACGTCCCCGTTGACTCAATTTTGTCTAATTCAGTATCTTTAAAGTAGAATTTCCATATTCCGTTTCTTTTGAAATTTCGAACGGATCCTTCGCTCTTTATTTTATTTGAATCCCAGTAGAATTTTACGACTCCATTTCTCACTGTGATTTTTTCATCATGCTTGTTTTCATCTGAAGCTTTTTGGCTTACCTGGCTGCCTTCCTGCGTTACATTTTTTCCGGATGTGGCTGTGCATGATGTGGCCAAAAACAGAACGAGTATGAGCATTATATAAAAACGAATATTCATTTGAATTCCTTTATTGATATCTATGTAGCTATAGAGTTTTTTTATGTCTTATTAGAAAAAGTTAGATAAATATCGAAAATTAACCGATAATTATATAAACGAACTAATGTATATAAGTCAAATATTAGATCAGGTTAATATAGTCAAATGTTTTTTGTGAACGTGAATAAGGGCAGATAAAAGAAATAAAATTTGAATCATGAGGTAATCGGTTATGATGAGATCACTGTGGACTGCAGCATCGGGAATGGTTGGACAGCAGTTCAACATAGATACAATTTCGAATAATCTTTCAAATGTTAATACTACCGGATTTAAAAAGCAGAGGGCCGAATTTGAAGATTTGCTTTATCAGACTGTTCAGCTTGCAGGAACACCGGCAACGGAAACAACAGAGCTTCCTACAGGGATTCAGGTTGGTCATGGTGTCAAAGTGGCAGCTACTCAGAAGATGTTCGAGCAGGGAAGTCTTCAGGCAACTGAGAATAAACTCGATATTGCACTTGAAGGTGAAGGCTTCTTTAAAGTCGGACTTTTTGACGGTACAATGGGTTATACAAGGGACGGGTCGTTCAAGATTGACTCAAACAGGCAGATTGTTACCTCTAACGGATTTCTGCTGGAGCCTCCGGTTGTACTTCCAGAGAACTTCATAATGAATACTCTTACAATTAGTCAGGATGGACGGATGACTGTTAAGCTTACAGGCCAGGAAGATCCTGTTGAGGTAGCACAGTTGGAAATTTACCGCTTTGTAAATCCTGCCGGTTTGAGAAGTATTGGCGGCAATATCTATAAAACAACTCCCGCATCGGGTGAGGAGATCCCGGGGCAGCCTGCACTTGAAGGTATGGCTAAACTTCATCAGGGATTTCTTGAAATGTCAAATGTTAAGGTTGTCGAGGAAATGGTGAATATGATTGTTGCTCAGAGAGCATATGAGGTCAATTCCAAGGCCATACAGACATCTGACTCAATGCTTGCCACCGCAATCGGGCTGAAGAGATAGTGGTTAAATCGTTTAAAATAACTGCAGTCCTTCTCATGCTGCTTATGGGGAGTCCGCTGTTTTCCTATACCAGGATATATATGATACCGGACTACATCAGTCCGGATAATGAGGTTGTTCTGTCGGACATCTGTAGAATAGAAGGAACCGAATCATCCAGACTTAACGGTTTGAAGATACCGGAGGAGGTATACCGCGACGGCATAATAGATAGAAGAGAACTTCAGTCTGTTATTTCGGCGAGGCTCTCCGGCGGATATTTTATACTGGGCAATGGTGTTAACCTGAAAATCGGCAGTCCTGAAGACTCAGAAATTGCCGGAGATAGAAAAATTATTTTGAAGAAAGGATATCCTGTAAAAATAGTGATTAGAAACAGGTCTATTAAAGTTGAGATAAACGGAAAGTCTCTTTCTGACGGAGCTCTGGGCGATGAGGTAATGGTATATCTCAAAAATGGAAGAAAGGTCCGGGGAAAAATTCTTAACAGCAGACATGTGGTTGTTGACCTATGATTAAGAAGATTTTTGCATCTGTAATATTATCTTTATTCGCAATTCAGGTTTATGCTGAAACTATATGGAAGGACAGTAATGTCTATTCCTCTGAGGGCAGAGTCAATACTGGAGACGTCCTTGTTGTGCATGTCAGGGATTTATCAAATATTAAATTCACACTGAATCTTAATAATAATTCCTCGT
>CAZEJW010000267.1:0-3177 GCA_964512685.1 uncultured Leptospirales bacterium | reverse complement strand
GTAAAACAGTGTTACCGGGCAGGTGAAGTTTACGTTGTTGAAGGGGAAACGCGCGATGAAGAAAAGACCCTTGTTATATGGAGAAACACCAGGCAAACAGACAATAAAAAACTCAATGAAATTGTAAAAAAACTCAACATCAATCCCCGTGATTTTGAATACGATGTTATCTATGTAAACGGAGACAATAACCTCGCAAACATAAAACAGGGCGACACAGAGTTCAAGGTGCGCCTTACTGAAGAGGAGTTTCACAAACGCATGTTCGACACGGAGGGCATGTAATGGCAAAGAAAAACAATAAAAATAAAAAGATTCCTTTTTCAAAGACTCTGGTTCTTTATTTTTCAATGCTTGACACTCTTGGCTTTAAAAGCTTTGAAGACCTTTCCGCAGTACTGGGCGATGATGACCTCGAGGGATTTGAGGATGACGGCAGGAGTCGCTTTTATACTTCAATGGTTTCACGCTTGTTTGACAGTGAGGAAATCAGCAAAGATATGCTTCTCGTTTATGACCAGAACATTGTGCGCCATTGGAAGAGGATAACTGAAAAAAGAAACCGTATACTCGGGCAGACCATATATCCCAAATACTTTCAGTATCTTGCGCTTCTTTTTACAGAGATATATCTTGACCGCTTTTTTTCTCTTAAGGAGGGGTTTAAACCCCTCCTTAAGAGAAACGGTGGTGGTGGTGATGACACCATCGACAGTGCACGAAAGCTGGCGTTCTGGTGCGCTACAGGTTCGGGCAAGACTCTCATCATGCACTGTAATATACTGCAGTTTACCCACTATATAGAAAAATACCGCAGGCGCGGGGAGATGAACCGAATAATACTCATCACTCCAAACGAAGGCCTTTCAAAACAGCACTTTGATGAATTTAAGCTTTCAGGACTTGCCGCTGATATATTTTCAAAGGAGAGCGGATCTCTCTATCATGGAAAGCGTATAGAAATTCTTGAGATATCAAAACTCGTTGAAGAGGGAAGAGAAAAAACAGTTTCTGTTGATTCGTTTGAAAATAACAACCTTGTTCTTGTTGATGAGGGGCACAGGGGTGCGTCAAGCGCTCAGCAGGGTGTATGGATGAAGAACAGAAATCTACTTTCTGAGAACGGTTTCTGCTTTGAGTATTCTGCTACTTTCGGGCAGGCAATAAATGCAGCAAAAGACGAGAAAATGGCGCAGGAATATGCCCGCTCAATTATCTTTGATTATTCATACCGTTATTTCTATAACGACGGTTACGGCAAGGATTACCGTATAATGAACCTGTCTGAGACTTTCTCTGATGATCAGCGTCAGCGTTATCTTTCAGCTGCTGTTCTTACATTTTATCAGCAGCTAAGGCTTTTTGCAGATAAAGAGAATGAGTTTAAAGAATACATGATAGAAAAGCCCCTGTGGATATTTATTGGAGCAAGTGTAATAAAGGGCGGTGAAAAGGATGTATCAGACGTTGAGGATGTAATTCTTTTTCTTGAAAGATTTGTAAATCAGAAGAAAGAAACAGTTAAGCTTTTAAAGGATTTTCTTAAAGGCAGAAGCGGGCTTGCAGATTCAGCAGGCAATGATATTTTTGCATCTTCATTTGGTTACATTCAGACCCTGGGGATGGATGCTGAAGGTCTGTATTCTGATATTCTTGAAAAGGTATTCAATGCAACTGCTCCTGCAAGGCTTCATGTTGCTCTTCTGAGAGGTGCTGACGGAGAACTGTCTCTTCGCCTTGGCGATTTCCCGGAGTTTGGTCTTATCAATGTTGGTGATGATGCAGCCTTTAAAAAGAAGATTGAAGCGCATGGCCATATTGAAGTTGAAGACAAGGTAATTGCAGAATCGCTTTTTCATAATATAAACTCTGATGATTCTACGCTTAATATTCTTATTGGTTCAAGAAAGTTTATTGAAGGATGGAACAGCTGGAGAGTTTCACTTATGGGTCTTCTCAATATGGGGCGCAGTGAAGGCTCTCAGGTTATTCAGCTATTTGGCCGGGGGGTTCGTCTCAAGGGAAAGAATTTTTCATTAAAGCGCAGCAGGTCTTACGTTGTTCGCCCGCCTCAGTACATCGAGTATCTTGAAACCCTCAATATCTTTGGTGTGCGCGCAGATTACATGCAGCAGTTCAAAGCATATCTTGAAGAGGAAGGCCTGCCTGTAAATGAGACGCTTATTGAGTTTATTCTGCCTGTTGTTGAAAATCTCGGAACAAAAAAACTTAAAACCATTAAGGTTAAAGAAGGTGTAAGTTTTAAGGAACAGGGAGACTTCCCATCTCTTAACAGGCCGGATGATAAGCTGGCAAGGAACCGGGTTGTTATTGACTGGTATCCGCGTCTTCAGGCTCTGCAGAGCAAAGGTGTGCGCCGATCTGTTGTTGTGCAGAACAGGGACACTGTGAGCTTTACAGATAAACATCTTGGTTTTATAGATTTCGACAAAATCTATTTTGAAATTCAGAGGCTGAAGAGTGAACGCAACTGGAATAATCTTAATATAAGCCGGGATATTCTGCCTGAAATTCTGAAGGATGATTCCTGGTATATACTTTATATTGATAAAAATGAATTTCAGCCAGACAGCTACAGAAAGACTTTTATATGGCAGGAGATTGCCGAACTGCTTTTAAAAAAATACTGTGAACGTTTCTATCTTCATAAAAAAGCAGAATTCGAAAGTGATTTTCTTGAATACCGTGAGCTGACACCGGGTGATGATAATTTTCCAAATGAAATACGGGTTCTTATTGATGAATCACGGAATGATATTGTTGCGAAGCTTGAAGAACTGAAAGATATAATTAAAAAGAATAAACTCACAGAATGGATTTTTCAGGATATGGAAGCATTTAATGTAATGAATCATTTATATTATCCTTTAATCCATCTTGGAAAAGATTCAGTAATTAAGGTCAGTCCTGTTCATCTCAATGAAGGGGAAAGGGATTTCGTTCTTGATCTGAAGAGGTACTGTGATTCAAAACCCGAACCTCTTGAAAACAGGGAACTTTATCTTTTAAGAAATATGAGCCGGGGAAAAGGCATAGGTTTTTTTGAAGCAGGTAATTTTTATCCTGATTTTATTGTCTGGATTGTTGATGGTGAGAAGCAGCATATAAGTTTTATTGATCCAAAGGGCCTCAGGAATATTGACGGGTTTGAGAATC
>CAZEJW010000266.1:0-3268 GCA_964512685.1 uncultured Leptospirales bacterium | reverse complement strand
GCTGTGATTTTTTATTCTGAATAGTGAATTGAACTGCATAAAATATCAGGGCCTGGATGTCAATCCCATATTTGATCCGGGTTTTACCGGGTTTTGACTCAACAGTCGATGATTATTATCACTCACTCGATTCAGGTGAAGATTCATTTATTGAACAGGCACCTCCCCCTTGATGGGGGAGGCCGGGAGGGGGTGGAAGATGTATGTTCTAAAAAAACTGCTGAGTCGGTTTATTTGCTGTTATTTTACTTGACTAATATGCGTGAGAGATGATGTGGTTGTTATAAATTATTAAAGGAAAATATTTTGAAGAGAAACCTGCTATCAAACCTTATGCTTTCCGTGAGCGCTCTCCCTGTGATTGTGGTCGTGGTGGTGTGCTCAGCATACGGGTTTGTTCCGATGGGTTCTCTGTAATATAATACAGTAAAGAAGATTCAAAAGCCCCTGTCGGAGCAAACCGGCAGGGGCTTTTTTTATGGATCCGGGAGAGAAAATGAAATTAAACGGTGCACAGATTATTGTAAAATCGCTTGAAGCGCATGGCATTGAAACAGTTGCAGGGATTCCGGGCGGGTCTAACCTGCCGTTGTATGACGCTTTGTCTAAAAGCGGCATCACCCATATTCTTGCAAGGCATGAGCAGGGCGCGGGATTTATTGCTCATGGAATGGCGCGCTCAACAGGAAAAACTGCAGTATGCATGGCTACATCTGGGCCTGGTGTTACAAACCTGGTTACTGCCCTTGCTGATGCAAAGCTCGACTCTGTGCCAATTGTTGCCATTACAGGCCAGGTTCCAACGTCAATGATTGGCACTGATGCCTTCCAGGAGGTTGACACATGCGGCATGACATTCGGCATGACAAAGCATAATTTCCTTGTGCAGGATGTAAGAGAGCTCGCGCATGTTATGGACGAGGCTTTCAGGATCGCTGCTTCCGGCAGGCCCGGCCCTGTACTCGTTGATGTGCCAAAGGATATTCAGACAGCTGTAATTGACTTGCCCGAATGGAAGGATGATACTACAGATGAAACTCATCCTGTTGGTGAGGATATTCTCATGGAAGCTGCTGCAATGATTAACAGTGCAGAGAGGCCAGTTATATATGCTGGCGGGGGAATCATTTCATCTGACTCATCAGGCCTCCTTGCTGCTCTTGCAGAAAAGTCCTCTCTGCCGGTTGCCCTTACTCTCATGGGGCTTGGCGCGTTTCCCTGTGATCATGATCTCTGTCTTGGAATGCTTGGAATGCATGCTAGGCTGAGTACCAATCTCATTCTTAATGAGGCTGATCTTCTCATTGTACTTGGTGCAAGGTTTGATGACAGGGCAACTGGTGCTGCTGAGGAGTTCTGTCCTGGTGCTGATATTCTTCATGTGGATATTGACAGGGCAGAGATAAACAAGATAAGGAACGCATCTCTCTCTGTGTCAGCTGACGTGAAGGTTTTTCTTGAGGGCATAATTCCTTTTATAGAAACAACAGAACGCAGTGAATGGATTTCGTATATTGATGATACAGGGAAGTCTGATTCAGATGACAGGGGTGAAGGCCGCTGGAAAGCGAATAATTTTATAAAAACAGTTGGCATGATTCTGCCAGATGATGCAATAATAACAACAGATGTAGGCAAACACCAGATGTGGGTGGCTCAGTCATATCCTTTCAGAAGTCCGCGTACTCTGCTCACCTCAGGCGGGCTTGGCACAATGGGATTTGGTCTGCCTGCTGCGATCGGTGCTGCTCTTGCAAATCCGAATAAAAAGGTTGTGTGCTTTTCAGGTGACGGTTCCATTCTCATGAACATACAGGAGCTTGCAACTCTTGCGGATCTTGATCTGGATGTTAAGATAATTGTTATGAATAATAAAAGCCTGGGGCTTGTGTGCCAGCAGCAGGAACTGTTTTTTAAGGGCAATGTTTATGCGTCACGTTTCAGCAATGGTATGGATTTCTCTGAAGTGTCAAGGGCCTTTGGTGTAAAGGGACTGAGTATATCTGCTTCAGAAAATCCCCTTGAAGATCTGAAAACTGCGCTGCTTGAAAAAGGGCCATGCGTTATTGATGTAAGGGTTTCGTCAAACGAGATGGTATTGCCGATGGTTCCACCGGGTAAATCAAACACAGAGATGATTACAGGCGAAAGAATTTCTGCCTGTCATGACTTGCAGGATTCAATGAAGGTGTGACAATTTTATGAATTGACATACTGTAAATATGATGTCATTTCATATATATAAGGTAAGTAATAATGGAAAATATACTCACAGTAAAAAATCTGGTTAAACACTATGGGGATGTTGCGGCTGTTAATGGAATATCCTTTGAAATTGAAAAGGGAACCTGTTTTGGACTTCTTGGCCCCAATGGTGCTGGCAAGACTACTACGATTGAGGTCATAGAAGGAATCACTCCTATTGATCGAGGTGAAATACTGTTCATGGGTGAACCCAGGAAAAAGCATTTTAATGAGAGAATAGGTGTTCAGTTTCAGAATACTGCTTTACCTGCACACCTCACAGTGAAGGAAACACTCTCTACATTCAGAAACCTTTACACTCACAGGGCGGATTTTAACACACTGGTTGAAACCTGCAGACTGGAGGATATACTCGGCCGTGATAACAGGAAAATCTCTGGCGGTCAGAAACAGCGTCTTCTTCTCGCGCTTGCCCTTGCAAATGACCCTGAGCTGATCTTTCTTGATGAGCCCACAACAGGCCTTGACCCTCAGGCAAGAAGGCATCTGTGGGATATTGTTGAGGATATAAAGAAATCAGGTAAGACTATTGTTCTCACAACCCATTACATGGATGAGGCTGAGATACTCTGTGACAATATTGCCATAATGGACATTGGAAAGATAATTGCAATGGGAACTCCCCAGGAGCTTTTAAAGAAACACTGCACATCAAGCACAATTATTTTAAGAGGTGCGCAGGATGAAGAAGCCCTGGACAGGCTGGCCCTCAAGTGGTACAGGATTGAAGACCAGTTTGAAATAGAAGCAGATAATCTCAATGAAAGCATTGAAATGCTGATTCAGCATGGATTCGATCTTTCTGATCTCACTGTGCGTTCAGGAAACCTGGAAGACCTTTTCCTTATGCTCACAGGAAAACATCTGAGGTCGTGAGATATATTGAGTGTAATTGAACTGTTTATTCATGTGACGATTCATTTCCTGTACATACACCTCCCCCTTGACTGGCTGACTTGTACCCACAAGTCTTAGAAGAGAAGGAGATGGGGAGATAAGGAGG
>CAZEJW010000265.1:0-3298 GCA_964512685.1 uncultured Leptospirales bacterium | reverse complement strand
CGATACAAGAAAAATACAAAATTGTTTTTTATTCAGGATGAAGAAGGTGCTATAAAACATTTTTGTTACTTTAACGAAAATGGTGCAAATATATAAATCCGGTTCTTTGCAGAAGAACAAGACTTGCCGGATTAGAAAACAGCGCGGGGATTCTATACTTCACTCAAATCATCTATAAGAGAAAACCTATCGAGCATCTGAGTAACCTTGAGAAGGGATTTGACTTCAGAATTAACATTCATCAGATGAAAATTATATGACCTTCCGGTTAATTCCTTCATAATCCTTATGAGAGTTCCAAGAGCAAAACTATTGATATAGTTCACATTTGAAAGGTCAAGAATAACATTAACCGGTTCGGGAATGACTGAATCAAAGATAAAATCATACAATTCCTGGGGATTATGGTTCGTGATATCCTCCATAACACTGTAAATCTGACATGTATTCTTAATTTCTTTTTTAATATTCATAGTAGATAATATTCCTGTATATATTGAATTGTCTTTACTACTCAATTGTTTATACAATAAATCATCACTTATATTTCAAGTAAAAAAACATAAATTGCTAAATGATCAATAGTAAAGGATTAAAAAAATGCGCAGCAATAATAGAGTAAACATAAAAAATCCTTGATATTTAATACAATTATCTTTTTGTTTAATCAATCAGGATACATATTGAGGTTTGAATGTTTCACTATAACAAAGGGAATCCTTCTTCAAAACGTTTCAGCCCCAGAATCACACTTCAAAATACAACACTGTTTTATTTGACCTTTATCGTATTTCTTTTTATCGGGGGGATTCTTCTCTTTTGCAATATAATAATTGCAGCATTCATTCTCATTTCAGCAACAATGGTCCTGGGGCTAATGATTGCACAGACCTTCGCTTTTGGAACCTATTATGAAATTGATTCAAAAGGGATTTACGCAAAAAGAATGTTGCTGGATAAATTTTTTAAATTTGAAGAGATATCAAACCTGACGATTGTGAATCAGCCTGAACTTGATTCGGTTTTCAGCTACAGTCTTAGTGATACCCCTGAGAAGGTAATAACCGGCCATATAATGGATTCATTCAATGAAAGGATTGAACTTGGAGAAACTACCCGGTTTTGCTCAGTAAATATTATTTTTTCTGAGGAAAAAAGCGGAAAATCCCAGAAGATAAAAGCACCTGACAGCCTGATCCTTCTCACTACTTTTGCAGGAGAAAGGTTCATCCTGAGCCCAAAAGATTCAGATATGTTCATTTCCACTTTCAGAAAATTACAAAATGATTCAAGTTAATCCTGAACAATTATTTATTTCCTTACATGAGGCTTTATATCAATAACCGGGGTGCCATTGAGCATATCTATCCCCCTCACCTCTAAATAGTTTCTCCCGATTGCTGTAATCTCCAGGACAGAGAGACCAACAGGATTAGGCCTTCTGGGAGAACATGTGCTGAAGACTCCCTTTTCTTTGCCCAGATGAGGTGGATTTTGCAGAATGTAATCTGCATTGAATTCCGGACTTTTGTGGAATAAAAATATTACTGCGATTTCATCTCCGGGGCTTATATCTCTTATACCTTCAGTGAATTCATCCTGCAGAATAATCCTTCCTTCGAGATCAGATACACTCCAGTGCCGGGGAACATTTTGATGCTGATGATCTACATATCCCACCACTCTGAGATCGATATTTATTTTATCTGTCATGACCTTACCTTTACTTTTTATTACACACTGTATTTTCTCTCTTTTCATACAGAGCCTGTCAATTAAAGACTTAATCTGTATATATGACACGCTCAAACCATCATTAAGTACCACATCATCTCTGTTATAAATTAAATTCTTGATTGAATATCTTAAAGGGATATAATTCAGGAATAAAACACTGAATTCAAAATAAAAGTTCAGCCTTAATACACTGATACCACATTCCCCGGTAGCGGAATGATAAAACCAGGAGAAAGGAACAGCTGATGAGTGATATTATTTCAGACATTCTGCTTACCAAATATCCTCATGTAATCAATAAATATATAGAGTATTCAGAGAATCTTCTCATTGTTCAGTATGATGAAAAATTTACAATAAAAGACTGCAATCATGGTTTTATGAAAAATCTGAATATTGAAGAGAAACCATGTATGACTCCAATAAAAGATTATTTTTGTTCAGTTGACGGAAAACCATTTGACTTCAACATACTTGCAGACTCAACCATACCATTTATAAATCTCCTGAAGGTCAGGTCAACAAATACCCTCATAAAATCATACTTTTTCAAAGACAGGGGGGATACCATCCTCATTGGAGAAAAATTCTCCATTGAGGAAACTGATGTAGTAAAAAACCTTTCCATACTTACATCAGAAATAAGCAAAATCAGTCATGAACTGAAGAAGAAAAACCATGCCCTGCTCGAGGCTGACAGCATATATCAAAAGGATCTGGCAATGGCTGTTAACGTTCAGTCTGCATTCCTGGAACAGACCCCCCCGGTTTCAAAAAATTTTGATATAGCCTTTACATTCAGGCCCATGAATGGAATATCCGGAGATTTTTATGACTTTTATATAAGAGAGGGTATTCTGGAAGGTGTTGGAATATTCGATGTTTCAGGCCATGGAATTGCATCAGGCCTTATAACTCTGATTGCAAAATCAATCATCTTCTCTATCTTCAGAAAAAATTCATCATGTCATCTCAACACCATAATGCAGAAAATCAACCGAAAACTTATTGATAATATAGGGTCAATCGACTCGTATATTACAGGCATACTCCTGAAAATCAATGGCGATATTCTTGAATACGCAAACAGCGGACACCCGGATCTTCTGCACAAATCAGCTGCAACAGGAAAGATAAAAAAAATAGTTAATGATGATGGAACCAGTATTACAGGACCGTTTCTTGGAGTTGAAATTATGGAAAGCGATTTTGAATCAGTCAATGTTGTCCTTGAAAAAGGGGATTCTATTATACTTTTCACTGACAGTCTCCTTGAAACTACCGGGAATGACCTCAAGACCTATGATGAAAGAATTCTGGAGGTATTGAGTAACGCTCCGGATGAAACGGCGCAATCACTTCTTGATTATTTACTCAATGACTTTCATTCTTCTATTGAAAATGAAAACTCAATAAGGGATGATCTTACGGTGATTGTACTGAAAAAATATTAAACAGATCCGGCTTTCAAAACACCCATCAATAACATTCCGTGAATCCCTCCCGGGAAATAATCAATTCCGAGTAATAACAAAATTCTAAAATAATTGACAAGCCAAAG
>CAZEJW010000264.1:0-3335 GCA_964512685.1 uncultured Leptospirales bacterium | reverse complement strand
CGGCCGATATCGCCTTCTACCCCGCCAATATCGCCTTCTACCCCGCCAATATCGCCTTCTACCCGGCCAATATCGACTTCTACCTGGCCAAGATCGCATCCTACCCAACCAAGATCGGCTTCTACCCGGCTAATATCGGCTCCTGCCTTCTTTATGACGGGTACGCCCCTTTTGATGAAGAGGATTGAGGTTTATATCAAGCGAGTCTGGGTTATTATGAAGGGCATTGACGCAGAGATGAAGGATAAACAGATGCCCCTGAAAGATCTGCAGTTTATACTGTCAGATGAGCAGGTGTTTATATCCATATAGCACAGCTGACCAAACGTTTTTAATGGGGATGTTTTCTGAATATTATTTTTTCTGTTTATAAAAACTGTTCGTTTACAACTGTTTTCATGAGCCTGCTGTGGCTCAGGGATTTGTCCCGAAACCGGTAGCAGGTTGATTGTTACTGCCACTAAGTCTTTTTCTTCAAATCAGCCAGTATTTTCCTGACAAATCAATTTATTCAGGTAAGGTTCTTGTTCTGACATACGGCTGTCAGGATCTTATTCCTGTAATTATTCCGATATTATTTATTTGCTCGTATTCAATTTCATTTATACTGTATTCAGTTAAAACAACACCCGTCGGTACAAAACTGTTTAATATATCTTCTTTTGTCTCAATTGTACCATGCAGGCTATATCCCTTATAGTCATGGGAAATAATCTCATCCAGTTGTTTAACATTGTTTGTTTTAATCCATTTTTCAATGTACTAAAAGCAGTCATCAGTTCATTGTAATCACACATGTAAGCAATCCTCCCTTTTTTTAGAATTATAAATCCCGCTGTATCGCCTTTTCTTCTTCTTTCTCCTTTGCCATTATTTGAAGGAACTATACAGTTATTACAATTAAAAAAATGTATGAATTGCCGGGCTCATTATACTTTTTTTATAATAAATCTATTGACGCATTAATACTTTTTTTGTTATACTAATAGTATAACAAATATGGAGAACAGAATATGGCAACAGTAAAAACTGCTATTTCGATTGATGAGATATTAAACAAAAAAATAACAAAATTATCAAATAAGCTGAACATACCTAAAAGTCAAATATTCTCACAGGCTGTTGAATATTTTATTAACCGTGATGAAAACCTCGAATTATTAAAAAAAATAAATGAACAGTATTCCAATGAATTAGACTCTATTGATCCTGATTACCTTAAATCAGCAAAAATAACCCATTCAAAGATTGTAGAAAAATGGTAATAAAACAGGGTGATATATTCTGGATAGCTCTCCCTGATCCAGAAGGATCAGCTCCCGGCTACAGACATCCTCATGTTGTTGTTCAAAATAATGTTTTTAACAGCAGTCAGATCAATACTGTTGTTATATGCGCATTGACATCAAATATGAAGCGGGCTCATTCTCCCGGCAATGTTTCATTGCGTAAAGGCGAAGCCAATTTGCCTAAAAGAAGTGTTGTTAATGTCACTCAATTATTAACAGTAAATAAATCAGATTTACATGATAAAATTGGCACCCTGTCAAAAGAGAGAGTCACTGAAATTCTTGATGGCATTATGCTTTTACTTGGGCCAAGGGATATTGTATAAAAGTAAGTATAGCCGAATGAATCGTAGCTACTTTTGGCAAGCTTCACTATGTTCACCGCCAGTCCTCCGGCGGCAAGCGAAACGTAACATGACATGTAGCACAATCCAGGTTATCAGAAAAGGCGCACATCTATCAGGTGAGATTTTCATACGACTTTTTTCATATGCTGGCCAATCAACAGATGGGGAACACTTATATCTTCATCTAAATCATCCCAATGAAGACCTGCCCCACCACCACTCATCTCAAAATTATTCCTCAGTTCGGGTGTTGCTTTTTCCAGGCGAGGAAAATATGTCAATGGCACAGAAAGCTGTCTTCCATCTGTAAATTCTACCCACATATTATATTCATCAAACCAGACTTTCTTTGCTCTTGCATCAGACATTAAAATACTCATTCCATTTCTCCACTATTAAATCTTTATGTTCTTCGATTACTTTTTCTAAACTATTTAATTCTTTAGAGGATAATCCCCATGATGAATCTAATACAACATCAGGATCAATCCAGAATTTTGCTATGTTACCTCACTTTCTCACGTGAATATGGCACGGTTCAAGGGGGATTCCTTCATTAGAAAAAAAGAAAAATTTGTATCCTTTCCAATCAAATATTTTTGGCATAGCCAATCCTTTAAATAATATACAGTATATAAAAATCATCGTAAAGAAAATTAAATCAACTCTCTTTTCTACAGGCTCATTTTAAGGCATATACTCAAAACTGGCAACAGGATATCCTTCCTCATCTACAACTACCTTTACACTGTCAACCTGGTCTGTCAAATAGTATCTGGTTTTTCCGCCAGGGATTACTGCTGCAATTCTTACACCATTGAGATATATATTATTAACAGCATAGCTCGTGTTCTCAATTTCTTTACCCTAGCCTGGATTGGTTTTTATCAGCAATACACTTGACATTTAACACACCCGGTAATACCTTAAAAAGTAATACTATTACTAAAGGGGATCATATGAAAGTAACAACTAAAGGACAGGTTACCATTCCTCAGCATATCAGAGATAAATATGGCATCAACATTAACACTGAAGTTGATTTTGTTGATGAAGATGGTAAAATCATTCTGGTAAAAAAAAGAAGTACTGCACCAAAGAACCGGTTTAAAAAATTCAGGAGAACAGCAACTGTAAAAATGACAACTGATGAGATTATGGCTCTTACCCGAGGGTCGAAATGAAAGGCATACTTATAGATTCTAATGTTATTCTTGATATATTTACAGAGGACCAACAATGGGCTGACTGGTCTGAGAACATTCTGAATCAATATAGTCTGGATTATAATCTCTGTATAAACTCAATCATATATTCTGAAATTTCAATTGGTTTTAAAAAGATAGAGGAATTGGAAATGGCCATCAATGAATGCGGTTTTCAATTACTTCCAATCCCAAAAGAAGCTCTTTTTTTAGCAGGCAAGGCTTTTATTAAATACAGAAGGAAAAAAGGAAATAAGCTCTCTCCACTTCCTGATTTTTATATTGGTGCTCATGCTGCCGTATCAAATATACCGCTTATTACAAGAGATACATCTCGTGTAAAAACATATTTTCCTACAGTAAAAATTATTTCGCCTGAGTAATGATTAATCAGGGCCTGCTGAAAAAACCGTAAGTCCTGGAAAAATTAATTGTTTCAGCACACGAAATCCCTGGTCATCGTAGTAATACCTTCCGATAGCAGTGGCGTAGTG
>CAZEJW010000263.1:0-3340 GCA_964512685.1 uncultured Leptospirales bacterium | reverse complement strand
GTATCTTCCGGTATATCAAGGTCAACGATCCCAAGCTCTTCTTTCTTTTCCCGGCAAAGTTTACCTACAGTGTTCTCAACAATGTATTTTGTAATATACTTTGGAGTATAGAAAACCCCGTCTTTCTTTCTCTTGGTCTTATTCTTATCAAGCTCAACTCCTTCCAGCTCTGCATGTAACTCCTCTATGTCTGAGAGGCTGTTCTCAAAAATATGGCCGAGGATGTTGGCGTCAACTTCTGTATCAAAATCATACTTTGAAAGTTTCAGAGTATCATCAATCAATACAGTGTCATCAATTTTAACTGTATCGAGAATATCATCAGGCGCAAACAAACCTCCATTGTATTCTGGGATATTACGTTTTTCAGAACCATTATTCAGATGCCTGAAATAAACCTTGAAGGTATCATAAAGAGGTTCATACCTGTCCATTTCTTTTATTTCATTAAACTCTTTCAGTATTTCACTGATTGTATTTGCCGGTATTAGCCCGCGGTCTTCAGCAAAAAATATAAAGAGCAGTCTGTCCAGAAGCTTCTGTGATTTTTTTAGAAGCAGAATTTTATCAATTTCAGGATTATTCTTTACGAGGTTTTCAAAAATTTTGCGTTTAAATGATGAATAATCCCTGTACAGCTTAGCAGAAACATCTTCTTCCTGTAAATATGACTCTTTTTTTATCTTTGCTGTAACATCATTAACAATATTATCTTTGTTCAGACACAGATAGAATATTCTGAACCGTTCATAGTCCATATCAAAGAGATCAAACTCTTCAAAATCAGTAACATCATTTATATACAGCCTTAGCTTAGCAAAATTTGAGGTTATTATATAATTACAATTCTTGTGCTGGCCCTTGTAATTGTATGCCTGCTCCTCGATTTTCTTAAAATCAGTGGTTGAGGTTGATTTCAGTTCTATTACAGCAATAACCGAGTCATTGCTTAGAATGGCTCCATCTGCTTTTTTGGCATCGGTTTCATTCTTCTGTTCAGTTATGAGATTGTGATCAGGCTGTGGAAATTTCGTGAATCCAAGCACTTTTACAAAAATATCATCAAGAAAACCTTCCTGGTACTGTTCCTCTTTTGAGGCCTTGATATTTTGAATTTTTATCTCATTACAGTACTCTTTCCTGTAAGTTTCAAATGCATGTTTAACTTTATCATCATCCAGACTTTTTAAATACTTGTTCAATACCGCTTTTTGAAAAAGTGCCATAAGAGATTCCTTCCTTCCATATAACTCTAATACAGATCAATTCTTTAAAAAGTGATTATTAATGTCAATAAGTGTTTATTTTAAAATATACACTCAAAGGCAATCTAATCAGGATATTCTGCTACAGGCACAGGCAGGATAATTACTGCCTTCTCTCATAATATTTATCCATGAAATAATAGCCTTTTTGAATTTAATATTGACAATGTGCGCACAAATCAATACCTTAATTTATGGAATTTGATTTCAGTGAAGAAAAAAACAAACTGCTATCCATCAAAAGGGGTGTTACCTTTTACCAGGTTATCGAAAAAATCGCTGAAGAGGGGGTTCTTTTAAATATTGAACACCCGAATAAAGAAAGATACCCAAATCAGTTTATGTTTGTTGTTAACATTGATAATTATACTTATTGTGTTCCATATATAAAATCAAAAGATAAATATTTCTTAAAAACAATTTACCCGAGTCGAAAATTTCTACATCTTCTCAGGGAGGCAAATCATGAAAAAAGATAAATTCAAATATATTGATAAAGAAGAAAAAGAACTGATCGAATCTTTCGAAGATATTGACACTGATTCTCTTAAAAAACCTTCTGATGAAGAACAGAACAGGCTCAAAGAAGCAGCCCAAAATTATCTGAAAAAAGAAACCAAAATGAACATCAGGATAGACCCCGGTGAACTCGAAAAAATAAAGGAACTCGCAGACAAGGAAGGCCTTAAATATCAGACTTTCGTTAAAAGCATACTCCACAAGTATATAACCGGCAGGCTCGTTGAGAAAAAATAACATCACCATAATGAAAACACGGCTAAAATACATAATACTCTTTATCCTCATTTTTTTGACAGAGGTATATATTGCTCTTTACGTTCACGATGACCTGGTAAGGCCATACATTGGTGACATGCTGGTTGTTGTGCTGATATACTTCTTTATAAAGGCTGTTCTGCCGCGAAAGAATATGCTGCTTCCGGTTTACATTTTTCTCTTTGCAGTATGTGTTGAACTTCTGCAGCTTTTCAACCTGCCTGAGATTTTGAACATTCAGAACAGGGCAGTGAAGATAATTCTTGGCAGTACCTTTGATATCAGGGATATTGCATGCTACCTTGCGGGTTGCCTTCTTCTTTATATACCGGAGATGCTTATTCACAGGAAGAGCAATTCTGTGCAATAAGATTCACATAATGCTGAATCCCCCTGACCTCTTTATTGATCAATATTCTTTTTAAGATTTGACATTCATGCCATGCAGAGAAATTTTGTAATAAAAAATTCAACCACAGGAAACTGTATGACTGAAAACAAATCCCGTGATCCTCTTGAAGGAAAAACTCTTGAGATGATTCTTAACACACTCGTTGACCATTACGGATGGGAAGAACTCGGCGAAAAAATCAGAATAAGGTGCTTTACCAATAATCCGGGAATAAAATCCAGCCTCACCTTTCTGAGAAGAACCCCCTGGGCCAGAACAAAGGTAGAGAAACTCTATCTCAGGCTCGTGACCGGCAATAAACGATCAAAACCGAAAAAGAAAAACTTCAGTTAATCCGAACTTCCACAAGGCAGGTCACATGAATAAAAGCAGCAGAATACAGATGAATTAATCAATTAAAAAATTATCAATATTAGGCGGAGGATATACAATGAAAGTTTTAGTAGTAAATTGCGGAAGTTCTTCATTAAAGTACCAATTTATAGACATGTCAAACGAACATCTTATAGCTAAAGGAATAGCTGAAAGAGTAGGCATGGACGATGCAGTCATAGAATATCGACCTACAGGTAAAGACAAGCAGAAGTTTGAGATGGCATTAAAAGATCATGATGCTGCACTAAGAGCTATACTTAACAATCTAACTGACAAAAAGATTGGGGTGATATCCTCCCTTGATGAGATTGAGGCTATAGGACATAGAGTTGCACATGGTGGTGAAACATTCAAGGATTCAGTCCTACTAGATGAACAATCTATCAAAGATATAGATGCACTTTCAGAGCTTGCACCTTTGCACAACCCCCCACAAGTAAAAGGAATCAGGGCCTGTCAAGAGGTAATGCCTGGAAAACCAATGGTTGCTGTTTTTGATACAGCATTCCAT
>CAZEJW010000262.1:0-3354 GCA_964512685.1 uncultured Leptospirales bacterium | reverse complement strand
TGGTAAATGACCGTACCGACCTTGAAGACCAATTGACCAATACGGCAACACTAACGGGTGAAACAGTAACCGTTATTGATAAAAGAAAGAACCTGCGCCCCCTGCTGTCAGATGATTCATCAAACCTTAATATGGTTATGGTTCATAAGTTCCTCGTAGAGGAAATCAAGCACTCAAAAGCTCTTATGAAAGCCTATGTAGAAGAAGGAGAAGTGCCGGAGTTCAAACCCTTTGAAGTTGTCAACACCTCTGACCGAATACTCATGCTTATTGATGAAGCTCATCGAACCCAGGGCGGCGATATGGGTGATAATTTATTTACAGCATTCCCCAATGCCACTAAAGTTGCATTTACCGGAACCCCGCTGTTAACCCAACGACATAAAATTAAAACCCATGAACGATTTGGAAGTAATTCTGAATGGATTGATAAATACCAGATTAAACAGTCGGTTAAAGACAGGGCAACTCTCGATATAGTTTATATAGGCAAGACAAGTAAAGACACCATAAAAGACAAAGAAGGTCTTTACCGTGAATTCGAAGATGTTTTTAAAGAACGCACACAAGAAGAACGCCTCGAAATTCAAAAAAGATATGGAACCATGCGTGCCTACCTTGAAAACATGGACAGGCTGCGTAATATTGCTGAAGACATCGTTGAGCACTATACCAATGAAATAATGGTGAATGGCTTTAAGGCTCAAGTTGTTGCAAGCTCTATCCTTGCCGCCGCCCGCTATGAATACCTGATTAAGGAAGCTATTGATAAGAAAATCCAGAAAGAAGAAGCAAAACCGGAATCCGAAAAAGATGAAGAGTTTGTTAAGCAATTAAAGTTTCTTGAAGTCTGTACTGTTGTTACCATGCAGGATAATAATGAGCTTGGGTTTATAAGTCAGGCACGGGGAAAAGCAAAACGCCTTAATGCGGTAGAGAGTTTCAAAAAGGATTTTGACTATAGCAAACCGGAATCTGGTGTGGCGATACTCTGTGTATGCGACAGGCTGCTTACCGGATTCGATGCCCCCATTGAACAAGTAATGTATCTCGATAAAAATACAAGAGAACACGACCTTCTACAAACCATTGCCAGAGTAAACAGAACAAAGGGGCCCAAAAAGACTCATGGTATAATTGTTGATTATTTTGGCGTTGCCAACCACCTGAAAGAAGCTCTTGCAATTTACGGCGAAGAGGATGAAAAAGAACTGAAAGAGTTTCTGGAATACTTTAGGGACATCAATAAAGAGATTCCTGTTTTAGAAGCCAGGTTCAACAGGCTTGTTCAGCTCTTTACCGATAACGGCATTGTAAAATTTGAAGACTTTGTTAACCAGGAAATGGAAGATAAAACTGAAGAGTTTGAGCTTGCAGAGAGTTGTATAGAGCTTGCGAAAGAAATCCGCTTCCGTGCACAATTTGATACCTACCTGAAAGCCTTTTTTGACAGTCTTGACCTTCTGTTCAATGTAGGAACTGTGGATAAATACTATATCCCGGCTAAACGCTTCGCTTATCTGATGATGAGAATACGCAACCGTTACCGTGATGAGACCATGGACTTAAAGTGGGCAGGAGAAAAGGTCAGAAAACTTATTGATAAATATCTAATCTCATTAGGAATAGATAGTAAAATACCACCGGTCTCTTTACTGTCAGATGATTTCCCAAAAGAACTTGACAAACACGGCAAGTCAAAAAAAGCAAAAGCTTCTGAGATGGAGCATGCAATAAGAAGGCATATCAAAGTGAATATGTCTAATGACCCTGAACTCTATACCAAATTCAACGACAGGTTAATGGCTATTCTGGAAAAGTATAGTGGAAATTGGGATGTCATTATAGATGAACTTGATTCACTTCGCAATGAAATGAAAAGTGAAAACCGTGAAACCGCAGAAGGCCTCGATGAAATTGAAGATGTCTTTTATCGCAACCTGATAAATAATGCCTTTACTAAGAACACGGAAGCTACCGGAGATGGTGTAAGCGAGCCTGCTGCACCATATGTCGCTCAAGAATCTGAAGTGAAAAATCTTGTGATCGATATCGTTGAATTATTAAGGCACAAATTAGAGATACCAAACTTTTGGAAACGAGCTGCCGAAGTTAAAAAGCTACAAGGTGAAATAGACGATAAGCTTGATTTCTGCGGCATCCCGGAAATTGATTCTAAACATGAGAAGATATGTACTGATATTCTAAGCCTTGCAGAAAAAAGAGAGAATGACTTGATAAGGCGTGAAGACTGATATGCTTGAAAATGTCGATTTAACAATTAAAAAGAGCAAACGAAAGACTCTGAGTATTTATATAGAACGGGATGGCTCGGTATCTGTTCTTGCACCAGAAACAGCAGCAGATTCTGAAATAGCTGATGTAGTAAAAAAGAAAGAATATCAAATATTCAAAATGTTGGCGGAGTGGGAATCAACCAATGTTTCCAAGGTCGAACGAGAATATGTCAATGGACAGTCTTTCTTGTATCTCGGAAAAAATTATCGGCTGGAAATAGTTAAAGAAAAGCAATCTGCACCGCTAATACTTAAAAACGGCTATTTTCTTTTAGATAAAACATTCAAAGATAAAGCCCCACAAGTCTTTATAGATTTTTACAAAGAAAAAGGGCTGGCTAAAATACAGGAAAGAGTTGAACGATACCAGAACAGACTTGCTGTAAAAGCATCAAATATAAAGATAATGGAATTAAAAAATAGATGGGCATCCTGTTCAAGTAAGGGAAATTTAAACTTCCACTGGAAATGCATTTTGCTGCCCTTGGATGTATTGTCTTATGTCATTGTTCATGAATTGGTTCATTTGAAGATTGATAATCACACTAAAGCTTTCTGGAATGAAGTAGATAAATTAATCCCAGATTATACTAAACATGTTGAATGGCTAAAGAATAATGGCGCAGCAATGGATATATGAAGAATCAGCTTCCGCACGTCCTGTGCTCCAGCTGAAAAGACGGGCAAGTTTTTTTTAAAGACAAAAGAGAAGAGCGCACATGTGTAAAGAAAATGAGTGGAATGAAAACCGCCTCCCAAGCACATCATACAACAGCGGCTATATGGTTTCGCTTCGCTTCACCCAAATTTTTGCTCCACTGCGTTCCGCAAAAACTTCATATAGCCGCGGAACGTTATAGGCAATACCGCGCCAAGACAATAGTGGATATGATAGAATGACAATGCGGAAGATCTTAAAAACCCCGCGCCCCAAGAAGCCCGGCGTCCATGCCGGGCTAAGAGAAGAAAAAGGTTGAGGAATAAGAATGAATAAAAAGGACTTATCAGAAAGAGACATCATTACTCAATTTATAATGCCTGCTATTAAGAAGGCTGG
>CAZEJW010000261.1:0-3384 GCA_964512685.1 uncultured Leptospirales bacterium | reverse complement strand
AGAAAAGTACACTTCAACACTTTTGGATTTAAGTTCATTTATCAAGGAATCAAAAGTGCGGCCAATAACAAAACTGATCCAAATATTTGTATCAACTATGATTCTTATGATTTTCTGACCTGACATGTTCTACTTCCTTTCTGATTTCATCATCAGAGAGGGAAACACTTTGTTTTAATTCACTCCTGAGGGTTTCAAATTTGTACAGAAGGATTTCATCTTTTATTTTATCATACAGCTTGAGTTTTTCTTTAAGCGGCAGTTTTTCTGCTGCTTCAATGATTGCTTCTGTATCAATATTCAAAGCTACCTGCATGATTTCCTCTTTTGTGAGAGAGTATATAATTATTTACCGGATGAATAATGATTTATGAAGTAAAAATTTATTAAACAAGTATTTTTTCAGGCAGGACTCTCTTTTTCATAAAATAACAATAAAAATCTGTGATTCTGCCGCAGTGGCGCAGCAGAATCACATTCAAATTAAAGCTTGTTGTTGTTCCTGAGGGCAAAAACAACTATTTTCCGCATTACTTTTTCTTTAAGAGATGAGGGATTCTGGAGTTCCATTCGTACAATATGCCTTTCAGCAGATTTGGGAATTGGCCTGAAAAGTTCAGCTATGAGTTTTCTTCTCAGTTTAAAAGGAGAACCTGTTGAAAGGGCCTTCAGAACTTTTAGCGATCCACCAAGGTCTATATCGTCCTGGTTCAGGTCTGTTCCAAACGGGAATGGCTTAAAATATCCCTGTTTCTGATACGGCCCGATAATCGAGGCAACCTTTTCAGGAGTGTTATTCCTGTATTCCTCGGGTATTTCATAGTCCATTGGAATCTTGCCTGCTTTTTTTGCCTGATCAAGGAGCTCGTCCTGAAATCTCGAGTCTGCAATATTTATCAGTTTTGCAATGACCTCTTTTTCCGGTCTGCCCCTGACATCTGCTATGCCATACTCTGTAACGATAATATCCTTCAGGTGTTTGGGAACAGCACACGATCCATAACTGAAAACAATGTTGGATCTGAGAGCTTTCCCTGAACCTTTGACGCTCTTGATCATAATAATAAGTCTGGCGTCAGGAAGAGCATGTGCCATAGATACAAAGTTATACTGTCCGCCAATGCCGCTTACAACCCTTCCGTCTTCAACATAATCTGAGGCTATAGCTCCCACCAGCGAAGCTTTCATGCCGGTATTTATAAAACGTGCGTTCTTTCTCTGAAGCACTCTCAGCTCTTCTCCGCCGTAGAGCTGATTTACTTTTTCAACGCCTGACATTCCGAAGAGCTGCCTTTCTTCTTCACTCATGTCATTGAGATCCTGGTAAAATGATTTCGGGCCTACAAAGAATGCACCGAGTATTACTTTACCGGTTTTGAGTTCTTTCCCTAAAAGCTTTCTGATTTTTGTTCTGTTCTTCTCATTGTTAAAATCAGTGCTGTAGCTTTCATTACCGTCTTTTATTGAATCACCACTGAATTTAAGGCCTTCTTTAAGGATTCCATATTCAGTAAGAAAATCAAAATCCTCTTCATTCATTTTCGAATGAATTGCTTTCATTTCAATGAGGGTGTCGATTATATTTTCAGGGATGTAGTTTGCCCTGAGTTCACCTGAGTTGATGAGTTTCATCAGCGGAACACTGTCATACACTTTTCTTTTCAGAATTTTGCTCTTGTACATCTGCATAAACGCGTCAACGAACATTTCAGACGAGCCATAAAGGCCTTCTTCGAATATTCCAGTGTCTCCCCATTTGTTTATAAGGTCACCGTATCTTTCCCTGAGTCTGGCTTTTTTTATTACCTCCTGGTATACGTCATTGTGTTCATTCCGCATAACCAGACCTGCAACTATTGCATCTCCAAGCGCTCCTATCCCCACCTGAATGGTTCCGCTGTCTTTAACAAGTGTACTGACATTTATTCCTATCATATGGTCTGCGGGTGCGACCGGATCTTTGGGAGCCCCAAAAAGCGGATACTCGAATTCCGGTCCTTTCAATATGAAATCATATCCTGTTGCGTCAATAACAGCATCCCCGTACATGAAAGGCATATTGCTGTTTGCTTCCGCCACTATCGCACCCCTGACTCCTTCAGCTCTAAGCCTTGTGACTTCTTCAACCGCGCCAATACATATATCAGTATTGCATCCCATTGAATAATGAAATATCCCGTTTTCTTCCCTGTAGCTGATTAACTGCGCGAAAACATTTACACCAAGGTCTATTGCATCCCTGACAATGTGTGTATAATTGGATGCAATATGATTCTGTTGCGCTTCCGGCTGTTCAAGGTGACATCCGGCCTTGCTGTAAAATTCATAGATTTCAACATTCGGGGGTAATGTGCCGGCCCTGAGGTCGAGCATAAAATCAAATTCGGGTACACCATCAAAAAGCCTTTCTGAAAGTGATTTAAGAAATCGTTTTTCAATTTCAGTATGCCCTTTGGGCTTTTCAAGGGGAAGGGCAGTTATAACCTTGAGGCTGATTTCAGGATCTTCCTTGGCTCTCCTGTATAATTCATTTGCAAAAAGAACCGGCTTGCCAAGAGCAAGAGTCATTCCCAGCTTAATATCCTTCCCAACATAATTTATTACATGATCAACTGTCTTTGCAAGGTCCTCTGTTACCAGACCGGCGTTTGGTATAAGAGTATCACCTGCTGTGCTTTTCAGATTCTGATTCATTGCCTTTGCCTCCTGTTATCTCTTTATTTTTAACTGATCATCTATTGATGGCTTCTGTAATCAGGAGTTTGTGATTCAACTGAAAATTCCTGATTTTGAAATCATTACAGTCACATGCGAACCTGTAATTTATGATGTAACAGAACGTCTTAATTTCCCCTGATGTAAAAATATACACTATTTGAATTGTGTATATTTTACAGGAAATATAAAAGATCATCAAGAATTTTTTTTCAGTAATATAGTTCTAATAGGAATAGTGTTATTAAATTATATAAAGTCTAAAACCTGAAGTGTAAAGTCGAAGAGTACCTACAATAGATGTAGTGTTTTTACCACAATTTACCGGTGATGTTCGATGCATAATGAGTAATGAATTATTCTTTCTAAATGTCCGGATCGTTCATTATTTGTGTATAATGCAGAGAAAAGCATGAGGACAAATATTTAAATTGATGAGAGCCTTATTCTCCGGGTGATGGAAAAATTCAATATCAGGGGTATTACAAATTATCTGTGAATTAAAAAGCTGCATTGATTTCAAATAAAAAATCCCCGCCATTGTGGGGATTTTATTTTGTGGATCATTGATTTATTCAGATTAAGGTTGTTGATGTAGCTTATCTGCTGAAGCACAGATTGTATTTTCATATTGATCTTTACCCCATACAGCCCAACGGAATTTAGTTG
>CAZEJW010000260.1:0-3399 GCA_964512685.1 uncultured Leptospirales bacterium | reverse complement strand
AGATGCATAAAGGTTTCAAGAAAACTTACTTCGTTGGGTTTTGCAGGATATACACTGTTATAATCAAGTGTAACATCCTTATTTACCAGCCTGTCTCGTCCCCACAGGTCAAATCTCATGAGATCGTAAACCGATTCCTCAAGTCTTGCATTGTCACAGAGAGAGAGTCCCTTGTAATCAGTTACCTTACTGAGTCCATCAATCATGAGTTCGAGCAGATATTCTTCATCCTCATTATTTTTCTTTTTTGATATAAATGCACCATCCCTTTCACTGCTCGTAACCATTGATCTAAGCATTGGGAAAAGATCTTTCATCAGATTGACCAATTCAATGTCAGTATCATAATCATCAGAATTATGGCTGAACTTGGCATTTACATCATAAACATCTCCACCAACAGTGAAGTGATCTTCGAGGTTTTTAATATTTTCAACAAGAACTGTTGCAGCATCCTTTTTACTTTCTCCATATTCAAGGCTGTATGAATTCAGGTCTCCAAGTTCACGGATGAGATCATAGACTATATCCATAAATCCATTATCGCCTCTGGCATATTTCTGCATGCCACTGAGGATTGAATCAATACCCGCTGTTGAATTTCCCAGTCCATTTTCGTCATACTGATTGGACCTTACCATGAGTTTTGAACCAGCGACACCCAGTTCATCGATTACCTCTGCGAGTTCCCCCTTCCCGAGCAGTGCATAAGTATATTCCAGATTCAAATCAAAATCATCACTACTGCCTGACTGATAATAAGACATATACTTTGTTGATTTTTGAAGGATATTAAAAAGGTTGGATGTCAGATCGAGATCTGCGTCCTCTATTTTATCAAGGAAGGTAAACAAATGGTCTGAATATAGTCTATCTTCATTATCGTAATCATCCTGATTTATGACCCTGTTCAGGATATTTCTCGTGCATTCTGAAATCAGAGGAAACGGATTATTTTCATTAGCAAGGAGCCATTTGAAGGCAGCAAGACTGTTCTCAATGTTCTGATCACTCTGTTCATCCATTGCCTCTGCTATGTATTTATTGAATGTGTACTGATCAAGGCTGCTCATCATATCATCAAGAACCGGATCGTTTTCAATCCAGTCACCAATACTGTATGCGGCAGGATCATCATTTTCCTGAAAATTTGTGATATTCTCTTCTGAACATGCGAGAAAACAAAAACTCGAAAGTACAGCTATACCAATTATCAGTTTTACGAAATGTCTCATATTGTCCTCCTGACTGTTTCTGGGAACACACAGACCTGATTAAGCTGACTTTTTTATTTATTAATCAGCAGCCTGTGATAAATACTCAACATTTCGCAATAATTGTATAACTACTCTTGATCTCTCTTTACCTGCCCCTTCTTTTTTTTTATCGGGACAGCGTTAAAAAACCGAACGTCCGGCTTTTTAATAAACTAGCACAAAACTCTTTAAATAGAACTATAAAAAATGTAATTAACCTTACAAATTTAGTCAATCAAATAATTTAAAAAAACCGACCTGTCGGGTTTTTTTTGAAAATATATAGATTGACCAAAATATACAGTTTTTAACCTGCCAAAAGCTAGCAAAAAAATCTGCAAAGATGATCCTTTCATGTAGGTTATATTTTGAATTGACTTATTGTCATAATAAATTGCAAATAGATATGCAAAAATCAGTTCCAGCATAAACAAAAGGAGTAATTTGTGAAAAATCCGGTTCCAAGAACTGCAGCAATCCATGACCTCTCCGGTTTCGGCCGGGCATCTCTGACGGTTATTGTGCCAATACTTTCAACACTCGGAATTCAGGTATGCCCGGTACCAACCGCAGTGCTTTCCACTCACACAGGCGGATTTACTGATTACAGTTTCATAGATCTTACTGAAAACATGAAAAAAACGATTCAGCACTGGAAAAATCTCGAAATAGCATTCGATGCCATATACAGTGGATTCCTCGGCTCACCTGAACAAATTCATATTGTTTCAGATTTCATTGAGTCTTTCAGAAAAGAAGATCAGCTCAAGGTAATTGACCCGGTAATGGGAGACAATGGGAAACCATACCAGACAATGAACAGTGAAATGATTTCAGGCATGAAAGAGCTGGTTCACTATGCTGATATCATAACACCAAACTTCACTGAAGCATGTTTTCTTCTGGATGAAGAGTACAGGGAATCTATTGAGATAAATGAAATAAAGGACTGGATAATGAGGCTCTCTGAAATGAGTGGTGACAGGGTTATTCTCACCAGTGTTCCGGTCCCGGAAAAAAAACACTTATCCTCAGTCATCGCCTACAACAGAAAGGACAACCGTTTTTGGGAGGTAGACTGTGATTACATCCCTGCCCACTATCCCGGGACAGGGGATATTTTTGCGAGTGTAATTACCGGTTCACTGCTTCAGGGTGACAGTCTGCCGATTGCCCTTGACAGGGCAGTACAGTTTGTTTCCGTTGCCATAAGGGCGACATTCGGCTATAATTATCCTCCAAGAGAAGGAGTTCTGCTGGAGAGAGTGCTTCCGAATCTCACAGCACCTGTAACGACAATGAGCTATGAAATACTTGAATAAGACAAATACAAAAACATGTAAGGGGATGTTTATAACTGACCTTGACGGAACCCTGCTCAGAACAGACAGAACCTTCTCTGAAAAAGATATTGATTCGCTAAAGAAGCTGAAGGATGAAGAATTCCTGATAACAATAGCAACAGGTAGATCATACTATTCCTTTGAAAGGGTACTTACTCCAGACCTGTGTCTGGATTATCTGGTCTTCTCAACGGGAGCTGGCATTATGGATATATCTACAGGGAATATTCTGCGGGCAGAACACCTTAACTCTGAGCAAATATCACGTTCAGTTAATTTACTCTATGAAGCAAAACTCGATTTCATGATTCACGGACCTATTCCTGAAAATCACAGATTTTTATACAACTTAAGCAGTGCTGAGAATCCTGATTTTCACAAAAGGATTGAACTTTACCGTGAATTCTGTAAACCTATTGAATCCTCCTGTTCTCTGCCCTTTTCTGAAGCAACCCAGCTTCTTGCCATACTTCCGCAGGGAAGAGATAGATCAATAATCAGTGAGCTCAGGCACAAGCTCCCTGATTTCAACATAATATCCACAACTTCTCCTTTGGATGAAGAATCCCAATGGCTTGAATTTTTCCCGGCTCATATATCAAAAAGTCAGTCAGTTGAGTGGCTTACACAACGGCTTGGCATTGACAGAAGAAATACAGCTTCTATAGGGAATGATTTCAACGACCTGGACTTGCTCCACTGGTCTGATAATTCATATGTTGTTGAAAATGCACCTGAATATCTCAAAGAAAGATTCATGAATGTATCTTCCAATAATTCAAACGGGATAAGTGAAGCGA
>CAZEJW010000259.1:0-3424 GCA_964512685.1 uncultured Leptospirales bacterium | reverse complement strand
AGATTATCTACCCTGTATTCAGTTCTTTCTATTCGTTCGTTGACTGTTCCAGGCATAAAAATACCTCATTTTCACTTTAAAATACTCAACTCACTATTAACAAAAATTTAATAAATATATCAGTGTTTATTCCTAAACTTTATTGTAGAAAAAAAACTCTATTGCCCCCGCCGCCGAAGGCGGCAATAATATTCTTCCGTTTGCACTAAAAAGTATTTTTAGGAATAAATACTGTAAATATATGTTAAGTATATTAAAATAATAAAAGACAAAAATGTCAAAACTTTTTCAGGAAAGTGAGCGGATATAGAGCTGCAGGGTCTCTTTCCAGCAGGCTGGTTTGAAACCAAGTTCAGAAGCAAGTTTTTCTTTGCTCATATAGGAATATTCAGGCCTCTTTGCCTTTGTTGGATAATGAGAAGAATCAACAGGCTTTATCTGAACATCTCGGTTTATTATACCTGCATGTTTTGCAGCAGAGTTTATCTCCTGAGTAAATTCAAACCATGAGGTTTCACCCTCGCCTGAGAAATGATATATCCCATATTTATCAGATTCATCTTTAATAAGGCGTACAATAAAAGCAGCGAGTTCTCCTGTGAAAGTGGGGCTTCCATGCTGATCATTCACCACACTGAGAACATCTTTTTCTTTCATTAAATTCAGCATTGTATGAACAAAATTCTTTCCATGCTTTCCATAAAGCCAGGAAATTCTGAAAACAAAATATTTATCATATGATTCTTTAAGATAATTCTCTGCAGCAAGTTTGCTCTCTCCATATATATTTATTGGAGAAACCAGATCATCCTCTTTATACGGACTGGTCTTTTTTCCATCAAACACATAATCAGTTGAAAAGTGGATTATTTTTGCACCTGTGAGTTCTGCTGCATTTATGAGGTTAAGCATTGAATCTGCATTGATTTTGAAAGCTGCTGATTGTTCATCTTCAGCCATGTCAACAGCAGTGTATCCGGCACAATTTATTATCCAGTTGATCCTTTTATCGGTGATAAATGAAACAACTTCATCTTTTGATGTAATATCAAGATCCATATCTGTTTCAATAAAGCTGAGATTTTCTTTTTGAATTTGCAGAGATATTTCTCTGCCAAGCATACCTTTGCAGCCGGTTAACCAGATCATATTTTACTCCGGAGATTTTTTATGTTTGTATGTTTGTATGTTTGTATGTTTGTATGTTTGTATGTTTGTATGTTTTACTGGTGATTTTAATCCTTCCAGATAAAGCATACTATCAGTAAAATATTTTATTTCTCAAATAGATTCGGTACAATAGTTTTTTAGAGCAGTGATGTCAAGAAGATAGTCGTGGGATTGAGATTTATTGGATGAAGGAAATTCTAATCAAGACTGTACTTTTCATTATAACCCATTTTTCCTGTAAGGCCATGCCACAGGGCCGTATAATAGGTTTTAATATTTTTAAATTTCAGGTTTACCAGGGCAATACCTGTAACAGCTACTGAATAGATAAACATATTCAAAAAATAAACCGGCCATGAAGTAATAAGATATTTCTTTTCGAAATAAACTCTGTTTCTAACATAATAGTATATTTGAAAAAACATTTCCTTAGTAGCAAAATTAACAATTGTTCTACCATTATTGTAACAGGAAATTTCTAAATCATTTATTTTACTTGATAAAACACAATAAATTGCTCCTCCATTTATTCTATGCTTCATACAAAATTCAGTATCATCAAGGTATACGAAATAATTATTATCAAACAATCCAATTTTATTGATTAATTCTTTATGGAAAAACATTCCTCCGTAAGGAACTGAAAAAACCTCACCATAGTCCAAATCGTTGAAGCAAGCACTCTTTCTTTGCTTGAAGCTTTCAACAATATGGAATGATCTGAATCCATTTTTTTCCCCTAACGTAATATCCGGATTTGAAAACTTTACAGCTTTAAGATAGTTATCTTTAATAGTTCTCCATGAGGATAGGATAATATCATTATTTTTCTGGGAAAGTTTACCCCACATATCAGCTAAAATATCCAATGCTGAATTATCAGGAAGGTTATCATCGTCAAGAAGCCATACAAACTCGCAGTCGGGGTCATCAAGTGCTTTTTTTATCCCAATGTTGAATGCAGAAGCTGAACCACTATTTTTATCAAAACTGATAACCTCGATCTTTTCATTTTTCTGCTGGAGATCTATAAGCTTCGCTGTGCTTTCCGGCACAGAGTTATTATTAATTATAATAATCTTATGCAGGTGCTGTTTCAGCAAAGATGAAACAACAGTTTCAAGATATAAATATCGGTCCGCATATGTGGGTATAATTGCTGAAATATTCATTATGATGTATTAATACCTGTTCAATTTGATGATTATTGTAATAAAAAATTCTTACTACATTTATACTGATGATTATTATAAAAGGTGAAAAAATATCTGTGTGAATATCAAAATTCTACCTGACTTTCTAAAAGAAATCAACTGATAAATACAAAAATTAATACATTTTTGACAATTCATACTGCATGATCAATTTCATTTCGGAATTGAAGAAAATCATCGAGTTTTGTAGTTATTATTGTATAAAGGATTTCAGGATCTATCTGTTCATATTCATGAACTATTAAATTCCTGAGACGAACCATTGAACGATACGGTTCTACTGAAGAGATAATTCCCATATATTGAAGCTTTTCCATTGCTTCAGAAGCGCTTGCAACAGGACCTGCATTTTTCAATGCAATAATCCTTTCTGCAATATCAATCATAATTTCTGTCCCAACCTGAAGAGCACGTTCTGTCATTGATCTCATTACCCAGCTTTCTGTAAACTCTTCATATGAAACACCACTGGTATGATATTTCAGTTTCTGAACCTGATCATCAAGCAATGCAAGTTTTCTTTGAATAATCCCGTTGAACTCCATCAAAAATCCCCCAGCCTGTATTGGAGTTGTTTTTTATAATGAAAAATCTGACTTTCATACTCCCTGCAGGTTATTGAAAAAAATCTCAGCCATTGCTCTTTATCCCTTACAAAAAGGAGTCGGCCCTTCAGTGCTTCATAACGAAACACCGGCTCAGCCCGATTCAACAGCCCAACATCAACCCTTACCTGGCCAATATATTCATCAACAACATCCTGCAAAACAGAATACAATCCCGGGGATGAAGTTCCTGAAATATACACTGCCAGATCAAGATCACTCCGTGGTTTTATTATACAATTTTCAGCCGAAGAACCCAGAATATAGGCAAATACAATCTCAGGAAGTGCAATTTTTATCCCTTCTGCCAGTTTATCAGGGGAGAAGGATACTTCCTCAATATTATAATTGAGATATTTTTTTGACAATCCCATGTTGAATTTTCCCTGATTGTAATATTCCTGTTAACTCAACATCCATTCAAGAGTTTCAGAA
>CAZEJW010000258.1:1677-3473 GCA_964512685.1 uncultured Leptospirales bacterium | reverse complement strand
GGGCTCTACACTGTTAAATATTTATTATTCGAGTTTTGAGATATTCCGATTACATAAAACACATACCGGGATTTTAATTGACATGATATCTGGATTACAGTATTAAACTAAATAAGTAAATTTAATAAATCAATATCCAAAAATTCTGAAGAAATAATAACAATAGAAAGAGACGGGGATTCTTATTTATAGCATCTGATTTTCCTGAGGAATCCGGAAGGAATAAAACAATGACCGATAGAGATTATATTCTAAAAAAAGTAAAAAACACTGTTCTTTCTTTTGATGAAAATGCCAGGATTATACTGTATGGTTCAAGAGCCAAAGGTGCCGCATCAGCTGACTCTGACTGGGATTTTCTTATTCTCACCGATCATGAATATGATTATAAGAAAAAACAGGCTATGAGAAAAAAACTCCATTCCATTGAAATTGAAACAGATGAAATCCTTTCTGTTATAATTCACAGCATCGATTACTGGAATAGTTCAAAGAATTCTGTAACTCCGTTTTGTAAAAATATTAGAGAAGACAGTATAACCTTATGACAGAAACAGGACTAAACGATTTAATAGAATACAGAATCAGCAGAGCTACTATCTCGTCACCATAAAATCAATCAAGTTGTATCACATCGCTCCCGGCACGACAAGAACCACCTTAGATCAAATGTTATTTAGCGATGAGATTAGCTGCAGAAATCTCATCGGGCATTAAACCAATATCAGCAAACTGAGTTTAATTATTGTTTAGATATTAAAAACAAAGGGAAGATGAAATCTTTTATTCACCTTCCCTTTTTTGTTTCTGAAAATGTTGATCATCTGCATTTCCTTCTAAAAGAGATTTGATTCTGTTGCGCTGTTTATCCTGCCACGCATACTGCTGCCCGTGTTTGTGAAACTTCTGCTGCTTCCGCGAATTCCGCGTCTGTTATTACCGCATAGACCTGGTATTCTGCGCCGGTGGTAAGTCCTGAGAGAACTGCTGTGTATGGAGCGGACATTTCAAAGGGATGAATATCTATTTCATTTACAGGGCCTTGTTCTGATGTTTCCCTTATAAAGAAAGTTATCACCCTTCCCTCTCTGAGTTCATTTGCGTCAAAGGTGCAGATTATTTCACCTTCGTTTCCCGGCTCTGCAATGAATCCTGAGAAGTAGATATCCCCCATTGCCCTGAAAAGCTCAAGAGGTTCATGCCTGCGCTCGCTTCGCGCATTCGCGCCGATAAATGCATTGTAGCCTGACTGGGACTTGCCTTCCGCATAAGCGTCCCATGATGCGTGCATGAGTTCACAATAGCTGCCCATCATTTTCCAGATGTTTGCAAGATCGGTAAAAGCCCTTCTCACTTCCATCTGTGCAGCGCTTTTGGGATCATCAGGCGCCACTCTTTTTTTAACAAATGTTTTTCCATCCCTTGTTACGAATACAAGGTCATCGATACTTTTTGAGAATGAATTGAAAACCGGGTTGAGTTTTACATTAGCCATGACTGGCCTCCTTTAATTTAGTTTTACAGCCTGGAAATAAATTTCCGTTTGCTGTTTGTTGTATCTGATTCAGTAATTATTTTTTTGTTAAAATTTTTTTCTAAAAATTTGAATAAATCAAAATTTTTTTCAAAACTGTTGCATGTCGGTTGATATGCTGTTACTGTTTGTTGACAAGCGTGTTTCAGGCAACGTGATTTGATACTTGCTTCATACATGTTATATACATGTTGAATACATGTTATGGGTGGGGAGAAGTTGAAGGAGATAAGAGGGATAAGAGAAGAGAGATTTTGAGATG
>CAZEJW010000258.1:0-1577 GCA_964512685.1 uncultured Leptospirales bacterium | reverse complement strand
GGTGGGGAGAAGTTGAAGGAGATAAGAGGGATAAGAGAAGAGAGATTTTGAGATGAAGAGTTGTAAAGTCGAAAGTCGAAAGTCAGAATGAATAGAATATTGCTATCACATACAGGAAATTCTTTGAATATATTTGTTGACGGAATATATCAATATTGGTATATTGAATTATGGAATTTGAAGTTTATTTAACAGAAGAAGTTATCGATTTTATTGTTACCTTACCTGTAAAAATGCAGGCAAAGGTGCAAAGAACAATTGAACTTTTAGAAAACTTTGGATATCAATTACCGGAACCGCACTCAAAAAAAATAGTGAATTCTGATAATTTGTATGAGCTTAGAGTAAAGCATGGGTCTGATATATGCAGATTATTTTATTTTCACTATATGAATAAAATTTATGTTGTTACTTCCGGCTATGTTAAAAAGAATCAAAAAACAGATAAAAATGAAATTGGAAAAGCAACACTTATAAAAAAAAGATTCCTGGAGGAAAACAATGTCTAAAATTAAAACAATAAACTCAAAAGACTTCCTGAAAAAACAATTGAATTCAAAAGAATTTAAAAAAGAATATGATCTGCTTGATAAAGAGTTTGAAATTGCAAAAGAAATAATAAAATTAAGAAAAGAGGCAAACCTGACACAAAAGGAATTAGCAGAATTGGCTGAAACATCTCAACCAGCTATAGCAAGATTAGAATCGGGAAATTATAAAAATGTATCTTTACAATTTCTGAGAAAAATAGGCAAGGCTTTAGGAGCAACGCCTGAAATCCATTTTAAAAAAATTTAACAAAATGTTCACGGAGAAAGAATCTTTTTGCATGTTTATTTTTAATCAGATTCCCAATCCTCAATCTGTAAATCTCTGACTCTCTCAAATTCTTTCATGTTGTGCGTAACAAGTATAAAATCATTTGCAAGTGCAATTGCTGCTATCTGCATATCATAAGGACCGATAGGTAGCCCCTTCTTTTCTAATTCAGAACGAACAACTCCATAATACTCTGCAGCTTTTGTGTTGAAATCCGCTTCAGGAAAATTGGAAAGAAAATCTCTTAATATTGAAAAAGTTTTATCCGGATTATTGCTTTTTCTTGCTCCGTATTCAAGTTCTGCTCTCACTACTGAACATATATATAAAGAAGAAATACTGGTCTTATCTATTTTATCCTTTATTGACTGACTTCGTCCTGTCAGGAAACGAATACATACATTGGTATCAAGAAGATAGTTCATCAAAATTGTTCTCTTTCCGGCAACTTCCCCTGTTCATCCCTGTCAGGAAAATCCGGAATGGCTCCATAAAACCTGATTATATCAGTTGTATCTTGTTTTTTTTCTACTGGCAAAAAAATTACCTCAATATCCTTACTTATAAATTCATCAGGTACGGGTATTGAATCAGGAGCATTTTTATATATATTTTTTATAGCAATCATATAAGCCTCTGTTTTTAATCATGTATCATGAATATACGAAATCCGCTTTTATTTACAAGAAATTTTCGTGATTTACTTTAAATATATTTTCTCAGCCAGACCTGCATATCTCCTTTTTTTAGAAAATTTG
>CAZEJW010000257.1:1673-3507 GCA_964512685.1 uncultured Leptospirales bacterium | reverse complement strand
TCGAAAGCTGCTGCTCTCCCATTCCCGAAAGAACTGTCTCGTGGGTTTCAGAGCTGAACTTATATGTTATTGTTGGATTCTCATCCGTCACCCTCTGGAAAAACTGACCGATCTTGTCAACATCACTCTTGTTCACAGGCTCTATAGCATAGGAGAATACTGGCTGAGGCAACTGAACAAGAGGTATAGCAACCTTGGCCTTTGGATCACTCAGGGTATCAGTGGTGGATGTTCTTTCAAGTTTTACGGCAACCCCTATGTCTCCGCAGGTTATCTTTGACATTTCCTCCTGCTTGTGACCTGTCATAGAATAGAGTTTGGTAATTCTTTCCTTGTCTTTTCTTGTTGAATTAAAGACTTCAGAATCAGGATGAAGTTCTCCTGAGAGGACTTTCATATAAGTAAATCTCCCTGCATACTGGTCAATATATGTCTTCCACACAACAGCAGCAAGAGTACCGGCAGGATCAGATGTTACCTTAATTTCTTCTGACGGGGTATCAGGATTGTATCCTGTATATTCCCTGCCGATTTCAGGAGCAGGAACAAAATTTTTGATTACATTGAGAAGATTCTTGATCCCAATGCTTTTCTGCGAAGATCCGCAGATTACAGGATTTATTTTACCGTTTGCAAGCTGAATTCGGAGTCCCCTCTTCAGTTCATCCTCAGTAAGTTCTTCTCCCTCAAGGAATTTTTCAATAAGTTCATCATCCCCTTCTGCTGCAAGCTCCATAAGGCCCATCCTGGCCTCTTCGGCTGCATCTGCCATGTCAGCCGGTATATCTGCAATTGCAACACCCTTGCCGTCAGGCTTTGGTGTCATGAGTTTCATATCTATTACATCAACAACACCGCTTACAGACTCGCCCTCTCCGTTTGGAATGCACAGAGAAGCAAGATCAGTCTGAAAACTGGTCTTGATATTGTTCATAACGTCTTCATAACCTGCCCTTTCCTTGTCCATTTTATTTACAAAGATAATTCTTGGCACATTATTTTCAGAAAGATATCTCCAGGCCTTTTCAGTTTCAATCTGTACACCATCAACAGAATCCACAACGAGAATTGCAGCTTCGGCTACCTGAAGCGCTGCCCGAGATTCCCCGACGAATTCCGATGTTCCCGGAGTATCGATTATATTGATCTTTACATCATCGTATTCAACAAATCCAAGTGAACTTCTGATCGATATTTTTTTCTCTTTTTCATCTTCATCATAGTCTGATGTCAGTCCCTGATCAGGATTTCCGATTTTATCGATTTTCCCTCCGGCAAGGAGCATGGCATCGAAAAGTGTAGATTTTCCGGTTCCGAGATGACCGATAATTACGACATTTCTTATCTGGTCGGTATTATACTCTTTTAACATCCAAAGACCTCCTAAAGTATTGCCTTTTTGTCTTCAGCATCCGTGTTCCGTTTCCGCGCAAGAATGAAGAATTGGTTTTATCCGTTTGCCGAACAAATTCCTGTGAAATTTAAAAAAATCAATAATTTTTGTAAAGTCTTTTATTGACAAAAAGAGGCCGGTATTAATGAAGTGAATGTTTTTTAAAATTTTCTGTTTCCGCCGAACAGTGTCTCGATACCACTCCCGTACTAAAGCCTCTCCCTGTTTCCATAGTGACGAAAGTTTAAATATGGAAACAGGCTTGCAGAATTGACAGGACAGGAAGATCCTTTCGTCAGGCTCAACAAACGTTGCTGCTTAGAGATTGAAAGTGTCTCAATCACTCTTTAGTATCTCAAAGACATTTAATTATGTGTCAGAGACATATCAATATGTATCTGAGACACTCCATTATGTATCTGAGACATATCAATATGTATC
>CAZEJW010000257.1:0-1573 GCA_964512685.1 uncultured Leptospirales bacterium | reverse complement strand
ATATCTCCAGCACACTCGGGAGTATCTCCCATACACTCTGGAGTGTCTCCCATACTCTCGGGAGTATCTCCGGAACTCAACAACAGAATATCTGAACCATGATTTGCATGATTTATTGATTAAGATGATTAAAGACAGTCGAAAGGTAAAATATACTCATGTGAAATCTTCCCGTTTTAAACCCGACTGTCTTACAATAGACATAAATGTGCCAACAGGTTTTTCTTTTTCGGATGAGGGAGAATTACCACATGATTGTCCTTTACATATTTACAATGGCTGCCTTTTGGGGGATTTAAAAGCAAATCCATTGTTTCTCAGGACATCAATTATTTCACGAGAAGAATAAAGTTTAGACATTAACCTCACACTCTCCAATCATTACGTTCTCAACGTGAGTATATGATGGATTATCATTAGCCTCGTAATATAACTCAAGAGCTTCCATAAGATTAGTTATCGTTTCATCAACAGTTTCACCAAAACTTGAAACATCAATATTAAGACACTGAGCAACATAGTATTTATCTTCCTGCCAGATCGTATATTTCATGTTTTTCATTAAACTGCTCCTTTGTTTTACGAAAAATAATTATCAAACCTGTCAACAGGTCACAAATTTGCAATAAAAATGTCAACAAAGAAGGATGAAGAGAAAAGAGGGAGAATCCAGGGGATCAATATAAACCAGGTACTTTCATAAGACTGATTATTGTAAAACCGGGTACAAATAAATCTGCTTAGATTGAATTAATAAATTCATCAGGAGTATATATTTTCATTCCAGATTCTAAAAAATCAGTTTTATTTCGTGTTACTATTACTTCAATTTTATTAAAAACTGCAGCTGTTACCTGTACAGCATCTTCGAAATCTTTCAATCCTGATTCAAGAGCAGTTGTTACAACATCTTTATCAACTCCAAGAACCTCAACAATATCAAGCAGACCAGTAATAAACTGGATTGCCAATTCATGACTCCTCTCTTTTTTTGCTATATAGTAAATATCTGTAATCGTTGAAGCTGTTATATTTGCACTGATTTTATTCTGATCAATCAGATAAAACAATTTTGCAGATGCTTCAAAAAAGGGCTGGCGCATCAAAGCAATATCCAAAATTACATTTGTATCAATTAAAATGCGTTTCATTTATATTTCTCTGAAAGATAGCTGTATTTTAAATCATCCGGATTATCTGATTTCAGAAAACCTTTCCACTTATCGATAAAATCTCTTGCTGAATTTTTTTTAGATATTGTTTCTTTCCTGGGGAGAATTATCACTTCTACCTCCTGGTCGCTAAGGCCAGGTGTCACTGGAAGCTGTATGGTCCCGTTTTTAGATACTTTTAGTTCAAATCGATATGCTTTCATATTGGATTCCTTTTTATGCAGTGCTCAGTCTTTTTTTAATCATGTATTATCTGTCATCCTGAGCAAGGTAAAACAACTGTTAATACAATACAAATCAAGTGTTAAAATGTCAACAAAGAAGGTTAAAGAAAAGAGAGTCGAAAGGTAAAAGTCAAAAGTGTAAAGTCGAAATAAGAAAGGGCCGTTGCCGGCCCTTTT
>CAZEJW010000256.1:0-3555 GCA_964512685.1 uncultured Leptospirales bacterium | reverse complement strand
GGGTCCTCCTACAATGACAGCTTTTTTCATAATGTAGCTCCATCTGAATAAAGTGGAATATAATAACAGCAATTCCCTTCTGATAAAAATAAAAGTGGATAATTGCTGTTAACTGGGAATTTGTAAAGGTTTTTTTGAAGAATACGGTCTACATGAGATTGATCGTATTCTTCTGATACAGAAACTGAGAATAAATTTTGATATGGAAAAAAAATATACTAATATGTAAGTACAGAGTAACAGGAGGTCTGGTTATGAAGATCAATTTTTTGAAGAAGATGTCAATAAGGTACAGGATAATTGCAGCAGGGCTGGTTATAATTGCGGCATTTGCTGTAACAGTTTTTGCATATCTTATTCCATCTCTTGAATCGAGTATTATGGCCAAGAAAAAGGAGATGATTCAGAATGTTACCCGCAGTGCTGTGAGTCTTATAGAAAAGAACTATGACCAGTATAAAAAAGGCCTTCTTTCCGAAAACGAGATGGAGAAAAGGGCAAAGGAATATATAAATGCAATGAGGTATGGCTCTGACGGAAAGGATTATCTCTGGATAAATACCATGGAAGGGGTGATCGTAATGCATCCTTACAGACCTGATCTGATAGGTAAGGATATAACAAATATGAAAGACTCTCATGGAAAAAAATTCATGAAAGAAATGGTCGATGTAGCCAAAGCTCATGACACAGGTTTTGTGGATTATTACTGGCAGTGGCAGGATCAGAAAGATAAAATAGTGCTGAAGATTTCCTATGTCCAGGCATTTAAACCTCTTAACTGGGTACTGGCAACCGGAATATACGTTGAAGACGTAAAGGCTGAGATATTTGCCGTAAAAATTAAAATCATGGCTGTTTTTGCAGGGATTATTCTCGTCTCTGTTGTTTTTCTGGCTGTTTTCTCAAAGAGAATAACATCGTATCTTCTCGAGGTTCAGGAAGGTCTTATGGACGTAAGTAATGGAAATCTTACCACGCGGGTTGAAGTGAGGAGTGAAGATGAGATTGGCAGAATGATGACAAGCTTCAATGAGTTTGTAAACAGAATCCACGAGGTTATAAAAGAGGTTGCTCTTTCATCTGAACAGCTCGCTTCATCCTCAACACAGCTCTCTTCATCCGCCGAAAGCTTTTCGGGAAATTCACAGTCACAGGCCGCCGCTTCTGAAGAGGCATCAGCTACCATAGAAGAGATATCAGGAGCTATGGAGAATATCAACAGCGATGTTGACCTTCAGTTTAACAACATCAAAACACTGCTTGGGGGAATACAGTCATTGAATGGCAATATCATGGAAATGAGGGAAAGAATCCATGAGGCATTCAGTGTGAGTACTGATATTGCAAAAATGGCACAGAAGAGTGAGGACGAACTCGGAGGTATAAGTGAAGGTGTTGAAAGAATCAGTAGTGGTTCAAGGGAGATGGTTAATATCGTCAAAATAATAAACGATATATCCGAACAGATAAACCTTCTTTCCCTTAACGCGGCAATAGAGGCTGCAAGGGCAGGTGAGTCAGGCCGTGGATTTGCAGTTGTTGCTGATGAGATTGGCAAACTCGCGGATGAAACCGGCAGCAGCCTCAAGAGTATCTCGGATCTTATCTCCGGCAATGAAAAGGAAATTCTTAATTTTGCACAGGGAGTTGGAAGTATTATTAAGGATATAAGTGAGATAGTCACAGTGATAGAGAAGATTACAGGTATGATGGAACATATTGAGCTTGGCATGGAAACAGAACTCGAGGTTAGTAATTCAGTAAGGGATTCTGCTCAGCATGTTCAGGTCGGTTCTGAAAGGATAACTGTTTCAACCAGTGAAGAAAAAACAGCTGTAGGTGAAATGGCAAGGTCGATTGAAGATATCAACCTTAAAACTCAGGCCATTGCATCCGGTTCAGAGGAGATTGCCGGAAACAGCCGCGAACTCTCAGGTCTTGCTGAAAAACTAAAGGCCAAAGTGGATTATTTCAGGACAATGTAGTAATGGCAGCAAATTGCGGCCCTCAGCCTACATTCGGCATGAGGGCCCATTTTATTATCCAGCCTTTATTATCTTCAGTCTTTTCAAGGCATACAATTCCGCTGTTCTGAAATTTGAATATCGGGGGGGATTCATTGCCGGTTACCAGGTATGCTGCAAGTTTTTCCATAAACGGCAGGTGACCTGTATACAATGTATTGTCTGAGGTTATATCCTTTGCAAAATCCCTTACACTGTCTTTAGGATTCATGCCATTCATTATTTCTGTTTTTTCCGCTTTAAGTGCCCCTGCAAGGATTTCTGCTGTCTCTTTTGCGCGTTTTTTACCACTGTGAACCACACGGCTTACACAGACATTATAGCCTGCGGCAACAGAGGCAATTCTTTCAGTGTCTGAAATTCCCTGATCCGATAAACCCTTTTCAGGATCAATGTCTTCAGGAAGATTCTTTCCATGCTGTACAAGATAGATTGCCATATTCACACCTCAGTTTTTTATCAGAGTTTAGCATTTAATAATGCAGGGTCAACAGATTTTCTCTTTGTCATTGTATATTGAATTGTCTGTCATTGTATATTGAATTGTCTGTCATTGTATATTGAATTGCGTGTCATTCCTGCGAAGGCAGGAATCTCATGGGGTAAATTTCATGAACACCCTGCCTGAGATTCCGGTATTCTCTACGAGAAACCGGAATGACCCGCCATTCACTTCCTCCATTCATTCATTGTGTCTCAGTCTGATCTTGTGAGATATTTAACAATGGACTCCTTGTTCTTTTTTTGCTCTTTTGACTGAGCCCTGATAATATGCCTGGCAATATCCAGCGGGGTTCTGCCTTTTTTATTCCTTATACCGGGATCTGCACCTTTTTTCATCAGACAGGTAAATGATTCTATATTTCCGCTCAGGGCGCAGAAGTGAAGGGGTGTCCATCCCCGGTAATTCTGAACATTGATCCTTGCACCTTTCTTTATCAGTAATTGTACAGCCGAAGTGTGTCCTGTCCATACTGCATAGTGAAGTGGAGTCATTTTATTTTTGTCCAGTGCATTTACATCTGCCCTGTGTTTAAGCAGAATCCCGATTAAATCCGTATTACCTTTTCTTGCTGCATAATGAAGGGCTGTATTGTTTTTATTGTCTCTGAGTTTTACATCTGCCGTGTTTGCAATCAGAATTTTTACTGCTTCACTGTGGTCTCTTCTCACTGCGTCATGAAGGGGAGGTATTCCCCTGTTGTCCCTTGCGTTTACATCAGCCCCCCGGTCTATGAGGATTTTCATGATTTTCAGATGTCCGTTCCATGAGGCATTATGCAGCGGAGTAATACCTGATCCGGACTGTCGCAGAGAAGGATTCACTCCGTCATCAAGAAGCTGAAGAACTGTTTTATCATCTCCTTCATCAGCAGCCAGGTGAATAGGGTCAGAAAAAGCAGCATTCTGAGTTAAAAGAGAAGAGATAATGATAAGCGCTGCACATGCAATTTTCATGATATTCCTCCTGAACTGACATATCTCTGATTATGTATATATTCTATCAGGGTTTCAGGAGAAAAACAAT
>CAZEJW010000255.1:2955-3563 GCA_964512685.1 uncultured Leptospirales bacterium | reverse complement strand
AAATCCGTCAAGAGTACTTGTACCCCTTCCTATCTCATCAAGAATTACAAGACTTCTTTCTGTAAAATTATTGAGGATATTTGCAAGTTCAACCATCTCAACCATAAATGTACTCTGCCCGCTTGAAAGATCATCAAAAGCACCGACTCTTGTAAAGATCCTGTCAACAATACCTATCACCGCATTATCGGCAGGCACATAACAGCCCATCTGTGCCATAATGCAGATAAGTGCCACTTCCCGCATATATGTAGACTTCCCGGCCATGTTAGCCCCGGTAATAATCAGAATCTGATTATCTGAAGAATCAAGTCCCGCATCATTTGGAACAAAACTGTTCTGTAGATTCCTTTCAACAACAGGATGTCTCCCGTTACTGATTATAAGACGCTTTGAATCTTCTATTACAGGACGAACATAATTATTGATATGTGAAATTCCGGCAAGAGTACAGTAGACATCAATAAGACCAATATTTCTTGCAGTCTTTTGTAGTTTTCTTTGTTCACCCAATAAAAATTGTTGGTAAAATACTTTTGTTTAAATTCTTGTTGCATTTTAGTTTTTGTTTAACAAACCGCCACCAGCGTATAAACAGCGGTTTGGTG
>CAZEJW010000255.1:0-2945 GCA_964512685.1 uncultured Leptospirales bacterium | reverse complement strand
ATTTGAGTTCCTCTATTAAATTCTGATAAATTTCATTTTCAAGGGCTGAAAGTTTTTCTTCTGCATTTATAATCAGAGACTCTTTTTCCTGTAATACGGGAATTGTATATCTTTCAGAATTTGAAGTTGTCTGCTTTCTCACATACTCTGAAGGTACAAGTTTTAAATTTGACTTTGTAACCTCAAGGAAGTATCCGAATACTTTGTTGTATCCTACTTTAAGTGTCTTTATACCTGTTCTCTCACGCTCAGACTGTTGGAAATCCGCTATCCAGTCTTTTCCTGACACTGCAATATATCTGAGTTCATCAAGTTCAGGATTATATCCATCACGTATGATTCCGCCCCCCTTTAGAAGCAGAGGCGGTTCGTCACATATGGCACGTTCAATAAGTGACTTCACCTCAGTCATTTCACTGATATTTTCAAGAGATTTTTTTATCAGCTCAGGACTATCTGAATCAGCGGATTTTAAAACCTGTTTTATTGAGGGAATTTTGCCCAGGGAGTTTTTAAGTGTGACAAGATCACGCGGACCTGCGTTTCCATATGATATCCTGCCTGCAATTCTTTCAATATCCGAAAATTTATTGAGACTGTTACGCACAGAGAAGCGAAGCATCGGAGTATCAACAAAAAATGACACTGCATCAAGACGCCTGTCTATCTCTTCTTTTTCTATTAGAGGAGCAGTGATGAAATTTTTTAATATTCTGCTTCCCATTGGTGTTTTTGTATCATCTAAAACCCCACAAAGTGATGTGTCTTTACCTTTTGATCTTATATTTTCCAAAACCTCAAGATTACGAAGGGTGATTTCATCAAGAATCATATTTCCGGAGGGAACTCTTGTTGAAAATCCCTTTATATGACTTAGTTCTGTCATCTGGGTTTCACAGGCGTATGAAAGACATGCACCGGCTGCAGAGATGGAAGTATTCATCCCCATACACCCGTAACCTTCAAGGGAGGCTACTTTGAAATGATCCATCAAATATTTTCTTGCAAAATCCGGATTAAAAGCTGATTCCTTATATTCCGTAATAATAATACCATATTGTTTAATATTTTCAGATAGTCCGGATAATTCTGTGGAGGGAAGAATACATTCAGAAGGACTGTATTTTACAATCTCTGAATTTAAATCAGAAAAACCGTTTTTAGAACTGCATGAGGATATGAAAAAATCTCCGGTTGAGATATCCAAAAAAGCAGTACCATATTCCTCCCTTTTTTTGTCGTGGAAAACCGACATCAGATATGAAGAATCTGTTGTTCCAAGCATTCCAGAATCAATAATTGTACCCGGTGTTATTATCCGGACCACGTCACGTTTTACAATTCCTTTGGCTTTTTTCGGATCTTCAACCTGATTGCAGACAGCAACCCTGTATCCTTTACGAACAAGACGCGCTATGTATAACTCTCCCGCATGGATAGGAACACCTGCAAGAGGCATTTTTTCTCCATTCAAGTCCCGGCCTCTTGATGTAAGGGTTATTTCCAGTTCCCTTGATACAGTTTCTGCATCTTCACCAAAAGTCTCATAAAAATCACCCATCTGAAAAAACAGAACAGTTCCGGGATACCTTTTCTTCATCTCGTAAAACTGCTTCATTGCAGGTGTTGGACCTTCTTTGCTCATCCTTCTTTTATATTGTTCCCATAGCATTATGAGTGTTTTGAGACTGACAGTTATTTCAAAAACAAATAAACCACATGATGCTATCAGCCACAGAACAATCATTTTTCAGGTCTTGATTATGATCCAATTCTTTGAATGCTTAGTAAAACCCTCGCATATAGCATCATATGGTTTATGCGATATGTTTTCTGACATATTCAAATCCAAATAAACATAAAATCACTTCATTTTTAATCATAAACAAGGCAAAATGGACAATAATGACTGAAAATATTTATATTCCAGATATCTTTCAAAAAAGTGAGACATAACATAAGAATCAAGATCATTCTAAATCATTTCTTTATTTCTCTGAATTTAATTTATCAGGAACAGCACCCCGCTCCATCAAAAAATTGTCCCAGCTTTAAAATTATAAAAAAGACAATTGAATTTAAAAAAATCAGCCTGTAACTCAATATGAAATTTCATACTTTCACCCTGCACGGATTTTCATTATTAAATACCAGGATGTAATTTGAGATATTATTCAAGACAAACACAAATTTGTAAAAAAAATTAAAAAGCAAAAATTTTGAACCATTCATAAAATGAAAAAAAATGAAAAACCCCAACTTGCGCAGAATGTATATTCTGCGAAAAAGTTATTAACATTGAGATATGAAAGAATTAAGCATGCAGGGCGACTATTTTTCAGAATGGCTAAAACGCTTCCTTCACCACCTGAGAATGAGAAATTACTCGCCAAGAACAATCAAAAGTTATGAAGGCATCATAAAAAAGTTCGGCTACTACATGTGGGTCAGAAGAAACAGAGGAATGGAAAAACTCGCAATGTACTGGACAGACATGGGAAATGCAAGACTTGATACAGAAATTGACTCAACTCCCATTTTGATAAATGACTTTCTTATGTTTATCTCATCTGAGAAAAACTACAAACCTGCAACACTACAACGCGTAATCTCTTCATTAAGCTCATTTTACAGATATTGTTACACCCAGGGGATAATCGAAGCCAACCCCATGGCAGGAATAGACAGACCAAGAATAAAAGATAAAGAAATCAGATATTTAAAACACAATCAGGTCATAAAATTGCTCGAATCAATACAGGATGAGAGAGATCGCCTTATAGTAAGAACTATTTATGCAACAGGAGTTCGTGTATCCGAATTATGCTCAATAAATCTGAACGATATTGATTTTGAAGACCATACCATCCGCGTTAAAGGTAAAGGTGGAAAAATTCGTCTTGTATTTGTTGACGAAGAAACACTAAGAGAAATAGGCAGATATT
>CAZEJW010000254.1:1753-3575 GCA_964512685.1 uncultured Leptospirales bacterium | reverse complement strand
GTTCGACCGAAGCTCTTTGAAAGAGCAATCGTGGTTCCGTTTAACAAATGGCTTGCAGAAATACCGCGATTAAAGAGACAGATCGAACAGGATAAAACAGATATTTCCCGGCTTGAATCTGAAGCGAACCGGGCACTCCATGAACGCGACCGACTTTATCAGTCCGTTGGAATGACCGGGGAAGCTATCGAAAAATGGGCCTGTAACTACAGCGAGGATGATCCAAAAATTCTCAATAACTGGTTTTCAGAATTCAAATATTTTTACAATTCACTCTTTGAACGATGGGCCTATGAAGGAGATATTGCTTTTTCAGAGGACGATGTAAGGATAAAGAATTTTGGAAAGATTGCAGAACGTGCTACACTCCTTCACCAGTATTCAGGCGAATTATTTTCAGTTCTCGAAAAAAACGGGGACAAAATTAATGAGATCCGACAAATATCTGAAAAATATCAACAAAAATGTCAGGTTTTAGCCAGTGCCGGACTCGTTTCCAATGCTCAGTTTGATGTCGGAAAAGTCTCTCAATGGTTTTCAGTATACAATGAATATCTCTCTATACCGGATGGGTTTCTGGGAGGTCTTCGTTCCGGCCGGAAAAAAACTGAAAAAAATCTTGTTGTTCTTGAAAATGAATTCAGGGGATATTTCACACCAGAAATTTGGGGAAATCTAAAAAATAGCGATGATTTCAGATCAAAACTGGAGCAGCCCCTGAATCTCATTCCGGAATTTGTTGACCTTAAAAATAGTTATGATGCAGCCTCCTCTACAAAAAATGAGATTGAGAATTCATTTATTGGGATCGGACACAAAGTTCAGCGGGTTGAAGATATTGGTGACACTTCTCAGTTCACCCTGGAAAAATGGGGAACTTTAAGCAGTGAGCTTGAACGAAAAGCTTCTGAAACAGATGCAGAGGTTGAACAGCTCAAGAGAGCTCATGCGTTCTATATTACACGGCAGGAAATAAGAGACCGTGCGATAACGTTTCAGAACATCTCTGCCACCAATCCGGTAAAAGAAAACTGGTTGGTCCATGGAGGGGGAAGTTTCACTCAGGCCATAAATCAGCTTATAGGTGACCCCTCGCAGCAGAACGTTCTTTCATTGAGAAATACCATCAACGATTGCAGTCTGCCCGGATATATTGAAACCTGGGAACGTGCATCCCAAAACCACCAGGAATCCCTGAAACTAAAGCAGGAAGTTGAACAGATTAAGAGCAGAGGAGATCATATTGCAAACTGGTGGGCAGAGATCCCTCAAATCGCAATAAAACGTGATCCCCTCACTGTATTTCCTGACGAGGACGATCTTCTTTTTGAACATCTGGGTGATTGTGAACAGTTTGTTACTGAATGGAATAATTTTGTGGATGTTATTACTCCTGAACTTGAGAAGCAGGCACAGGATGATAATGTCTGGGCTGTGAAACAATTGCAGATCGCTTTAGATCTGGTGACAGATACAAAAGAAAAAAAAGAGATTTCAGATGTTATCAAACCGTACCTCGCCGATTCTGAAACAGAATGGAATTTTGGTGAGATAACTGCGGCTTTTAGCCCGATAAAGGCATCGACAATTAAGAACCGAATCGGAGCTATTGACAGCAGGCTGGAAGAAGTATCATTCCAGATCGCTCTGAATCAGAAAGTTGATGAATTGTCCAATAAACCCTATGTACTTGATGCTTTACGGGAACTCGATGTGTATTATCGGGACAATAAATTCCAAATACGAGACGATAAAGGGAAAAAGCTCTTTATTGATGCTCTTCCTGCCATTCCGATCTGGGTTACAACTTCTACCAGATCGA
>CAZEJW010000254.1:0-1743 GCA_964512685.1 uncultured Leptospirales bacterium | reverse complement strand
GTCTATTCCTCTGGTGCCAGAACTGTTTGATATTGTTGTGATCGATGAAGCAAGCCAGTGTAATCTTTCCAATGTTCTCCCCCTGATTTATCGTGCAAAAAGTTTGGCGGTTATTGGAGATCCAAAGCAGCTTCCTGATATTCCAAGTGTTTCTCAGGTGATTGAATACCGGATAGCAGAACAGAATGATCTTGATCAACACTGGTTAAGCCGGTTTGGTCATCTTGGGAATGATATCTATTCTGTTTCGGTTCGATCACTCCCTAAACGTGAAATTGACGTTATTTCATTGAATGAGCATTACCGGTGTAATCCTCTGATTATTGGTTTTTCAAATCAGTATATCTACAATAAACAGCTCAAGATACGCAAAGAAACAGATTATTCGGAAGCAAATCTAAAGACGGCGAACATATTTAAGCGGGATGTAAAAGGTATTGCTGAACGGGGATATGGTAAAAAAAGCTGGATCAATCGTAAAGAGGTCGAAGAAGTAACCAATCTTATCAAAACGCTTAGGAATGATGCTGATTATCAGCGATATTCTGTTGGTGTTGTGACCCCCTTCGCGGGGCAAGTCGCAGCAATTCGTGATAGTCTCTATAAACAGGGTATTGACGATAGTGAGACCGTCACTGTTGGTACAGCTCATGAATTTCAGGGAGATGAAAGGGACATCATCATCTTTAGCCCTGTGGTTGCTGACCCAATTCCGGAGACCACACTTGAATGGGTTTCAAACCCCCCAAATCTGATTAATGTTGCATTGACCCGTGCAAAAGAAGCGTTGTTCATTGTTGCTGACTTTAGTTATTGCTCCAGAGATCGTGGCATCCTGGGAGAACTGATAAAGTATACCAATACGGTAGAAAAACTTCGAAATACAAGTTATGAGGAATTATACCTGTTCTCGCTCATGGTTACAGAAGGATGGTCCCCTGAGATTCATGTGCAGATTGGTGATATCGAGGTTGATTTTGTTCTCAAGGAGAAGGGCTCCAGGCTTGTTGTCGAGGTTGACGGAAGTCAGCATCTAAGTGCCATAGAGGAAGACAAGATTCGTGATTCCTTCCTGGTGTCCCGTGGATATACCGTTTTAAGATTTGAAACGAGAAAAATTCGTGAAACACCAAAGGTTGTCATTGCTGAAATTAAAAAGGCGCTTGAGATCGACGATGATTTTATGGATTTCTGAAATTTGGACGTGAACTCTGGATGAAATAGTTTCAATAACTTTTTTTTGAATGAAAAATAGTGATGTTGAATTAAAACCCAATCTCACTCAGTGCTCTCTGGATTGTTTCATAATATGAAGAAACATCGGTCGAATAGAATTCCTTTGCCTTACGGGAATCTTCTGTTGAACCAAACGATTTAATCCTTCTGAGAGTCTTTTCTGCGGTATCATCAACCCAAATGCGATATGTCTCTGTATCAACTTCAGTTATTGATTCAATCCTGACAGAGACAAAGACTGCTCCATCGGGGACCTCACGGATGGAAGGTTTTCCAACAATTGAAACAAAGGCACCCGGCTCAATTTTAGATAGTTGTTGCATAGCCTCAGGTTGATAGACGCCGGCATTTACAAAGAACTGGCCGGTTGGATCTCGTACCTTGCCCAAATAAATAGGGGTATCAGCACCTTTCTTTTCCTTCGATGTCAGTTCACCGCAGAGTAAAATCCGGTTACATCGCTCTCCTGTGGGGAGCATCACATATACCGGACTCTTCTCAGACTCT
>CAZEJW010000253.1:1346-3584 GCA_964512685.1 uncultured Leptospirales bacterium | reverse complement strand
AGGCTCCGAAAAATGACGGGTGCTGCCATACTGAAGAGAGGTGAACCCTTGTCTCCTTTGCCAGGGGTGCAAATGTTATGTGTGAGCTGCCCTGAAGGTTGAGTGAAAAAGCGAAATCTAATGATCTGCTGTCAAGGCTTACAGGTGCATGTATTCCTGACCTGAAGAGTTTCTCATAGCCTGTGCCGGGCAGGAACCCTGAAGACTGCCTGTTCCAGTCGAGTGTTACCTTCTGCTGTATTCCCCTTGTGTCCGGAATTCCGACAGAGATGAATGCCTTTTGCCAGATGAAATCCCTTTCCTGAATCCCCAGCTCTTTGCCGTCCGGTTTTGTAAAGTTACCTTTGAATTCGAGCCCCTCGAGTTTGTAGAGGATCACTTCATAGAGGCCTCTTGATCTTTTTTCGGGAATTATGTTCCCATTGACTTCTATGGTCTCCGGAAGGAATGTGGCTTTTTCAATTTTATAATGAAGGATATTCTTATCATCCCTGAAGTATGAACGGTAGGGTATCACCAGAACCGGCCCCATTATATTCTGGCTTTTGCCCCATACATTGCTGACCTCGTTAATGGCAGCGTGTCTGAGTGATTCCCTTTCCATTATAACACTGTTTACGAGCGCCAGGGGGATGAACATAAGTATAGTGAGAAGACCAGTAATTATGAGTTTAAATGAAATTGAATTTCCGTGTGCTTTCATGGGTCGCTCCATAATTTTATATTACAGGATTATCCATATAGATTGTTCCGTCTGGATGTCTATTTTTTTTAAAAAAAAAGGGAGTTTATATTGGTACCGGTGAGATTGTTACCAGTGACCGCTATTGACTGGTTTGCGTATGTGTGTAATAATAGTTGTTGTTTGATGAGTTATTAAAAAATATTATTAAAAACATCAGGGTAAAAAAATGTACACAATACTGCATCTCGAGACAAGCAGTCTTTATAAAACTCTTATAAAAGAGATCTGCGAGGAGATAGGGGCAAAATATCATAGCGCTTCAACTGCTGCAGAGGCAATCAGTATTATCGGTGAGGGTAAGGTTTCTCTTATTCTGACGGCAATGGAACTTGAAGGCGGGAGTTCGGTTGGATTCATAAAACAGCTGAATGAATCTATTCACAGAAATATTCCTGTTGTTGTTATAACAGGCAATGATTCACTCGATGACAGAAAGATGATGTATGATCTCGGTATTGTGGATTATATCCTGAAGATAACTGACAGGGATACCATAAAACAGAATCTCCTGAGTTACACCAGGGAAGACCCCATAGATCTCAGAATGGGAGAGCTCTCTTATGCGGTTCTGGATGACAACCAGATGGACAGAAAAATCATAGAGAGAATTTTTTCAATGCAGAGAATCTATGATGTGGATTTTTTCGAAACCGGAGAATCATTTCTTGCTTCGGCAAAAAACTACGATATATATTTCATCGATTTTGTTTTGAAAACAACTTCAGGCGACAAAGTAATTATGAAGCTAAAGGAAAAACATCCTGAGGCTGTGATAATAACTATTTCAGGCATTGACAATGTAAAAACAATATCGAGGGTGCTTTCAATCGGAGCGGTTGATTATCTCACAAAACCGTTTAATTACGATCTTTTTACCGCCAGGCTTAAGACAAATGTCAGGAACTACCTTCTGCTCAAAGAGGTCAAAGAGCAGGCTGCGTTACTTGAAAGAATGTCGGTAACGGATTCTCTCACCGAACTCTACAACAGGAGATTTATATTTGAGAGACTCGATCAGGAGAGTGAAAAAAGTAAAAGGTATAAATCCGGTTTTTCTCTTATTATGCTGGATGTTGATCATTTCAAGAAAATCAATGATACTTATGGTCATCAGCAGGGAGACAGGATTCTTCAGAAAATATCTGCTGTATTACGTTCGTCTATAAGAAATGTGGATATTGCAGGCCGTTACGGCGGAGAGGAATTTATGGTAATTCTGCCGTCAGTTGGTATAAAGGGAGCTGTTACTGTTGCTGAGAGAATAAGGGAAGGTGTTGAAAATCTTGATACCGGCAAAGAAGGCTTCTCTGTAACGATCAGCGGAGGAGCTTCCGAATATGCGGGTGAAGATCTTCATGCTTTTATAAAGAAGGTTGATAATCTTCTCTATGCTGCAAAGGAAAAAGGCCGAAACAGGATAGAACACTGAATTTTATTATGGATCTGAAATGTATCTGCTAAACCTATGTGATATTATAATAATCTGCGCAATC
>CAZEJW010000253.1:0-1246 GCA_964512685.1 uncultured Leptospirales bacterium | reverse complement strand
TGTTACTGACTTTGAAACAAGTCTTTTAAGGGAAGACGGCACTTCTGTAACAGTTGCAACTTCAAGCCGCTATTACAGGGATGAAAGAGGAGAGATAATCGGGGTGGAGGGCGTTGTTCGCGATATCTCAGAAAGAAAACGGGCTGAAGAACTGTTCAATAAGGCATTTATGGAAAACCCCTGTATTATGACAATGTCTGATGTGGAAACAGGAATATATATTGAAATAAACAAAGCCTATGAAGTCACAATGGAATATTCCAGGACTGAACTCCTGGGCCATAGTGTAAATGAACTTGGTATTTATAAAAATCCCGATGACAGAATCAGGATTGTTGAATCTCTTAGGAAGACCGGAAAAGCAGAGGAGGAAATGGAGTTTGTTACAAAGAGCGGCAAAATGCTGACAGGCCTTTTATTCGGAGAAATCTTCAATGCTGGAAGCAGAAAAGTTTTTCTTTCTGCAGTTTTAAACATAACAGATCTCAGAAACATAGAGAACTCACTCAGAGAAAGGAACATGGAACTAGCTGCACTTAACGAGGAGCTTGCGGCTACCAATGAAGAGTTCGAGGCTGCCAATGAAGAGCTGATTGCAGCAAACACAGAACTGGAACACGCAGAAAAAGAACTGAGACTGAGCGAAAAAAAATACAGGACTCTTGTGGATAATCTCACAGTGGGTGTGACAGTTTATGACAAAAATATAAACCTTCTGCTGAGTAATCCCGCAGTCAGATCCATGTTCAGAATGGACAATGATAACATGAAAACGATGGAGAACAGGGTCGAAATAAGAAATGACTGGAAGGTGTATGATGAGGAAGGCCTGTTGCTTGAAACGGATGACTATCCGCTGAAAAGAGCATTCCGTGGAGAGCATGTAAAGAACACAGTGCTTGGAATATATCATGAGGAAATCGCAGAGTTTCTCTGGGTTATTACGGACGCGTATCCTTCTTTCAATGAAAATGGTGATGTGGAACAGGTTGTTTCCATATTCATGGATATAACAGAATGGAAAATAGCCCGTCAGGAAATAGACAAACTGAAGAATTATGTTGTAAATATAATAGACTCTGATCCTGATATAATAGTGGGAGTTGACAATGACCTAAGGATTACTATTGCCAACTCAACAGTGCGGAATGTTAGCGGCATTGGCAGAGATGATTTAACAGGAATACACCTGGAGGATCTTTTAAAAGATTTCATGCCCCTGCTGAAAAAAATGAATCTGAAAGAA
>CAZEJW010000252.1:0-3591 GCA_964512685.1 uncultured Leptospirales bacterium | reverse complement strand
CTGGCCTAAACAAACAGCTTCTTCTGTTTTAATTACACCAGCAATGCCTAACCGGCCGCCCTCTCTAATATATACAATATCGTTTTTTTTCGGTTTTAATCGACTAATTCTATTTATATACTCTGATTCTGAAACATATCTTACATTATCAAGTTTAACTCCAGACTCTGTTACATCTGGTGCTCTTAAGCATGGGTAACCAGATTCGATATACTTGGGTGTATCATGGGGGCAGTCAACATATTGCTTTGAAAAATCAGTAACTCTCGTCCAAACCCACCCATCAGGCAATTCAAACGGCACTTCATCCGCCTTAATCGGAGCAAGCGGTTTCTGCTTTTTGATTTTACCTTCTTTAATCAGCTTTTCTTTTTCTGCCTGAATCTTTTCCAGCAAAGCTTTTGCATCATAATCAGGATTACCCTTGCGGACAGGATTCTCTTTTCTCCAGTCAACAGTCAGTTTGCCTTCAATGGCTTCCTGTAAAATCGTTTGGCGGAGTTTGGTGAGGTAGGAGGATTGGGAGGCTGATTCATTACCTAAATTATGGAAAGTGTCACTATAGTTTTGGATATTTTTCAATAGAATTAACTGCGTAGATAAATCAATATCAGGAATGTCTATTTGACATAAGTCATCATATCTTAATGCATTTCGGACACCACCTCTATTCCCATACCAATTTATTAGATGATTTCCAAAGTCACTTTTTAAATAATGAAAAAGAAAATATGGGTTTAGCCTCTCGTTAGTTTTAAAAACAACATAAGCGGGACTAACGCAACCTTTTAAACCCTTACTGTTAATGCCTATTGAACCGACATTAATACGATAAGGATTAAAAGCAAAGCAATCATCTTCCAAAATAATATACTTAGAAATATCTTTACTTGCCTCTTTACCTGTAATAGAAATACCTTCAGTGTTACTAACACCATAAACTGTAGAATATTTATCATCATCGAACTCTGCATAGGTTCTCTTTATAGGCTCTATGAAATCACCAAGTTTTACGGTGTTAAAATCAATTCTGACTCTTTTCCAGTTATTCGCCATCTTCCTGCCCCCTCTTCTCATCAATCAACCGTCTCTCCCTTTTAACCTCTGCTGCCAGTTCTTCTTCACTTGGCAGAACCAACCGATACTTTGAAGCAAAAAGCTGTTCGTTTTCTTTTAATACGGAATATTTAACGGTCGTATCATCTTTTTGAGAACAGAGGATTATACCAATTGTGGGGTTGTCGTCGCTTTGTTTTTTAAGGTCATCAAACATTCTGACATACATATCCATTTGCCCTATATCCTGATGGGTAAGTTTTCCAACTTTTAAATCAATAAGAACAAAGCATTTGAGTATGTAGTTATAAAAAACCAGATCGATATAAAAATGGCTGGTTTCTGTACTGATGCGAAACTGTCTGCCCACAAAAGAAAATCCATTACCCATTTCCAATAGAAAATCTTTCAGGTTTTCAACAATAGATGCTTCGATTGTATTTTCTTTGGGGAATGGTTTTTCTGGCAAACCCAGAAATTCTAAAACATAGGGATCTTTAATAAAATCCTTTGAAGAATTTTTTTCAAAGGATTTTTGAGCTATTAGCTCTTTTTTTTTCTCTTGAGAAGAAAGTAATCGTTCATAATAGAAACTATTGATATTTCGTTCTAATACTCTTGTACTCCAACGTTGTTCAGAAGATTCCGTCAAATAATAGTTTCTGGCTCTTTCATTTTCCACCCGCATAATCAAACGATAATGTGTCCAGCTCAATTGGCTACTCAGTGCGTAGCTTTTTTGAAAATCAGGAAATACTATATAGAATTGACGGAAATTTTTTAAATTGGCTAAAGAAAAGCCTTTGCCTAAGACATTTTTTAATTCAATAGAGAGATTTTTTATTAAATATTCGCCATAATCTGCACGTTCTTTCCCATTTTGCTCTTCCTCAACAATCCGCTTTCCTATTAACCAATAAGCTTCAACCATGGCAAAATTAACTGCAGAATAGGCTTTCTTTCTTGCATTAGCTAAAATATCTTTAATCTCTGAATAAAAATTATCTAATTCATTCATTGCCAAGCTCCACTTTCAACTTTTCTAAAAGCGCATCACTCTTCCTAAATGAATCATGAAGCATGGACAACAGCTCTTTGCTTGAATAGGTTTGCTCAACATCTGCAATATGAGGATTCTTGATATCAAGATTAAAACCATTTTCTTCCAAAGTTTTAATCGGCACTTTCCAGGCCTGTTCGCTTTCCTTGCGTTTATTCCACCATTTCTTCAAACCATCAAATTCACTTTTCTGAATCGGCTTGGTTTTGGAATAGGCCTTAACGCCTTCGGGAAGCTTATGCTCCCAATACCAGATCTCTTTTGTCGCTTCGCCCTTGGTAAAGAACAGCAGATTGGTTGCCACACTGGCATAGGGTTGAAAAACGGAATTGGGCAGGCGCACGATAGTATGCAAATTACAGGTCTCCAGCCAATGCTGACGAATGCGGGATTTCACCCCATCACCGGTAAGTGAACCATCGGGCAAAACAATCGCAGCACGGCCACCGTCTTTCAAATAGCGAATCATCAACAGCAAAAAGAGGTCGGCACTTTCTGTGGTTCTGTAATTCAATGGAAAATTGGTCTGTACGCCATCAGCAACCGAAGCGCCAAAAGGAGGATTTGCCAGAATAACATCAACCCGCTCTTTTGCACCAATTCCGGTATATTCACGGTTCAAACTGTCGGTATAATCGACATTAGGAACTTCTATATCATGTAAAATCAGATTGGTTACACAAAGCATAAAAGGGAGTGGTTTAAACTCTTTGCCGTGAATGGTTGCTTCAAGCGTTTTTAAGTCTTCAACGCCTTTAACATCCTGCTTTCGGATATTCTCTATGGCACAGGTTAAAAACCCTCCAGTCCCACAGGCAGGATCAAGCACCTTTTCTCCCAAACGGGGATTGATAATATCGGTCATTAACTCGGTAATAGCTCGAGGTGTGTAGAACTCTCCATAATTTCCTGCGCTTTGCAGGTCTCTAAGAATGCTTTCGTAAATATCACCAAAAAGATGACGGTCTTCAGAAACATTAAAATCAATCTGGTTTAACTGATTAATTACTTGTCTAATGATAGTACCGTTTTTCATATAGTTGTTGGTACCTTCAAAAATCTCTCTGATAATAACTGCTCGTTTATTGCCACTGAAGATATCCAGATTTTTAAGACCGGGAAAAAGTTTTTGATCTACAAATTCCTTTAAAGCATCCCCTGTAATGCCTTCGCTGTCTGCTGCCCAATTACGCCATTGCAGTTCTGAGGGAATAGGGGAAGTGTAATCATCTTGAATCAGTTCAAGCTCTGTGTCTTTGTCATCAATAATTTTCAGGGTTATCATCCAGCCCAGCTGTTCAATTCTCTGGGCATCACCGGAAACACCCTGGTCTTTTCGCATGATGTTCTGTAATGTTTTGATAATATTGCCTATGTTTTTCATTTATGCTGCCACCTTGTATAATTCCTGTTCAAGTTCTCTTATTGCGTTAAGGTAGTTTTCCTTATTGCCAAACAATTTGATTATCTCTGAC
>CAZEJW010000251.1:0-3625 GCA_964512685.1 uncultured Leptospirales bacterium | reverse complement strand
CTGGCAAAAAACAGGATCCCTGTAATAATAAAAGATGTTACATCAAGTCTTCAATCCAAGGTATGGAGAGGGGATATCAATAAAACAGCTGATCTCTACAGCAAAAAGGTTGACCGTCACTGGGAGGACTTTAAAGGGGCAGATGATACTCCAAAACGAAAAGAGTATTACAACAGCTACCATCCCTGGATAATTCTAAATGACAGCTTTGACCGGAATTCAGAGGAATACATGCGTGACATCCTTAAAAGCGGCGATTCATCTCAAAGTAAACCGGTTGAATTTTTTGAAAAAATTTCAGAGGGCTCATCTTCAATCAGTGACAGCATAAAGGATTTTTCAGAAGGTGTTGTTGAAAGCGTGGAAAACGTTTCTACAAAAATAGTGGACAACATTGAAAACCTTTTTAAACCGGCTGATATAAAGGCAATTGAAAACGCTGCTGCATCAGGGGTGGAAAACATTTCCTCCTTCAGCTATGATGCCTGCCACTCTGCATGCCATTCGGCCTGTCATTCCGCATGTGTCCATTCAGCCTGTCATTCGGCCTGTCATTCCGCATGCGTTCATTCAGCCTGCCACTCTGCATGCCATTCGGCCTGCGTTTCGAGTTTTTAGGAGAATCTATGTATAAAGATATTTTTCTTAAAATTGACGCATTTGTTTCCTCAACCCTTGATGTTATATCCCTGCGTGCTGAGGATTCACTACTTATTGTAAGGCCTAATAAAATTCAGCATGTAAATTCCACCGCATTTGATATGCTTAACATGCTTTACAGCGAAAGAAAAGATGCTGAGACAGCCGTTGCTGAAATCTCATCAAAATACAGTGCTGAACAATCAATTGTTTTAAAAGATCTTTCTGAGATAATAAACACCTTAAGCGCTATTATGAACGAAAATTACGGATCAGCTTCAATGATCGAGACCATACCCTATGATCCGGGTAAAATTGCTCTCCCCATACTTTCAGAAATAGCTCTCACATACAAATGTCAGAACAGATGCGATTTCTGCTATGCATCAAGCCCTTACAGGGGTGATGAAAAACCTGAAATGACAACTGAGGAAGTTAAAACAGTTATTAATAAAATTTCCGGTGAAGCAAAAGTACCCACAATCTCCTTTACCGGAGGAGAGCCAACTCTGCGCAAAGACCTGCCCGAACTGATTGCTTATGCCTCGGGAAAGGGGATGCGCACAAACCTTATAACAAACGGAATAATCTGCTCTGATCCTGATTATGTAAAAAAACTGGCCGGTTCCGGGCTTAAGTCAGCACAGGTAAGCCTTGAATCCCACGACAATGATATTCACAATAAAATCACAGGGAACAGCAGTGCCTTTAAACATACTGTAAAGGCGATCCACAACCTTAAAGAAGCGGGCATACACACCCATACAAACACAACAATATGCAGAGGGAACAGAGAACACCTTATACCCCTTGTTGAATTTGTAAAAAAAGAATTCAATGCTTCATACCTGTCAATGAACATGATCATAGCCACCGGAATTGCCCGTGATAATGAAAATATCAATATCGGATACACCACAATCGGAAGTATTCTGGAACCTGTACTGAAATACTGCTCACAAAATGAAATTAAATTTGTCTGGTATTCACCCACGCCATACTGCGTATTCAATCCGGTTGATCATGGCCTTGGTTCAAAATCATGCGCTTGTGTTTCCGGACTACTCTCTGTTAACCCGTCAGGAGAGATTCTACCCTGCTCCAGCTTTGACAGAGGAATCGGAAGCCTTTTAAAGCATAGTTTCCAGCATATCTGGAACTCAGACCAGGCCTTATATTACAGGGAAAAAAAATATGTGCCTCCTCTATGTAAAAAATGCGAACTTGAGCAGTTATGTTCAGGAGGATGCCCCCTCTACTGGGAGAATGCAGGTTCATTTAAAGAAATTGAGGAAACCGGAAGGAAATCACCTGTTTTAAATAATCTGCTCTGGTCTGTTGAAAAAAGCATAAGAACCAGCAGCAAAGGAATAAAAGGGATAAGAGGTAAATAATGGGTTCACTAAAAAACATGATCGCCTTTCTTGAAGATACAGCTGAGACTCTTGTGAGCATAACTGAAAAACTTGAAAAAATTCAGTCACATTTTAATAAAAATTTCAACAATGTTGCAAAGATACGGAGTGATGAAATTGAATTTTTACAGGAGGAATTTTTTAAAGATAAAAATCTATTCCCTGATGAAGTAAATAAACTTTTTAATGAGGCCCTTAAATCCCAGGCTGATATTTTTGCTGACAGGCTTAAAGAATTAAAATCAAAAAAAGATGAGATGGATAAGAATCTTAAGGAAATCAATTCATCACGAATAACATACATGAACAGGCTTAAAAAATCGAACCTCAATCTTGACTCGAAAGAGGAGGCCTTGAAAGAAAAAATAAATCTTCTTGAAGAGGAAATAAATTCATATAACAGAAGAATCGATGAAATGAGTACAGGATTCGGCTTTATAACAAACTTTTTCAACATGAGAAAAGCTGATAAACTGAAAAAAGAACTAATGGATAAACGAAGCGAATACATAGATCAGATTGAAAATATCAGGAACAAATGGATTAAAGCTGAAGATGATATCGGTCAGCAGGATTCGCAGATTCAGGAGCAGTGGAACTATCTCCAGGCAGAATATTCCATACTCTGCGAGAAATTACTGAATCTTGAATCAAACAGAGAAAGTCTGATTAAAAAAGGGGCATTCACAGAGGCTATTGGATCTCTCAGCGGCTATGAGAAATACCTTGCCCTTAACAGTGATAAAGCAAAACCTGAAAAATGTAATCAATGCTCATCGCAGAATAAAAAAAATCTTTTTTTCTGCGACTACTGCGGAGCGCATTTCTCAGAAAACAGGCCTGACATTGAAGGAAGCCTTGTTGAAACCGGGGAGCTGAACAACATATTCTTTTCGTTAATGGAAGGGATTAAACAGTCTGTGTCACTGATAGCTCTTATGAGAGGACTCAAAGAGGGTGTAAATAAATTTCTCAAAAGTATAGAGGATGTCAAGGCAACTGAAGATAAATATTCCCAGCTCCCGTCACTGAAAATAGATGTACCTGGTTTTTCAAAAGACTTTTCTGAAAAGCTTAAGGTAATAGACAAGGGGATTGAAGTTAAGCTTAATAATATACACCCGCTTCAATTCGCAGAAGAGCTTGAAAAAAACACAGCAGATATTCTAAAGGGGCCTGACATAGAGAAATTTTTCACCTCTATGGGTAATGAGCTTAACAAAAGAACAAAGGAGCAGTGGTAATGACATTAAAAATTTTTTATGGAGCTTTTCTTCTTATTGCTGGAATTCTGTTATAGCCTCTTCCGATAATAGTACACGCTTTTATACAGGAATCACCCTTCTTGCAGCAGGAGGGCTGCTGATAATAGCAGGTTACAGACTTTTCAGAAAAGGGATGATGACCCGTCCGGGAGCAGTTGAAGCGGCAATCCTGAAAGCAGCTGCAAAGAAAAACGGCCGCATATCCGAAGAGGCACTGATTGCAGAAACAGGTATAAGGGATTTAACAATCTTTGAACTCAATAAAATGGTATCATCACAAAGGGCTTCACGGGAAACTTCAGCTCA
>CAZEJW010000250.1:0-3710 GCA_964512685.1 uncultured Leptospirales bacterium | reverse complement strand
GAACAATACAAGAAAAAAGTTTCGCAGCGGTTTCAATCCGTCGACGACATAAAGGCTCATTGACGAGAGAGATTTTTATCTTGCAAATGAAATAAAGAACAATCTCGGTAATATAACTGTGGCCGTGGTTGGAGCTGGCCATGTTCCGGGAATGCTAAAACTTTTAACAGGTGAAATGGATCCGTCCAGGAAAGACGAAATCAGCTTTGTGCCGCCCCCATCGATATTCGGGAAAATTATTCCATGGCTCATACCTGCCATTGTAGTTGGTCTTATTACATGGGGATTCATGAGCGGGAGAAAAGATGTTGCTGCTGATGCAGTTTATTACTGGATAATGGCAAATGGTATTCTCACTGCAATAGGCTGTGTACTTGCATTGGCTCATCCACTGACAATTCTTGCCGGTTTTGTTGCAGCCCCACTTACCAGTCTCAATCCAACAATTGGCGCAGGTTTTGTTACGGCACTGGTTCAGACTTTTCTTGTTAAGCCCAGGATTCTCGATTTTGAACAGATTCAAAACAAGACTCTTGGGTTCAGAAACTGGTGGTCAAACAGGATTACCCGGATTTTTCTTGTTTTCATTCTTTCGTCAATAGGCTCGACAATAGGAACATTTGTTGCACTGCCGTTTCTGACACAGCTTTTTAAATAAGGAACAAACGTGCACAAATGTATTTTATCACAGGGATGCAGCATGTCCCTGTGATAAAATACAGGCAGTTTCATTTCCTATTTTCCTGCATACAGACCTATAAGTTCACCTTCTGCAACTACATGATTTTTCATTGCATTGAGAAGATCCTTCTTTTTTGCATTCTCCTTTAAATCAAGAACAGTATCCAGGGCAAATAATCTAAAAAAATATCTGTGATTCCCGGATGGCGGGCAGGGGCCGCCATATCCGGTTTTGCCAAAATCGTTTATTCCCTGCCTGGTATTCCCGTCGATTATCCTCTTAAGAGGGATGTTTTCAGGCAATTCATTTATATTGGGATCAATGTTATAAATAAGCCAGTGTACCCAGTCTCCTGAAGGGGCGTCAGGATCATCACAGATAATTGCAATACTCCTGGTCTTATCAGGAACCTCAGACCATACGAGAGGAGGGGAAATATTTTCTCCGTCACAAGTATAGCGCGATGGTATCGTTTGATTGTTTAAAAATGATTTGCTGCTAACCTGAATATCCATATTCCACCTCCGGTCTGCTCTTTTAATGGTATTCGTTTTCAAACTTAATTCAAGGATAAAAGAAATAAAAATATAATTGTCCGTCATTCCTGCGAAGGCAGGAATCTCACAGGGAAAATCCCATCAATACTCTGTATGAGATTCCGGCATTCCGTTTCACTCCAGCCGGAATGACAGACCATCAACTGTCTGCTACTACAGGTTCAACATAATAAAGGTTATCTCAGTGAACTGCATTAGATTACTCTTCAGCCTGTTGGGGAATGATTTGCACTCTGTGATGTCAGCATGACAAAAACGCTATCGCAGCTCTTCTGTGAAAAGAATATGTACTGTGTTAAACTTTTGGTTGTATACAAATTTAACTTGAAAATAATGCTATCCTCTGAAATAAAAACCTAATTCAAATCTTTTCATTATCCGGGAGGCTGTATGAAGGCTTATGCAAATGGGAAAATCAACGACAGAGTCGAGGTTGCAGGTAATGCAATCTATCCTGCCTATGTAATCAAAGGTTCGAAAAAAAACCTGATGATAGATGCAGGAATAAACTGGTTTGGGCCATTATATGTAAAGTCACTCAGGGAAATTCTTGGAAGTTCACAAAAACTCAATTTCCTGTTTCTAACACATTCACACTATGATCATCTTGGTGCAGTAAGCTATCTCAGGCGCAAACTCCCCAATGTAAGTATTGGTGCACATCCGAGGATAAACGATCTCATGAAGAAAGACAGTCTTATTGAAAAGATGAATTACATGAGCAGTCTCCAGTATGAACTTTTCAAAAACATTACGGGGGATGAAGATACAGCGATCACAAATTTTCAACTGGATCTGGAACTAAAAGACGGAGATAAATTTGATCTTGGGGGAATCACCTGTGAAGTAATGGAAACACCAGGCCACACCCGGGATTCTCTCTCTTACTGGTTTCCTGAAATAAAGACACTCATCCCGGGAGAGGCTCTCGGTCATGTGGAAGGAAAAAACGGTGACATTGTTCAGGCAGAATTTCTTTCGTCATATGATGATTATCTTGCTTCAATGAAAAGACTGATTGAACTCAGGCCGTCATTTATAGGCCTTGCTCACGGATGGTATATTACAGATGAAGACGCTGAAAATTTCCTTGAAGAAACCCTGAAGGTTACTGTGTCACACAGGGATTTTATTGTGGAATATCTTGAAAAAGCAGGCGGGGATGTGCAGAAGGCAATTGAAATAATTGCTGAACAGGAATATGAAAACAAGGAAGGCATCTTCCAGGAAAAAAACGCATACCTGGCAAATCTTACAGCCCAGGTAAGACTCTTTGCACAGGGCTGAATCTGTTATATATGCCGTACCCGCAAGCTAACGTCCAAAGATTGATTTATCGGGTTTCCCTTACATCACTCAGAAAGAGTTACGTCTCCTGAAATAATGTGATTGATCGCGCCTTCTTCATCCCTCACAATAAGAGCGCCTGTTGAATCAATACTTTCGCATATCCCGCATACTGTTCCGCGCAAAAGCTCTACCTTAACCTTTCTGCCGATTATGTTTGAATATTTTTTCCACTGCTCGAGTATATTGGAGAAACCGTTTATTTTAAAATCAAGATACAGGCTTTCAAACTTTTGAAGAAAGAGAGCGGTGAATTCGGCCCTGTTCATTTTTTTTCCGGTTTCACTTAAAATTGATGCAGGCTGTGTGCGCAGGCCCTCAGGCATTTTGGAAATATTTGTATTGATGTTGATGCCGATTCCTGGAATTATATAGTGAACCTGATCCTGATCAGAACTCATTTCAGTGAGAATGCCTGCAATTTTCTTTCCATTTACGAGAATGTCATTCGGCCATTTAATTACAGGATCAATGTTTTTTTCTTTTAAAGTATCCGCTGCAGCGACTGCCGCAAGAAGGGTTACACCCGAAGCTTCGGATGGAGATATTTCCGGTCTAAGGATTAATGATATATAGAGATTTTCACCGGAGGGAGAGTGCCAGTCCCGTCCAAGCCGACCTTTTCCTGCTTTCTGGAATTCTGCAACAACAATGGTTCCCTCAGGATCTCCTGCTTCTGCCCTGGCACAGGCGGCAGTATTTGTTGAACTTACAGAACTGAAGTAATGAATCTGCTGTCTGCCGATTACTTCAGTCTCAAGATAATAGATTATTTCATCAGGGATTAAAAGATCCGGAGAATCAGCGAGTCTGTAACCAACCCGAGAAGAAGATTCAATATTATATCCCAGCTCCCTCAGGCTCTTGATGTTTTTCCATATGGCCGCCCTTGAAATATTCAGCTTTTCACTAAGACTTTCACCTGAAACCCAGTCGTTCTCTTTTAGAAAAGCCAGCAGTATTGATCTTGTTGAAGCTTTCATCTGTTTCTCCTGATCGCAAAGTTAGAATTTCTGATTGATCAGATGTCAATAAATATTAATTAATATTAATGATAACTGATTAATTAAAAAATATCAGTATTTATTCCCAAAAATACTTTTTAGTTAAAATAGAAGAATACT
>CAZEJW010000249.1:0-3741 GCA_964512685.1 uncultured Leptospirales bacterium | reverse complement strand
TCAACAGTCAGCTCAAGAGAGTAGTAGAACAGGTCCCGCCGCCAAAGGCGGCGGAACCTGTTCTACTACTCAAAAAAACTGTTAGTTGATTAGCACTACTTCTTTCTTCTAAGGAAATAGGGATATAGAAAGATACCGGAAACGAAACCTGCGATATGTGAAATCCAGGCTATATCTCCCCCTCCCCCAAGGAAACCCGAAACCTGGGAAAAAAACCAGATAACAATAAATATAAATGCAGGCATCCGCACCGGGATAATAAAGAAAAGCGCCCTGACTCTTGCAAGGGGAAAGACAAAGAGATAAACACCCAGAACAGCAGAAATCGATCCGGATGCTCCAACGAGCGAAATTTCAGACATCGGATTGAAGACAACAAACGCAAGAGCGCTTATCATTCCGGTTAAAAGATAAAAAACCAGGAAACCCCATCGTGTCATTACATCCTCGATATTATTTCCGAAGATCCACATAAAAAGCATATTGAAAACAAGGTGTTTGATTCCGCCATGCTCAAACAAGTATGTCACAAGAGTTAAAAACGGAGGAACAAGGTCCGAGTCAGGCAGGTTTCCCCTGAAGAGTTCAGCAGGAATGAGCGCAAACTGTCGGGAATAATATTCAAATCCATAAGTGGAAAAATACTGAACAAAAAAAACCGCAACAGTAACAAAAATCAGAAAATACGTGACAATAGGAAATTTTTTTACAGGGTTTTCATCTTTGTATGGAATGAACATTTAAACCACTGAAAGTCCGTCGTATAGATATTTTTTTGATGAGAAGAACTCACCACCCAGCCCTGAAGCCACATAGCATGCACCACCTATATTCGCATCATGAATACGACAGTTCTTGCCGATGAGAGTAATTCCCGAAAACAGAGATCTCGGGAAATCACTGTTCTTGAGATTGGTTTCATCCGAGCCCACCCTGCACATATCAGAAATATTCAGTGAAATACTGTCCTGCTGATATTCAGTATTTTCATCAACAATGGTATTCATAATTTTTACTCCGGCACCGATTCTTACAAAGGGCAGGATAATGGAATCCTTAATAAAAGAGCTGTCGCCAATTACCACGCCAGGATATATTATAGAATTCTCTACTCTTCCGTTTATGTGGCAGAAATCCGAAATGAAGGAATTAACGATCTTACCGCTTCTTCCGATTGTGGCATAGTCTTCTGTCTTTATCTGGCTCTGAATTATCTTTTCATTGAAAAGAAGGTCAAAGCTCTCAGTATTCCAGATTATCTCCCTGCTGAGATTGAAGTATTCGGGCACATTGCGAACAGGCCAGTATGGTGCAGAGAAATCACTCTTTTTAATGCCGTCATTGATCATCATGTTTATGAGCATCTCGAAAATATTGGGTGATGTGCGGTCTTCCTTTATTGCCTTGTTTATTGCCTTCAAAAGGGTCTTTTGCTTTGTCACAAGAAGCTTGTATGCCATGGTCGGCTTTCCGTCAACATTCATCCTGAAGAGTACTGAATCCGCCTTTTTCTTCTTATAACGGTTCATAATGTCTTCAAAATCAATAATGGAAGGATTGTCTCCATTATAGATAATATAGTATGCGGTATTTGTATCCATTATAAGATTATAGCAGAAGTTTATGTCCGAGAAATCCCTGGATACAACCCTGAGAGGAGGAAAATTCATGTCTGCAAAAGGCCCGTATCCTTCAACATAATCCTCGAGATCGTCTTCAAGATTGTTATATATCACCGTATGTCTTGCATTACACGAAAAGGAATTCCTGATTGTAAAATCAACGACCCTGAATCTTCCTCCAAAGGGAAGCATATAACGGGACCTCGACTCAGTAAGAGAAAGCAGAGAATCATCTCTTGATGACGGGTATGAAATTATCGAAACATTATCCATATGAATTCCTGAAATTTACATCTTTGATTCAAATTGCAATAAAACCAGAAAAATCATGAACCTGTCCATTAAAAAATCTTCTTGCATAAAAAAAACAGAAAGATCATTCTCTTAAGGGGGGATGCCTTCGCGGCCCCGAAATAAAGGCAAAAAGAACCATTATGAAAAAATACACAGTAACCCTTCTTCCGCAGGAAATAAAAACCGAATACCCGGAAGAAACCCTTCTCCTTGACATACTCATGGACCAGGGCCTGCCCATTGAATCCCCATGCGGAGGAAAGGGCATCTGCGGTAAATGCATAGTAAAAACAGAGGGAGAACTGAGCCCCGGAACTCCTTCTGAAGAATCATTTATTATTTCTCCGGAGCTGAGACTGGCGTGCCAGGCAAAAACAAAAGGTGATGTTATAATATATACATCCTTCCGGGAACAAAAAGAAATGACCCTGCCCGGAATAAATGAAGATTCAAGCCTGTCAATTGCTGTTGATATTGGAACAACATCTGTAAAAATCGCGTTCATAGACAATGCATCAGAAAAAATAAAAGCCAAAACCGGGTTCCTGAATCCTCAAAGAATATTCGGGCATGATGTAATATCGAGAATATCCGCTGCAATGACAGGTAAAAGCCGGCACAAAATTCAGCAGGTACTTGCAAAAGAGATTTCCGCTTATATAAAATCAATACTTGAAAACTCAGGCATTGAAAACGAAAGAGTGAAAAAAATAATATTCTCAGGAAACACAACAATGATATACTTTCTTGCAGGAATAGATACCAGTCCGCTTGGAAGGCATCCTTATACTGCAGAAACCCTCGACTTTGACAGAATAGAAGAAAAAACCATTGCAGATACTTTTCCTGCTGCTGAAATTAACGCGCTGCCATGCGCGTCAGCCTGGCTTGGAGGTGACCTCACAGGAGGAATGGCCCTGGTCTTTGACAAAGGATTCAAAGAAAACACATTCTTCATTGACCTTGGAACAAATGGTGAGATGTTCATTGCAGAAGGGACAGGAAAGGTATATGCAACATCCTGTGCAATGGGCCCTGCACTTGAGGGAATGAATATATCCTGCGGAATGACTGCTGCAGAGGGTGCAATAACCCATTTCTATTATGATGAAGAAACAGAATCTATCGACTTTTCTGTTCAGGGGGATGCAGAAGCAGCAGGAATCTCAGGCACCGGCCTTATTGACATTGCAGCAATACTCCTTGAAACAGGTATAATGGACAAAACAGGTTCCTTTCATGAGGAAATGATGCACAGAATTCCATGCCTTGAGTTCAGACCTGATGAAGGCAGGATAATGATTAATGACAGAATATATATTACAAGAAAAGACATCCGCAGTCTTCAGCTTGCAAGAGCAGCAAGTCTGGCGGCAGCACAGCTGCTTATAAAAGAAGCGAATATAAATCCGGGAACAGTAAAGAATGTAATCATTGCAGGCGCCTTTGGTGAAAACCTTGATATAGATAATTTCAAAGCCCTCAGCTTTCTGCCTGTTTTTGAAAACGCTGAATATTCATTTATAGGCAACTCAAGCCTGGATGCTGCTGCTGCAGTATGTATTGATCACGAATTTTACAGCAAGATCAAGCAGGCCAGGGATTCAATAAAAATCATAGAGCTTTCAACCCACAAAGAATTCAATGATGTATTCCTTGAATCCATCAACTTCTGAGAATCAGTCATCGTATATTGAATTGTCTTTGTCATCGTATGTAGAATTGTCTCTGTCATCGTATGTAGAATTGTCTCTGTCATTCCTGCGAAGGCAGGAATCTCATGGAACAAAGTTCATAAATATTCTGCGTGAGATTCCGGCATTCC
>CAZEJW010000248.1:0-3742 GCA_964512685.1 uncultured Leptospirales bacterium | reverse complement strand
TTCTCAAATCCTGCTTGAAATTTAAACAATTACTTATTACATTGTATACAAATAATACAAATGAGGCAAAATATGGGAAGCTCAACTGTTTCTGCACGTCTAAATTCAAATGTAGCAGAAAAATTAGATAAATTAGCAAAGGCTACAAACAGATCTAAATCTTTTTTAGCTGCAGAAGCAATAGAAAAATATATTGATGAACAATCCTGGCAAATTGAAGCAATAAATGAAGGTGTAAAAGAAGCAGATAAAGGTAATTTTGCTTCAGATAAAAAAGTTCAGCAGGTCTTTAAAAAATATGGAGTATAGATGAAAATAAGATGGCTGAATTTAGCTTTAAATGACCTGCAATCTATTATTGAATATATAAGTGAAGATAATCCCTCTGTTGCAACCAAAATTGCCAAAATCATTTATGAAAAAGTACAGTTACTATCAAGCCAGCCTTACATGGGACGTGCAGGAAGGGTCAGGGAAACAAGAGAACTAATAATTGATGGAACTCCATTCATAATCCCTTATAGAATTAAAAATGAAGAAGTTCAGATCTTGAGAATTTTCCATTCGTCAAGAAAATGGCCCGGAAAATTTTAAAAGATATTGAATTTGAACTCTTTTATTTAACGGAAATTTGTTTCTGACCTTGAGTGTGAACAATTGCTTATCTATGAAAAGCTACCCGGTGGTCTCAACTGTTTTAAAATACCAACACCGCTCGGCAATTATAATCCTGACCGGGTAATAGTATCTAATACTGACAAATTCAAATATGTCTATTTCAGAACAGAAACCAGTGGAAGCATGGAATCCTTGCATCTGAAAGAGATAGAGCAGAAAAAAATCATTTATGCTAAAAACATTTTGAGGCCTTAGTCCATGCGGATATCCATATTCAGCCAGGTAGATAATGTGGCTGATTATAGATATAGATAGAAATTGTATTTTTGCTGAATCTGAGAATTCCCATCACTCCCTGGCGGTCGTTCGGGCTGCGGCAAATCGCGGCGAAAAGAATGCCGCGACCTTGCATAAGCAAAACGTTGTAAGCAATAAATCTGCACAAGACAGAAAGACGGTAGCGAAGACTAAGAATAGAAACCAGATAAAGAAAGGAAACAACGAATGATGATTAATAAATCTGTTAAACAAATAGCAATATGGTCTGCGCTTTTAACGGGCTTTTTTGTTCTGTTATTTGGGATTACAATCTTTATTGAGCGACTTACCATGTTCGCATATGCCTCAAGTATCGGGATTGCCATATCCTTTTTAATAATGACAATATCAAACAGCTACTTCACTCCTGAAGACAGGAATATACACGCCAGGATTGCCCGGAGCTTTGCTGTTATCTACTGTGTTTTAGCTTGTATGGTTTACTATGTTCAGATTTCATTTGTTAGACTGGGTTCCCCAAGTCCGGATGCTTTGTCAATTGTCGCATACGCTCCACCTCGTACAGCCTTTTTTGCGTTAGATATCCTTGGGTATTTTTTTATGTCACTCTCTGTTTTGTTCATTTCATTTACAATCATCAACAATCGTCTTCTGAAAACTTCATTGCTGATAATGGGATTGTGGGGAACAAGTTGTATTGTGGTTCCTTTATTACCCTTTTTGTATGAATCAACTGATAGCTCATCAGATGTTTTTGGAATCATTGTTCTTGCGCTATGGTCAATACTATTTATTCCTTTGTCTATTCTGCTGGCACGTTATTATTCAAGCTTCAATGTAGATGGTGTACAGACCAAAGAGAAAGAAGAGAAAGAAAAATATGTTCAAAAATAAATATTTACTTTGGACAATAATTATTGCAATCCTGACATTTGTACTGACAATTATCGATATTCCTGTTGCGAAACACAATGATACCAAAGGTTTTATTCAATATCTTGATGATAAAATTCCACAGTACATGTTGAAATTTGATGTAGGGGCAACAGCTATCGGACTCATTCATAACGGGGAGATCATCTGTCTGAAAGGCTATGGATATTCTGATGAGCAAAAAGTAAAACCGGTAACTGAAGATACTTTTTTTCAGGCTGGTTCTGTTTCAAAATCTGTTACTGCATGCGGTATAATGAAATTAGCAGAAGAAAAAAAAATTGAGCTTGAAGCTCCTGTTTTGCGTTATCTGAAAAGATGGAAATTGCCCCAGTCAAAATTTAATACTGGTGATGTGACGATTCGAAGACTATTGAGCCACACTGCTGGAATAGCCGATGTCGGAGGAGGTTATGCAGGATTCCTTCCCGGAAAAACACCACAAAGTCTTGTGGAATCACTCATCTCTGCGAATGATGCAAATAATGAAAGTGTGAGATTGGTATATCAGCCCGGCACAAAGCATGGTTATTCAGGTGGAGGTTATACTATGCTTCAGTTACTAATCGAAGATGTTTCAGGCCAATCTTTTAATACATATATGAAAAATGAAATTTTGATGCCAGCGAAGATGGATCAAAGTAGTTTTGTTCTCACTCCGGAAATAGAACGTAATTTATCTGTTGTATATAATGTTTCAAATGAAATTGCCCCGGCAAGAATATTTACTGCCAAAGCTGCAGCGGGATTATACACAACAGCCAGGGATCTTTCATCCTGGTTACTGGCTTTACTTGAACCGCATAATACAAGGAATTTTTTAAAGCATGAAACCATAAATGAAATGTTTATATCCCAGCCGGAAACAAATGATATTTTTCCCAATGGTTTGAGTTTTTCAGTTAGTAAGATGTGGTTCAAAAAAATAGAGGAAGTCTATCATTCCGGAATAAATTTACCCGGCTGGTGTTCGATAGTAACAATGTTGCCTGCGAAAAAAGATGGACTTGTTATACTCACAAATCATTATGGAGGAACCGCGATTATTCATAAACTGAGAAGTGCATGGTTAATATGGGAAACTGGCAGCAGCGGTAATAATCCTTTAAGAATCCAAAAGCTGGTGAATATCCTTAAATCAGTTTTACCAATCGGATTATCAGGATATTTATTGCTGATGATCATTTCTGTGGTTAGAAAAAAGAAAATGGTATAATACTATCTTTGCATATATTCAGTGATGAAAATTATAAAATAAATCAGACACAGCGACTGACGGTGAATATGCGGTTGCGCTGCACTTCAGCAGAACCGCCTGCGGCGACTTCACATGCCAGAAACATTTCCCGTAATTAGACCTGGTTTTAGTAAATAAGGAGAAAAAATGAAAGTATTTAATGGTCTGCAGTTTGATGATTTTCTTGAAAGCGATGTTGAACTGTTAACTCCCATTATGAAACGGGCTTTTGATGAAGATGCCAGGAGACATTTGAATGAAGATTCAGGAGGACCGGATGGCTATGACAATGGTGATTTTTTAAAAAAATGGGCCCTTCATCCAGACAGCAAAAGTTTCAAAATTTCTAAAGCAGGAAGTCCTGTTGGTGCAATTATACTTTGGGTAAACAAGAATCATGAGAACTATCTGGGAAACATGTTTATAGATACTCAACTGCAGGATAAAGGATTGGGGACTATCTCGTGGAAATTTGTTGAGTCAGAATACCCGGATACAGTTGTCTGGAGAACTGAAACACCCGGATTCTCGAAGCGCAATCACAATTTCTATGTCAATAAATGCGGGTTTAAGATTGTAAAAATCAAAAATCCGGGAAACAAATATGATGAGAATTACTTAATGGAAAAGGTGATGAAAAACTGATTTAGCCGAAGCAATAGAAAAATATATTGA
>CAZEJW010000247.1:0-3747 GCA_964512685.1 uncultured Leptospirales bacterium | reverse complement strand
AAAGAAAGATTCATGAATGTATCTTCCAATAATTCAAACGGGATAAGTGAAGCGATTGGAAACTGGCTGGAAAAACAAATTTCCTGACAGGAGGAAATATGAAAAAAGCAATCCCCTTCCTCATTATAATTATCCTTATTCTCTCATGCAGAGAATATCCTGACTACAATGGCATCTATAAAAAATATTCCGGCAACTGTAAAAAAGAATACATTGCACTTAAAAAAGTGCAGGGTTTTTCAGACAAATACTACCTGGTCATTGTATTTGATAAAAATCAGGCACCTGAAGAGGGTAAAGAATTCCTTGGAGTGGTTAATTTTGACAGAAATCTCATAGAACTGAAGACAGGGTCAATTCAGGTTATAGGCGAATCTATTCTGGTAAAATCCAGAGAAAGGGAATGTATTTATAGAAAACAGTAAAAATCAGTTGTTGAATTTCACAAGACTGGCCTGCCCGTCCCTGGAACCGCCGCTATTGTCAATATAGAAAAGGTATGGGATTCCAAGCAGGGAATCATCATTATAAACAAAAATTGCAGGTTTCTCAACCTGGACTGATGAAGTTCCAACTTTCAGCCATTCATTTTCTGAACTATTAAGATAAACATGAGCATATCCGTCAGAATAGCTGCATCCTACATAAGGTATACCTGAATCAGTTCCATTGTCATGAACAAAAAGAGATACAAAAGAAACTGAGTCCGGACCGGCAACATCATCCCCCAGGGAAATCCAGCCCGAGCCTGTATATTTTCTTACTTTAAGGCCGGAATCATTATAAGCAATATAGGGAACAGGCTCACTGCCGGTATCATATATAAATAATGATATATAACTTGCACCTGAATCAAGCGTTTCGCCTACCTGTTCCCAGTTTGATCCTGATAATTTCTTCACATATGTTTTGCTGATGCTCCATGAGTAAGCTCCCTCATCACGATATGAACAGTAAAGAACCGGTTCTCCTCCATTATAAGAATTATTCTGGTATATTCTGAGATTTACATATTTTGCCGAATTAGAAGATACATTGCCGCCTACCTGAGACCAGTAACCATCATATTTCATGACCTTTGCTTCTGAATAAGTCAGCAGGTCAAGATCATTACCATCCCTGAAAGCAATATGGGGCACACCATCTGGAGTACCGTTGTCAAGGACTGCAAGTGATACATAATGAGCTTCATGATCAGTGAAGCGCTCGGTTCCGACAATACTCCAGCTGCTTTCGGTGTATCTCATAACAGTAGCTCCGTCATTGCCAGTGTTATCCCTGAAAGCAACATATGGCACAGGTACATCATCAGAAGGATCTTCATTACCTTTATCATTGTTGAAGACATAGATGGATATGCCGTCATCTGCATTTTCAGCAATACTGTTGTATGAAAATCCTCTGAGACCTACAATCTGCCAGGAACCATTCTCATATTTCATTACAGTTGCCCTGCCACTGCAGTCTTCATCCCTGAACAATACATATGGAACAGGTTCACCACCATACTTTTTATAAATATAAATTGAATTATTGCTGATATTCCCAGGAGAAAATCCCTCCTCTCCTACTGGCTCAGGCGGAATATTTTCCATGAATCTTGCTACATTCAGAACTGAAACTGAAGCTGGCGTAAGACCGCGGTATGATGTATCCGTTGTGTCCGAATCCCCTATTTGCTGGAATATCACATTGAAGTACTGATCTCCATCATTTACAGCATCATCAATTCCGGTAACTGTCACTGTCTGAGGGATATCCCAGTTTGAAGCATCAAAAGTGAGTGATGAAAGGTCTACAGTTCCTTCTGCTGCATTATCACTCTGAAGATTCAGTTTCACAGCTGAAGTTGGTTCTGAATCAAGTACAACAGTAAAGACTGCTGTATCTCCATATTCTGAAGTATCTCCAGATATCCGGCTGACGGTCACACCAGCAGTATCATTATCCGAGTTAATTACACTCAGGGAACCCGGTAGCGGCAGAGCTGAGTACTTCGAATCAGATGATTCTATTCCAATAAACTCTACTGTACATGAGATATCACCGTCATCAACATAATCATCGATTCCCTTTAACACAACAGTCTGACTGGCTACATCACCGGCAGAGAAATAAACTTCAAGTGAATCAGTCCCGGATTTATTAAAAACAATCTCTGATGGATCTGAGATCTGCATGGTTATAGTTACATCATATTCCGGTGCTTTGTTTAGGCTTATATCAAATTCAGCAGTCCCGCCAGACTCACTTGTATTGCCATTAATATTTCCAACAGTAATACCAGGCATTTCATTATCACAATTTACTGCGGAAATATTGGGAACAGATATATGATTATAATTAGGATCAGATGAATTAACATTGAATACAACAGTATAGTCTGTATCTCCAATAGAACTTTCTCCCTCATCATCCTTTCCGGTAAGAGTAACTTCCTGAGGCACATTCCAGTTTTCCGGGGTAAAAATCAGTGAGCCAGTGGAAAGTAAAGCCGGAATCGGATCTGTTTCTGGAATGGTCATATTGACTGTTATATTTGCGGTGGGTTTTGAATCCAGAACAACAGTGAATGTATCTTCTCCAAGGGATTCACTTGTAATCAATCCTTCGGATGGGAAAACACTGACACCTGCAGTATCATTATCAGTATTTGTAAATGGAATATCAGATGGTATCTGGTTTTTATATTTTGGATCATCTGATTGTGTTGGTGAAAAAATTATGCTGAATGACTTATCTCCATCATCATATAAATCATCTACGCCTTTCACAACCACAGCCTGATACTGGTTCCAGTTTGTTGAATTAAACAGAAGATGGTCAGTATCAGGAATTCCTTCAGTCTCATCAGAAGATGCAAAATTAACCCTTACAGTTGAAAGCGGTTGCGTTTTCAGTTTAACCGAAAAAGAAGCATTGTCAGGCAAAGATCTCGTCAGTATTTCTGAACATACTGAATCATCTGATATTACATCAAAACCGGCAGTATCATTATCAATATTCCTGACTGATACTGAAACAGGAGCAAGAGTAAGATATTCGTTTGAAGTACCACTGCATGAGCAAATAACCGAATAATTTATATCATCATCGTCAATATCATCATCTACACCTGTAAGAATAACTGTTTTTGGTGTATTCCAGTCAGAAAAATCAAACTGAAGGCTGGCTTCTGAGAGCTGCCCTTCAGTGTTGTCTGTTTCAAAATTAACAATCACAGATCCAGATGGTTCAGAATCAAGTTTAATTGTAAAAGTTGCCTGAGTCCCATTCTCAGAGGTATCACCACTTATATCACTGACACTGATACCAGCGGAATCTGAATCATCCTGATTTTCTGCACTAACAGGATCAGGCAAATTGCCTGAATATTTCGAATCGTCACTCTGTGCAGAAGTGCACACAATTTGATAAAGCTGTGAACCATCATCAATAGAATCATCAATCCCCTGAACGGTCACTGTCTGATCGGAATTCCAAGTAAAAGGAGTAAATGTATATGTTGATTGCGAGAGAACTCCCTCATCAGGAGAACTGCTGGCCAGAGTAAGAATTACATCTGCTCTTGGTTTACTTGTAAGCCTGATTTTGAAAGAAGCAGTTTTTCCGGTTTCGTCAGTAACAATGATCTCTCTGGAAGTTGTTATGAAATAACCTGATTTATCATCATTTTTATGGGTAACATTTATTGGATTGGGAATTTTTGCCTTACGGTAATCAGGGTCAACAGTGGCCATCGTTTCA
>CAZEJW010000246.1:0-3793 GCA_964512685.1 uncultured Leptospirales bacterium | reverse complement strand
CAGATTCAGAAGGAATAAAAATTTCTTCTAAAAAACTATCTTTATTATGTTTATATGTAAAATATCGTATTTTTTCAAGAAAATATTTGATATTTTCTTTTAAATATTTCAAACTTCATAAAATATGACATATTAATTTAAGAACCTGACAATAAATGGGGATTGAAATGAAGAGAGACTATATCAAGTACGAAGACCTTTCCGCAGAAATAAGGAAAGCTATCGAAGACTATCACAGAGAAAAACTCAAAAATCGACCAGATGCAGAACTTGAAGCTTCTCTGGAGGAGTGGTTTGATTCTGAATTTGATATCTGGCTCTCAAAAAGGTTTTTAAAGGGGGATGAAGATAATATCAGAAAACATTTTAGACTTGATGTTGAACTTCCTGTGAGAGTGGTTGAGACACTTCTGGAATCAAGTAATGAGGATACTGACGCAAGGGATTTTATCGGTCATATTATAAATATAAGCAGGGGAGGCCTGTATTTTAAGCTGAATCGAGCTATTGAGGTATCATCGATTATCAGGGTAATTATCAATCTCGGCGAAATAGATACTGATCTTTCGGATGTTGAAGCTCTTGCAATGGTGGTAAGGACTGATCAAATAGATGAAAATTCTTTTGGAATTGGAGTCATGTTCAGTAGTATTTATGACCATTGCCGTAATAATCTTGATATTTTTATTCTCAAGAAACTTGCATATTACATCTATAACTGATGTAATAAAAATAATAGTCTGCTGTCGAAATTACCGGGTAAATTATTCTCTGCTCGAAATCGTATTGATGTAATATTTAATATTATCTTTCTTTATGTCAAAGAAAAAAATCAGATCTTTATTACAGCTTTCATCCTTTCTTGAAAAATGTCCATTGTCGTTGATTAAATTTATCATGCCGGTATTGAGTGACTGAGTGTACCGTTTCCCTGTTGACTGTATATACTTTTTAAGGCTTGTGACTGCTCGTTTTTTTGCTTTTTTTTCAATTGAGGTTAAACCTTCAAGACATTCGCTTTTTGTTGATACAATAATGATTCTGTATGTTCCAGAATTGATGAATCCTTCTTTCATGAATTCTCTGTCTGGTCCGTTTGTTTTTGCGGTTGAAGATTTCCTGCATTCGTTATTTTTTACTGTTTTTGGAGAACAGGAAAAATATACAATACAGGATGCTAATATAAATATCATTAAAGCTTTTATGTATTTCATCATCTCACCTGCTGTGTTATCCCTGAAAGAAATTAGTGAACCTCTAAAAATTATATTTTTAAAATTCCAATAAATTATAACAATTGTTGAAATCAGTACTTATGTTTCCCGCCCGCCGAAGGCGGGTGGGAAACATAAGTACTAGAAGTAGCCAGTGGTTGAAAAAGAGGCGGTGTTTATTGATTAACTTTATTAAAGAATGGAGTTCCATTGCCTCCGCCGCCAAATGAAACAATAAATTTCCTTCATTTTTACCAGAAAATAATTTTGGAACAAATACTGAAATAAAGGTACTTGTTTATGCTTATGCTCTAATATCCCTTCAGAATCTATTTTTTTCTTTTTTGAAATCATTAATCACTCTATCTATCTCTTTGCGAAGTCCCTTTACATCTATTCTGTATATGAAAAGAGCTGAATTGTCTTCAAGGTAATAAACCGCAACAGTGTTTCCTCTTGTAGCGATTGCATTGAATTCTGTTTTTATTTTCTTCCGATTATTTACATCGATTTTATTTATTTCCGGATTTTGCTGACTGCATAACTCTATCATTCTGATAACTGTTTTCGAAATAAGGGTTTTATTCCCTTTTTTAAAAGCAGATTCTCTTTTCTCAACAAGTCCTCTTGCCTTTGCTTCAGGTTCTGATTTTATCAGAACCTGAAAGCTGTTTGCATCCAGAAAGCCTTCTTTTCCAACTGTCTCGTTGGTTGGCTGTCTGATCGTTGAGGAACATGATGAAAAAAATAATGAGAGTGCAATAATCGTGATGATTTTTTTCATTGTATTTCCTAGTTGGATTTTGATCTGAGAAGATTGACTATATCTCTTATCTTGTCAGCCCGTGGATGATTTGGCTTCATTGAGAGAAGTTTTTCAAAATTTTCAATCGCCTTTTTATTGTTTTTGAGTTTTCTGTAGTAAATCATTCCCAGCTCTTCATGCGCGTCATACAGCTTTTTATTTATCTGAACTGCTTTTTCAAAGGAACCTGTTGCAGCATTGAAGCTTCCTTTATCTCTGAATGAAATGCCCATGTTGAAATGCGTTTTGGAATCAACCGGTTTTATGGTGAGCGCTGTTTTGTATTCTTCAATCGACTCATCATACATCCTGGATTCTCTGTAGGCATTTCCGAGATTGTAGTGTGCCTCGAATGACCTTGGATTATTCACTGACGCTTTTTTATACTGCTCAATTGCCTTTTCATAGAGTTTGTTTTTAGAATAAAGGTGCCCAAGATTGATATAAGCCTTTGTATAATTAGGGTTTATCCTGAGAGCCTGATTATAATTTTCAATGGCTTTGTCATCATCTCCGCTTTCTGAATATGCTTTTGCCATCTGATAATATGAAGCATAATCATTTCCCTTTATTCTCGTTGCCTGTTCAAAAAGAGCAATCGCTTCAGTGTATTGCTTCTTTATCTGTTTAATGAGTCCCAGGTTAAAAATTGCCTGGTAGTATTGAGGGTCTTTTTCAAGAGCCTGTTTATAAAAAGATTCAGCATTTGAATATGATTTCATGTCATGATATGTTTCACCTAACTTGAAATTCGTGTCGGGATTATCCGGCCTGAGGCGACGGTCTAAAGTAAACTGGCGAAGCGCTTCGCTGTAATTTTTATTCTGTCTGTATATTTCGCCCAGGTTGAAATATGCCCTGTCCATAGAAGGGTCCTGCTGAACAGCTTTATTGAGGTCTTTTATTGCTGCTGTGTTATTTTTAAGCTTCATGTAAGATAGGCCCCTTGAATAATAAGCCTTGGGAAAATCAGGCTTATTTCTCACGGCATTTGAAAAAGACTTTGCAGCTGACGCGTATTTTTTCTCCATGTAATAGATCAGTCCCAGCCTGTAGTGAGAATCAGCCTTTTTGGGATTGGCTATTATGGAATTTTTGAAAGACTTTTTTGCTTCTTCAGGCATTCTGTTGTGATAGTAAATCCGTCCAAGCCAGTAATGAGAATGATCGTCATTTTTATCAATCTGAGTTGCCTTGAGATAGGCTTTCACTGAGTCATCATATTTTTTTTCTTCTCTGAGCCTGTCCCCAAGGTCTCTCCACTTTTGGGCAGATTCCTTGATTTTATTTTTGTTTCTATTCTCTGGTGTCTTTGTTTCAGCAAGATCACTTTTATCTTCAATGATTTTGTTTTTATCTTTTCGTCCGGTTGCTGATCCTTTACTTCCTGATCCTTCCCCGGTCAATCCATCGTCAGAAATCGACCGATCGGAAGACGATATTTCTCCTGAGTTTCTGTTTCCGGAAGACGTATCAGTCACTGCTGTGCTGCTGCCATTGAGTCTGCCATAGGCTGCTGCATATTTTCTTCTCAGGTTTTGATCCCTGCTGTTGTACTGAAGAGCCCGTTTGTAATAATCTACAGCTTTTTTAAAATCACCGTCTCTTGCGAAAATATCCCCAAGTCGTTCTGCTGATTTTGCATCTGAAGGTTCTATTGAAAGCGCTTTCTTAAAGGATGATATAGCTTCAGGTGTACGTTCGAGCCTTAATAGGTCTTCTGCAATTGCACGGTGATATTTTGATTCAGAAGGCTTAAGTCCCGATGCTTTTT
>CAZEJW010000245.1:0-3795 GCA_964512685.1 uncultured Leptospirales bacterium | reverse complement strand
CAGGGCTGGATATAAATCAGAACATCTTGATTTCAGCTTTTTCATAAACAATATCCTTGATGAAGAGTACTATACAATGGGACTCGACTGGGGTGGAGGATCTGAGGCAGTTGTTCCTGGCGCGCCCCGTACATTCGGAGTGCAGGTAACGCTAGAATTTTAATATGTAATATATATTCAAAGAGGAAATGCAATGGAACTCACAATAAATAATCTATCTAAAACATATGCAAACGGTGTCAGGGCTCTTGATAATGTGAGCCTTGATATTAAAAAGGGAATGTTCGGTCTGCTTGGACAGAACGGGGCAGGCAAGTCAACACTCATGAGAACAATAGCAACTCTCCAGGACGCTGATGAAGGAAATATCTCTCTTGGTGATGTTGATCTTTTCAGAAGTCCGGCAGAAATCAGGAAGGTGCTTGGCTACCTTCCCCAGGAGTTTGGTGTATACGATACTGTTACAGCAGAGGAAATGCTCGACTATGTGGCAGACATAAAGGGATTCGTAAAAAAGAAAGAGAGAAGGGACATAGTGGAATCACTTCTTGACAGGGTGAACCTGTACAGCGCTAAAGACAAAAAACTTGGAACATATTCCGGCGGAATGAAACAGCGTTTTGGAATAGCACAGGCATTAATAGGAAACCCTGACCTGATCATTGTTGATGAACCAACTGCAGGCCTTGACCCGGCTGAAAGAAAAAGATTTCACAACCTGCTGAGTGAACTTGGAGAAGACTCTATTGTGATCCTCTCCACTCACATAGTTGAAGATATTACAACACTGTGCAGTGATATGGCAGTTATTGGAAATGGCAGAGTTCTCTACAGGGGCGCACCAAAGGAACTGATTGATTCAGTAAGTGGTAAAATCTGGGAGAAGGTAATAGACCGTGGTGAACTCGAAGATTATGAAAAAAGGTATATTGTTACTTCAACTCACCTGAAACAGGGAACTGTCAGTGTTGATGTTTTCAGTGATAAACAACCTGATAGTTCATTCAACCTGAAGGAACCTGATCTTGAAGATGCATATTTTGCAGTAATATGTTCTCATCCGGATATGGCGGGTGGTATAAAGGAGAATTAAAATGTCAAAATTTTTCAGATTTGAATTTCTCTTTAATTTCAAAAAGCCATTTACTTATGTGTTCTTTATAATGATGATAATTCAGGGCCTCTGGTATGCTGTAGGAACCAACGATTATCACGGCAACAGCAATACTCTGCTGAACTCGTCAATGGGGTTTTATCAGAACCTGTCTATAATGGGTGTTCTTTTGATAATAATATCATCTGTTGTTTCAGCAGGCGCGCTTTCGAGAGATATAGAGAGTAAAACAGCTGAGACCCTTTATTCGGGCATACTCAATGATAAAAAATATTTCATGGGTAAATACCTGGCTGTTTTGCTGCTCAATATAATCATTGTTACAGGTTATCCGCTTGGCATGCTTTTGCTTCCATACAGCGGGGTAGGTACACCTGAACAGTTTGGCGCGGTTCCCTGGGGGCAGATTATTCATGCAACAGTTATATTTACTGTTCCGAATATTATCTTCCTTGTTACTTTCTCTGTTTCCCTCGTTATTTTCTCACGCAAGACAGGAGTTGCCTACGTTGGTTCTTTTCTTGTTATGATGATGGTAATGCTTACAGAGGCAAACAGGGGGCAGACTGCATATCCCTTTCTTCTTCATCTTATCGATCCTTTTGGATATACAATTGTAATGGATATTATTGATAATATGAGTATTGCCCAGAGGAATACAGCTTTTCTTGAAGTAACGAATGTACTGGTTGTAAACAGAATTGTATGGCTTTCGCTATCACTGGTGATGTTTATTGCTGCATATCTAAGGTTTGATTTTAAGTATTTCATATCACGTCCCTTAAAGAAAAAATCAGAAGTCAAAGATGTTTCAGGGGGGATGAAGAAGCAGTATAAATATGAACCCGGCATGCCTGAATACAGTCTGTTGTCAATGCTATCAAAGGCTGTAAGGCTGTCCTGGCTTGAATTCAAATCCATGGCAAGAACATCATTTTTCCGCTTTCTTGTAATTTTTCTTGCCTTCTGTTTCTTACTGAATAATTTTTTCTGGACAGAGGAATACTATATAACAACATCTCACCTGCCTCTTACATCTGCCATGACATATGTAAGAATAATCATGATGGTAATGATCTATTTTATTGTGATAATCATGGCCGGAGAGCTGCTTTTTAAAGACCGTAAAACCGGGGTATGGCAGATAACGGATGCAATGCCTACTCCCTCGTGGGTTTACATACTTTCACGTTTTTTTACCATCTCAGGAGTGGGTTTTATTATAAGCACTCTCATGCTTCTGACAGGCCTTGTTGCGCAGGTCTCAGAAGGATTCACGAATATTGAATGGGGACTGTATTTAAAGGACCTTTACGGGCCAAGAATGGGATGGCTCATGTCAGTTTACCTTATAACAATGGTTTTCTTTATTGGGTCCCTTGTAAAAAACAGGATTGCAGGCCATGTTTTTTCAATTACAATCTTCCTGTTTTTTCTTGTATCCCTGGATCTCGGTTCAATAGAACAGCTTCGTTTTGCCTTTCCCTTTACACCTGCAGCTACTGAATATTCAGAGATGAATGGTTATGGAATATTTGATTCTGCTGTTCACTGGCTTGCTGCAGCATGGACGGTTCTTTCAGTAATATTTATTATTCTTGCGGTAATGTTATGGAACAGGGGCGCAGACAGAACTCTCAGGCAACGCGGGAGAATAATAATTAACAGGCTGGGGCCTTTGAATGTATCTATTCTTCTGGTGCTTCTTTTCAGCTTTGGCATGATTCAGTATGGAATTCATGATAACCTTATTGTAAAAGCAGGGTATCAGACAACTGATCAGGAGGCTGAAGAAAAGGCCCGTTATGAGAAAAAGTATAAAAAGTATGCTGAGCTGAATCAGCCGAAGATTACTTCAGTTGCAATGAATCTAAGAATGTTCCCGGCAGACAGGAAAGTAATCTATACTGCAGAGTTTATATGTAAGAACAAAGGTTCTGACAGGATAAATACACTCCATGTAGACAGAAAGAAATTTCTAACAATAGTGAGCATTACATCAGAAGGCAGAATGATCCTTCCGAAGGAAAGAGATTATGAGCTGCGTTATTCAATCTACAGGTTGTCAACCCCCCTGATGCCGGGACAGTCCATGAAAATCAATGTTCAGGGCCATTGCCATTACCAGGGTTTTCATCAGAAAGATCCCCAGGCAGATATAGCTTATAATGGAAGCTTTACTGGAACAGATATTCTGCCTTATTTTGGATACAATGAAGACAGGGAAATAGAAAACAACAAGGACCGTATAGAACAGGGGCTTGCTGTGAAGAAATCCAGGATGGATGATCCGGGAAATAAATTCTCTGGTAAAAATTCATTTCATTCTGATCAGGCCGATTCTCTTACATGGGATATTGTTGTAAGTACATCTTCTGACCAGGTGGCTGTTGCTCCTGGAAAACTGGTTAAGTCCTGGAAAGATGCAGGCAGAAATTTTTATAATTATATTTCTGAAAAGCCCGGGCATTTCAACCTGAGATTTATTTCAGCACGTTATTCTGAAAAGCAAAGTAAGTGCAGTGGAATTCCTGTTACGATTCTTCATCATCCCCCTCACTCTTATCATGTTGATGTTTATAAGGATGCTGTAGATTCATCCATGAAATGGCTTGAAAATAAACTTGGCAGGTATCCCTATTCATCTGTTACAATAGCTGAGAAGCCTTTTTATGATGATG
>CAZEJW010000244.1:0-3947 GCA_964512685.1 uncultured Leptospirales bacterium | reverse complement strand
GTAGCGGTTAAACCAAGCAGAATATCCGGGGAGAAAGAAGAAAGTATTGGTCGATAACTATTTGCAGCAATGTGATGAACTTCATCGATAATTATAAAGTTAAAAAAGTCATGTGAAAGGTTTAATTTTTCTCGTTGGCTATTGAAGGTCTGAACCGAAATAAAAAGGTGATCAAATTTATCAGGCTTATAGTTTCCAACCCATAGATCACCAAAATTTGAATTTTTAAGTATTCCTCGAAAAGTCAAAATGGCCTGTTTTAAAATCTCTTCTCTGTGAGCAATATAAAGAAGTTTTGCGTTAGGATTATTTCTGTAAAAACGACGAAAATCAAAAGCAGACACTACAGTTTTACCTGTTCCGGTTGCAGCAACAATAAGGTTTTTCCAGCGATCATGGAGCTCACGTTCTGCAGTTAATCTTTCCAGTATCTCTTTTTGATGGGAATAGGGTTCAATATCAAAAAAAAGTTCGTTTGACAAAGAACCAGTATCTCCTCGAGCAATTCGAATTGCATTTCTTAGCTTTTCCCTGCTTATAGTATCGCCTGCTTTGAATGACTCAAATTCGGGTGACTGCCAGTACGTTTCAAACGTACTTCTACATTTATCAATTATATGGGGTATTTCTTCAGATGTAACCTTAATATTCCACTCAAGCCCTTTGGTAAGTGCAGAGCGTGATATATTAGCAGAACCTATGTATCCTGTATCAAAACCTGTATTTCTTAAAAAGAGATATGATTTAGCATGAAGCCTTTCCTGAGAAATATTATAGCACAATTTTATTTCTGTATTCGGCAAGGACGAAAGGAACTCAACAGCATCAGGATCTGTTGCTCCCATATAAGATGTTGTAATTACTTTCAGGCTTTTACCACTTCTGGTAAATTCTTCCAGCTCCTCTTTAAAAATTCTTATACCCTTCCATTTTATAAACGATACAAGCCAGTAAATTGTATCTGATGAAAGAATCTCTTTTTTAAATTCACTTTCAAGAGAAACACCTGAATTGCTTCCTGTAAACAGATCGCTTTGAGTCAATCCTGTAAATGGAGTCACCCTGCTCAGATATTTTTGAAAATCACTTGCTACTGGATTTTTTTTTGAAAGCAAGGCTTTGAGAAGCATGCCCTGAGTATCTATCAGGTTATCTGATAAATCAGAATCATTAATATAATCACGAAGCCATAGAATTAACGAATTCGACAATTCTATCTGTTGCGTCAGTCGATCTTCAGATTTCGGTATTGACTCAAGTACGTAATGAATTATTTTATTCAAAAACCCTGAGAGTCTAACAGCAGCCTCACTTGCATCAATAGATTCTTTTTCAACATGATAATCACCATGTTGCACTTAAAGCTTCTCTTGCATAACCCGAGTAATTAAACTTTCATATATTCCGGTAACTTCCATTATCTTATCTTTCTCCTCTTACTCATTCATCCCCTCACACCCCACCCCACAAAACAAACCCCTGATTCTGTACTATTCTGTAAAACGGAACTATTGTGTTTGAAATAATCTCTTTGAAACGCTCTTCCTGCACCTGCCCTTCATAGTGTATGTCACCCATCAGAAATCCCTTCTCTCCCCAAATCATCCCAATCATTAAATCATCTTTAATCATGGTTCATGACAATGCATGGCTAATTGTCCGACTCTCAAAAAAGCCAGACACTGTTTGGCCTTTTTTATCTTCCTGTAAGGGGAATGAAAGGCAGTGAGTAGTGGTCTGTTGAAAATTAAATGCAGTATCAAATCCATGTTATAAATAAACGGTTCCTATTTCAGGCCCAGTTCGTTTTTAACATTATCATATGTTACACATTTCCTGTTTCAGCCTCAGATAGCGGGGATTTCTGAAAATTTATTTAGAAGGTTTTTCAATTTGCTTTACGGCTTTATCAAAGTCGCCAAGAGACTTTACTGAATCAGAAAGTCGTTTGGTGTGAAATTTGTCATATTCACCTTCCGCGAGCTGTTTGGCCATGTCATGGGAAATTTTACCTGCATGGTTCAGAATATCCCGATCATTGATATTGAGAAAAGCATCCAGCTTTTTGATCCAGTCGTTCATGTGCATGGGAATACGACGCATAGCCTGCCCCTGAGCAAAAATAAGATATTGCTCCACAAGATTATTTAGTGCGGCAAGTTCTTCTTCATTCAGGTAATTTTTAGCAATCATCACATCCTGCTTGCGTACTTTTACTCCCCGGTAATTAGAGAGCCCCATATTAGGTTTATCCGCATCAGCTCTGGAATGGATGATTTCTGCTGCTGTTTGTCCGGTAATAGCCCAATGCATCTTGTTCTGAACTGTTTTGAAAAATTCAATACTGATATCCAGGGTTGGATCATAATCGATACTTGTAGCGTAAATATCGGTAATTTTCTGATAAAAACGGCGCTCAGAGGTTCGAATATCCTGAATACGCCGTTCCAGTTCTTCAAAATAATCAAATGGCAAATCCGGGTTTTTCAGGCGTTCATCGTCCAGCAAAAAACCTTTTTTAATAAATTCAGTCAGATTTTGTGTTGCCCAGATCCGGAACCGGGTAGCCACATAACTTTTTACCCGGTAACCTACGGAGATAATCATATCCAGATTGTAATAATCCAGCAGGCGTTTTACTTCACGACTCCCCTCAGATCGAACTGTCAAGTATTCCTTGACAGTTGCCTCAGGATCAAGCTCACCTTCCTCGTAAATATTCTGAATATGAAGACTGATGTTCTGTTTTGTCGTCTGAAACAGATCAGCCATCAGCTGTTGAGTCAACCATACGGATTCATCCTCAAACCGTACATCCAGCTTCAATTTACCGTCTTCGGCCTGATAAACCAGAAATTGTCCTCTGGGTGTTTCCGTTACATGTTTATTTTTATCCATCCTTACCCCTCCGCCTTCATCCTTTAATTCCATCCAAATTTCAGCTAATACGGTAAAAAGTTTAGACTACGTCATTATCAATCAGCCTCTCCTCAGAAGTTATGAGACAGACATCAAAAACACACAGATTCATTAATAATTGTGATCACTGAACAAAACTAATTGAAGAAATAATTCTCTCTATTTCATCAATACTTTTTTTCTTCATGTGAATTGAATACCCAAACTTTTCATGAACATCCCATAACTCCAGAATAGAACTGTCTGAAGAATAATGAAGCAAACCATACATCTTTTCAGTTTGATAGAGTATTGTTTGTGAATATGAATTCAACATCAAATGCTTTTGATTCAAATATATGGACTCTTCAGTAAAATCATCAACGGATGCAAAAAGATCAATATCCCCGGGCTTTTTACTCAGGATAAATTTCAAAGATTCATAATAATTTCTTTTTTGATAACTCTTCTTTTTTTTCAATATAGACTTCAATTCATCTTCCATCGAGACAATCATATCTTTAATAGCTTGAAAATGCTTATCATCAGCTATAGAAAAATCCTTTGAGTATAGAAGTTTACCGGAACGATTATTTTTAATCTTTATTTTACCTTTGGTTTTATCTATTACTGACAAATGATCAAAACGAAGATCTTCTCCTGATACAGAAGGGATATAATTTAATTTTTTTTCGAGAGGCTCCGATTTCAAACAGGAATATTTATCACTAAAAGTATATTCCAGTTTAGCTTTTATTATAAACAAAAGATAAGGCTTATCCTTAATAATTGCAAAAATTGATATTATTACAAACAGAAGAACTACAGCAATTTTCTTCATAATCAACCTATCTTCCTAAAATCCATAGTTGCACTACGGCACTCAGAAACCTTATCAAGGATAGCAGCAAACCAGTAAAACTTGTAACTGTTTGTCACATTTTTAGCATTGAGCATCTGTTCAAGAGAGTTGATATCAAGATCAGATACAGGAGGAGGAAGACTCTGCATCACATAACCTGTTAATATGGAATATTCAGCCTTTTATA
>CAZEJW010000243.1:2272-3985 GCA_964512685.1 uncultured Leptospirales bacterium | reverse complement strand
AATAATTAACTTGCCACCTGTATATAAATCCTTTAAAGATCCTTTTCATGAAAATAACAATTGATCACATAAAAATGCTGCCCGACATGGGCATGGATGAAATCCACAGGATTCTTGAAAGGGAATATTCTGTTTCTGTTGATGAATTCACTGTTCTCAGGAAATCTCTTGATGCAAGAAAGAAGAGCAGCATCCACTACACCCTGAAGATACTCATTGAAGTTCCGGATTCAGATGCAGAAAGAATCCTCAAAAATATAAACACTGCGGTTTATGAAGAAAAGACATACCCCAACGCACCTGAATCATCAGAACCGTTTCACACTGTTATAATAGGCGCAGGCCCTGCAGGACTATTCGCAGCACTCAGAATAATCAGGGCAGGGGGCAGGGTGACCCTGATTGAAAGGGGCAAGCCTGCAGAAGAACGCATGCCTGATATAAAAGAACTTGAAGAAACCGGAAACCTTAATACTGAAAGCAATGTTCTCTTTGGAGAGGGTGGGGCAGGGACCTACTCTGACGGCAAGCTCACAACAAGAACAAACAGGCCTGAAAGCAGGTGGCTCTTTGAACAGCTGGTTGAACACGGAGCGCCATCAGAAATACTTTACGAATCAAAACCTCACCTTGGAACAGACATCCTCAGATCGATCGTTAAGAGTATCAGAACAACGATTAAATCTTCAGGCTCTGAAATACTCTTCAGCACAAGAGCAGATGAAATTATCTCTGAAGGCGGAAATGCAAAGGGAGTTCGCACATCAGACGGCAGGGAAATTTTATGCAACACTGTCATCCTTGCAACAGGCCACTCTGCACGCGACACATACAGAATGCTTTTTGATAAAAACATATGTCTTGAAAAAAAGGGATTCGCAGTTGGCATGAGAGCTGAGCACCCTGCAGATTTAATTGCCGGCATCCAATATGGCAATTCATCATACAGGAATATTCTGCCTGCTGCTGAATATTCACTCACTTGGAATAATCCCAAAACAAAACGTGGGGTTTATTCATTCTGCATGTGCCCTGGAGGCAGGGTCATAAATTCATCATCAGAGAATAACATGCTCTGCACAAATGGAATGAGCTTTTCCGCAAGGGATCTCAGTTTTTCGAATGCTGCCATTGTTGTAACAGTATCGCCTGACGACACTGAAAATCATCCACTGGCTGGAATCGAATTTCAGAGACAGATTGAATCAGCTGCATTCATAGCAGGCAAAGGCGGATTCACAGCGCCTGCACAGAGAATTGCATCCTTCATGAAAAGAAAGACAGATGCCACGCTACCAAAATCCTCATACCTCCCTGGAATAACACCTTCAGATATGAATGCAGTGCTGCCTGATTTTATTTCAGATGAAATACGCACTGCACTGAAATTCTTTGAGAGAAAAATGTACGGGTTTACATCAAGCGAAGGAATCTTCATTGGAACAGAAACCAGAACATCCTCGCCTGTGAGAATTACACGCGGCAAGGATTACCAGTCAGTTTCATTAAAGGGGCTGTATCCTGCAGGAGAAGGTGCAGGATACGCAGGTGGAATTGTAAGCTCTGCAGTTGACGGAATCCGCATTGCAGATTCAATCATTCAGAATCACTGCCGCTGATTCCGCCCCTGTATGTAATGGCAATAACAACAGAAATCATGTCAAGGCCGTCATTTGCCTTTTCATGATAAAAGCCTGTTAAGGAAGAAAGAAG
>CAZEJW010000243.1:0-2172 GCA_964512685.1 uncultured Leptospirales bacterium | reverse complement strand
TTTGATGCTGCAATCCCTGCATTAAGGCCAAAGATTACACCGCTTCCTGAAATATCTGACTGCATTGAATAACCGCTCCCGCTTACAGTTGGCGGTTTCACATCAACACCAAAGCGCTGCAGTGAAACACCAGCATAAACCGGAACAGACCAGCTGTCAGAAAACGCAAGCAGATCATATCCTATTCCTGTATTGAAATTCACAAGTGAATAATCTGTATCAAATTTCTGTTCTCCAAACTGGTCGCCGTATATTTTTCCCTTGAGCTTACCGTCTGCCTTCATGAATGACATTATTCCATAAACCATCAGTGATTCATTCGCTGCATATACGCCGCCAAAACCGCCTGAGAACACATTCATGCTTTCACCCTTAACTTCAGGGTCATCATAAGCCTGCTTTACCCTTGCATATGCAGGAACAACGCTCACAGTCCATTCACCTTTTTTGAAATGAGTCATTGGAGTGAATGAATCAGAAATAATTGATGAAGCAATATTTGAAATGCCATCAATGGTTTTACGGGTTGCCTCAGACTCCCAGTCAACACTCTGGGCAAATACCGGCACAGAAAAAAGAACGAGTGCAGCAGTCAGTACATACCCGGCTTTTTTTATCACAGAAAACATAATCCCTCCGAAATAATCATCAAAGTATCTTTTTATCTGAATTTATGCCTTCGACAACCCCTTCGACACAGCTCAGGGCAAGCTCAGGCAGCGTTGCCTGCAAAACAAAAAAGATCTGAAAAAGTGAATTCATCTCTTCAGGAAATCTCAACATCACCTTCTTTATCTGTAACCTGGCCTATCACTGCTGCCTTTTCGTCTGCAATGATCTCCAGGGTCTTATCTGCATCCTTTTCTCTCACAAAGAGCATCATTCCAACACCCATGTTAAAAGTAGTGAACATTTCCTTTTCAGAAATATTCCCTTCTTTCTGTATTACATTGAATATTTTTGGCACAGTAAAACTCTCTTTTTTAATCGAAACACCGGTTTTTTCAGGGAGTATTCGGGGGATGTTTTCGTAAAAGCCACCTCCTGTTATATGAACAATCCCCTTTATGTCAATACCGCTGCCAATACAGGAGAGAACCTCGCTCGTATAAATTCTTGTTGGTTTAATGAGTTCTTCTCCGAGCGGACATCCCAGATCATCAATCACTGTATCTACAGTGTAATTTTTTATTCCAAAAAAAAGTTTTCTCACAAGGGAATACCCGTTTGAATGAATCCCTGAGGATGGAAGTCCGATTATGACATCACCCTTCTCTATTCTGCTGCCATTTATGATCTTTTCCCTGTCAACAACTCCAACACTGAAACCTGCAATGTCATAATCGTCCTCTGCAACCACATCCGGGTGTTCAGCAGTTTCTCCGCCTATGAGGCTGCAGTTGCTGATTTTGCATCCCTCTGCAATGCCCTTAACAACATCAACGTGTATTTTTTCATCGAGTTTTCCGCAGGAGATGTAGTCGAGAAAAAACAGGGGCTGTGCTCCTGATGTAATAATATCATTCACGCACATTGCAACAGCATCTATTCCTATTGTGTCATGTTTGTTCATCATGCGGGCAATCTGCAGCTTGGTGCCAACACCGTCTGTTCCTGAAACCAGAACCGGCTCTTTCATTTCAGGGAATGATCCGGAAAAGAGCGCTCCGAATCCCCCTATATCTGTTATTACCCTGTCTGAAAATGTTGATTTTACAAACGGAGCAATTTTTTTTACAAAGGAATTTCCTCCCTCAACATCAACTCCTGAATCCTTATATGTTAAACCCATTTTTACCTCTCAGTTGTTTTATTCTGTAATCAACGTAATATCTGTTTTTACTGATAAACTTTCATTAAAAAATCAGTGTTTATTCCTAAACTTTATTGTAGAAGAAAAAACTCTATTGCCGCCGCCGAAGGCGGCGGGGCAATAATATTCTTCCGTTTGCACTAAAAAGTATTTTTAAGAATAAATACTGTTAAAAAATGATTATATACCATGTCTCTCTGCTGCAGGTCAACAGAAAGATATGTTCTCATATTATATCATCCATTTTTCTGTAAACAAATAAAATCCGTATCAGTGTCTCTATTGTGGGGGCGTATTGCAATACGCCCCCGCTATAGAGACAAAACTCAGCCCTGATAAAATTGGAACTTTATTTGGTT
>CAZEJW010000242.1:0-4060 GCA_964512685.1 uncultured Leptospirales bacterium | reverse complement strand
AGTTTTTTTGAAAAAAAGACAGACTATTGGAGTTTTTATGGCTAAAATTCTCATTGCTGATGATTCTCTTCTTGCAAGAAGAAAGATAAAGGATCTTCTTATTGCAGAAGGGCATAAAATAATTGCTGAGGCAGTAAACGGCGCAGAAGCCGTTAATCTCTACCAGGAGCATCTTCCTGATCTGGTTACAATGGATATTAACATGCCTGTAATGGACGGTCTCAGGGCTTTCAAACTTATTACGGACAATCATCCTGGTGCAAGGGTAATAATACTGACAGCTGCGGGCAATGAGGAAAAGGTAATTCACGCGAAACAGCAGGGAGTGAAATATTTTCTTGTAAAACCCTTTAATGATGACCGGTTTATGGAAATCGTTCACAAGGCACTCGATGAAGAGGTTAAAGCCAATCAACTCAGTGATATTTCTGAAGGAGAAAAATCTTATCAGATTCTGGCTATTGATGATTCAAAAACATCTCTTGCCTATATTAAATCAACACTTGCGAAGCTGAATGACAGTGTCATTACTGCATCATCCGGAGAAATGGGTCTCGAGCTTGCAGAAACAGGAATCCCTGACCTGATTCTGCTCGATGTGGTTATGCCTGAAATGGATGGTTTTGACGTGCTCACAAGGCTTAAAAAAAATGAGTTTACCAGGGATATTCCGGTAATAATGTTCACTGATAACACAAAAAAAGAAGATGTGCTGAATGCAATGAAATTCGGTGTGGCTGATTATATATCAAAAAAGGCAGAGCCTGAGATATTCAGAAAGAAGATAGAGAGCTCTCTCAGGTATTCTGCCTTGAACCGTGCGGATGAAAGAAACGGGAAATATATTCTGGTTGAGAGGAGGAAGGGCAAGAGTGTTGTTTCTTTCAGGCAATCCATTGCCGTGCCTGAGGCAATAAAGGAAGCATCAAAGATATTTAACTCTGCTTTTGTAAGAACAATAGAGAAGGATATTATTGTTCTTGATATCAGGCTTGTAAATGAAATGCAGAGTTCTGATATTGATACACTTATGAGTTATATGGATTTTTTCCCGCAGAGCAGAGTAAAAATTGTTGCAGGAAGAAACTACGGGGCGCTTGTCTCTGAGGTGGATGAGCGAAGCGGCCTGGAGATTTTTATTTCCTTTGGCGATATGGAAGTATCTGTTGCTGATGATTTTTTCCTGTGACATCCTCGTCAGGGCATGAGTTTGCCCCTGATTTTTTTTATTGCCTTAAGCGCATCTTCTTTCTGATCAGAACCAACGCTGAGCCTGCCGTCTTTTACAAGGGGGGATATGGCCCTGGTTATATCTTCAGTGAGGCCTCCATACTGCCCCATGAATGATTCGAGCCTTGCCCTGAGGCTGAATATTATTTTTTCATGCGCATCCAGTTCAAGGTATTCATCGATTCTTCTGAGCATCCTGTTTTTATCATCAGGAAGGCTTCCTGTTACCCAGAGGAGATTTACTGCACTGTCACTGACAATTTCGGTTTGGACATTTATTCCTTCTATGATGCTGCGGATTTCCTTTACCACTGTTTCTTCATCCGCCTCAGTGAAACTGCCTTTTCTTATTTCTTCTTCAAGAGGAGAGTGAGGAAATATTTCGAGTGTTCTGAGCCGCACGTATTCAGGTGCTACCGTGTTTATAACGTCAATGGTTCCCTTAACGTGATCGTCTGACAGCTCCATGCCGCCAAGGCCGGGCATAACGTATACCGAGCAGGAGAGGCCCGCTTCTTTTATTTTTATTCCGCCCTCTTTGTGGTGGGTGGCGGTTTCTCCCTTGTTGATCATCCCCAGGACCCTGTCTGAGCCGCTTTCCAGGCCAAAGTGTACGCGGTTCAGGCCTGCTTCACTGAATATTTTGAGATCTTTCAGGCTCTTCTGTTCTGCTGCTGTTTTTGTTCTGCCGTATATTGTAAAACGCTCAAGGACCGGGAATGATGATTTGATAGTGGTCAGAGCCTCGCTCATGAATTCAGGTTTTAGTATGAGCGAATCTGCATCGCCCAGAAAACAGGTGGTTGATCCGCTCTGTCTCCATGCTGCCATGTGGTGAAAGCTGTCTTCTATGCCTGGTTTGTCTTTGAACCACTGAAGAAACCACTTAACTCTGTCATCCTGTTCTGAGAGTTCAAGGATATGTGGATCTGGTTCTGTTTCAGGCTCGTGTTGGGGCAGGCCCTTTGCCTGCCTGATTTCTCTTATGAGCCTGTTTGCAGTCATGATAGTGGAACCGTGTCCGGGCCTTATATCACCCTCTTCAAAGAGAAGGTCGTCAATGATTTTCGCGCGCCTTATGTCTTCCTTTACTTCTTCGATTTTTCTTTTGGAGAATTTTGCACCCAGTTTGTATACAGGGCAGAATCTGCACCTGTTCCAGTAGCAGTTTCTTGTGAGGCGAAAGGTAAGGCTGTTGTTTTCTGTTGGCGGCCTGATCGAGCATATTTCAAAAGGTTCAATGGACGCGAGATTCATGTTCATCCCCCTTTTTTATCTGAGTTTTGACACTAATAACATTATCTTCTCTGCAGGTCCAGCATAATTTTTTGCAACCCGTAGGGGCAGGTTATTATTTTTTTGTATATTTCTTCGTTGACAGAAATCTGTTTTATGAATTCCTGTAAAGACCGGAATCCAATAATTCTTTGCGGAGAAATTATATTATGTTTAAGAAAATACTTTTATCAATTCTCATATTGCCTGCATTTATGCTGTTTGCAGCAGGCTGCTCTGACAGTTCAGCGCAGAAAACAACAGTTACTATTGACCTTGGCCTGAAAAAGGCGAATACAGCTACAAGGGCGGATGCGCCAGCAGATATTACATCCATTGAGCTTACTGTTGAAGCTGATGATATGGATACAATAAAGATGCCAGTTCCTGTTGAAACAGGAATCATAAGCCTTGAGCTGACAACAGGATCTGCACGAAAATTTACTGTAACAGCTCAGGCAGAAGGAACTATCCTGGAGTATAAGGGAAACACAACTCTAAATCTTACCGGCTGGCAGAATAACACTGTGAATATCAGAATGCTTCCTTCTGAGACAAAGCTTGTTGTTGCTGATTATAATAATAACAGGGTTGTACAGATTGATGACCTGGATGATACAGAGGTTAATGGGGATGTTGATATTCTAAATATTGAAAAAATAGGGAATTATGATGTCTCATTTTCAGATATGATATTTTATCCCTATGATATTGCTTTTGATTCAAGGGGCAGGATTTATATTTCCAATAATGAAGCATATGATGGGGTAGATTATTTTTCCGGCGGAATAATAAGAGTGGATAACATGAACGGAGAAAACCCTGTTCTGATTACAGGGGCGAATTTACCGCAATTCATACATATTGATATGGCAGGTAATTATCTTTATTACTATAATTCAGAAAGTAAAACAATTTACAGGGTATCAACAGAGGCTGAGAAATATCCTGTTTCTGAGCCGGAGAGTATTTCTGTTGGAGAATTAGACACTCAGTTACAGGGGTATATCAAAGGTATAACAACAGATTCAAATGGAATAGTGTATTTTACTATTTCAGATGGAGAAACCTTTGGATCTGTGGTGAGACTCGATTTTGACAATCCCGGGCAGTATGAGATTTTTGAAAGCACAGGTTCTCAAAATATGAATATTGCTGGCTGTTCGGATTTGCTTGTAAAGGAATCCGGTATATATGTAATACAGTTTGGCAATAAACGAGCGGTGCAGGTTGACAAAAATCTTGAATCTATTACTGGAATTTTGTCTCAAAATCCTGATAATGAGGAAGATTCCTTTGATAATCCTGCTGCATTTGCAGCTGTGTTAAACAAGAAAATATATGTTCTTGATGACGGAAGTACTGCTAATGACCCTGACAGGATAATTTCCTTTGATGATATATCAGGCACCGGCTGGCAAACAGGTATCGGTGATAATTCTTTTGTGTTTTACATAGGCCAGTAGAGGCGGGTTTGAAACCCGCCTCAACAAAACACATCCCAGAGGCCAAATATCCGTTCAAATATTCATTAGGAACATATTTATATTCTCAG
>CAZEJW010000241.1:0-4088 GCA_964512685.1 uncultured Leptospirales bacterium | reverse complement strand
ATGTTGTTGCTGTGATACAGCCGGAGTTTTTTATATAATTCATAAACAGGGGCGAAGGTGCCCCTGTTTTTCTGCTTTCCCCTTGTCTCTATAATCTTATTATACCATTGGATATAGCATCAAAAATCTCTTTTGTTATGGGTATGTATTTCCTTTCTTCCGGATCAAGAAAGTAGAGCGGGTCTGTTATCTCACCAGGGTTGAATCCCTGATTCTGGAGACCCCGTTTGAGTTGCTTGAAACTGTTGGTTGCATCAATCTCAGCCCTTATGCGGATAAAATAAGGCCATGCAAAAGAGGGCAGGCGTTCCTGTATAAAGGCAGAAAACTGATTCAGGTCAAGGCTGTCTCCGGCCAGTATTTTAAGTGCAGCCATTCCGCATCTGCCTTCCATTCCCGGAACCTTTACTCCATACACATTTGCATCCTCAATGTGACCGAATTTATTTATAACATCTGCCACCTGATTTGTTGAAACATTTTCGCTTTTCCATCTGAAGGTATCGCCAAGTCTGTCAACAAAGGAGATATAATCATCATCTGCAATGTGAATGAGATCTCCGCTGTTGAAGTATTTATCGCCCTGAGAAAAGACATTGTGCAGTATCTTTTCTTCTGTAGCTTCGGGATTGTTTACATATCCTGCAAAACGGTTAAGTTCATTGACAGCGCATACAAGGAGGCCTGTTTCACCAGGCTGACATTTAACTGCATACCCGTTATTATCCCTTATCATTTCTTCTATGTCAAAATCCCATCGCACAACTTCTCCCTGCCTCAGCCCATTATAGACCAGATTGCCGCACATGCCCGGTACTTCCTCCTGGTTGATGAAAGACCCAACGCCCTCGGTTGCCCCATAGACTTCGATCAGTTTTTTGATTGCGAATCTTTTTCTGAAAGGTTCCATAAGATCACCGCGCATACCATTGCCTGTAATTATTTGCAGGGGGTTATCCGCATCGTCTGACTTTTTCGGCTGGTTGAATATGTACCTGCAGAGTTCCCCGACATATATAAAAAAATCTGTTTTGTATTTTCTTACATCTCCCCAGAATGAACTGGCTGAAAATTTACGCCTTAGAACCATTGTGCTTCCGGATACCAGTAAGCTTGAATAACCAATGTCAAACCCGCTGTTGTGATAGAGCGGCAAAACCATGTATTGTATTGTGGATGGCTTCAGAGGCATGGAAAGGGTAAAAATGTTTCCAAGGATAAGCCATCTTTTTTGTGTTACAGCACATGCCTTTGGAAAGCCGGTTGTGCCGGATGTGTAAATATATACAATAACATCTTCACTGCTGACAGTACAGGTTGCTGATGGATTTTCACCTGAAATGTTTTCCAGCTTTTGGTTTATGTTTTCCATATCCTCAGGTACAGAGCCTTTTCCCCCCTCTGTTTCAACAAAGATACCTGCGGGATTTTTCAGCTTTAAATCAGAACGAATCGCAAGAAAAGAATCAAGAAGTTCGTGCCCAACGATTAGGGCGCGTGCATCACAGATATTCAGAGCATGAGCCAGAACTTCACCGCGAACTCCGTTATTAACAAGCGATACAATAACTCCAAGCTTGGCAAGGCCGCTTGCTGCAATGAGGAATTCCGGCCTGTTCTCCATGAGAAGAGCAACAACATCTCCTTTTTTAAGTCCAATACCCGCAAAAAAATTCGAATAACGGTTGGCCTCTCTGTTGAGTTCCTCAAATGTTATTCTTCTGTCTTCAAAGATAAGGGCTGTTTTCTGCGGCTGTTCTTCTGCCTGTCTTTCAAGTTCTGTTCCAAGTGACATTTTTTGAGGTTCTTTTAGTTTGAGAATTGTTTCCATTGGGTCTGTTTTAAGGGTTTGCATATTCTCCTCCTGCATTGTTTTTATATTTTTTAAAGAGAATTATATGTGGTGCGGATGGTGAATACAGTTTAATAACTGTTTATTCTATATGAGAGTGTTCTGAAGTGTAATGTCAATAATAAAATTTTTATAGTTAAAAGTCTTTATTAGAAAAAGGAAAAAGCTGGCAATTTGATTTGTCCTCAGCATTTTAAGAACCTAAGAATTGATCATTTACTGTATATTGTTTAAAATATAATCCTTAAGGCTGTATCCATGAACTCATCATTCTCTCCGGCTGTCTTTCAAAAAGGCCAGATATGCTTCTGCAGTTTTATCTGGTTTTTCAACCATTGGCACATGCCCGCATTTTTTAATCGTTACCTGTCTGCTGTTTTTTATGTTTGTGTTGAAAACTCCGGAAGCTGAATAGTCGATGATCCTGTCTTCTCTTCCCCACAGTATAAGAGACGGGCATTTGATTTTTGAAAGGCATGATTCAACAGTTAAAATATCTTTTATCATATCATTAAATATTTTACTGAACCTGTCAGCACGTTTTATCTCAAGATCTGCCCTGTGATTTTTCAGCCTCTCGGGAAGAAAGGGAGGCTTATTGAAAATAAAATTTATTTTATAATCATAATCTTCCCTGCTTTTTACAATGAGCCTGTTCTCTCCTTTTTCGAGTAGTTTCATGTATTCACTTTTGACTGGAGAAACAACGCCAGCAGAATCAAGCAGGGCAAGACTCTTTACTCTTTTGGGATATTTACATGTGAACATTCCGGCTATGGCTCCGCCCATTGAATTGCCCGCTATGTGACATGATGTGATATTTTTTTTATCCATGAAAGTTTTCAACCTCTCAGCCTGCCATGAAATAGTATACGAAGTTGATTCATCATAGCTGCTGTCGCCAAAACCTCCATTGTCAATGGAAATAACGTGATAGTCAGGTGTAAGGTGTTTTGCAAGCATGAGCCAGTTGTCTTTGTCGCCTGTAAATCCATGAACAAGCACAATGGTTTCTCCCTGTCCGCCTTCCAGGTAATGCATTACATCATTTCCCATGGAGCATTGTTTGTTGTCAAGACCTGCCATGCATCTGCCAATGGTAAAAATGTTGTTATAAAGAAGCCCGGGGAAAAAGAAATAATAGCAGAAGATAAGAAGCAGGGGGATGGTTACAGCGGTTATTATTTTCTTCATGGATAATATCTCCTTTTTAAAAATATTGTCCGATAAACTTTGCCAATTGTTGAAACCAGATTCACAGTTTTGAATTATACTCTGCCAGTAATCCTTCAACTTCACTATTATTTGAAATATCTATAATGTCAAACAGTTAAAAGTGAAGATGTATAAATTTGTATTTCATCATAATAAGAGAATTATGTTTTGCCATGAGAGCAGAGGGATACTCAGCTTAAGTTATATTTTCTTACCATAATTGTTGTTTCAATGCCGGCAGGATTCCTGCCTGCATCTTTGTAATCAGTAAATCCGTTTTTTTCATAGATATATCTTGCGGTCTTGCCGGCTTCGATTCCTGAAGCGAATGTCTGAACAAATATGTTACGGTTTGGATCGAGTTCCTGTATTGCCTTTTCAACTAATTGCCGGCCTGTATTATTCCCCCTGAATTTCCTGCTTACAGCAAGCCAGCTAATTTCATTGTTTACCCTGTCAATGGCTATAATCCCTTTTATAATTCCGTCATCTGCAACGCAAAATGCATTTTTATTTTCAATGCATTCCCTGATCGCGGTTTGAAATTCTTCAGAATCAACCATCGGACCAAACAGGTCTTCAACTTCTGCTGCAAGTTTCAGCCACTCAGTATATTCATACTTATTGAGGTTTCTTATCATTTGGGTACCTTAGTTGTTTTAATGGCTTCAATATACTGTATCTACAGCATGTTGTTGTCAATCAGGTCAAAAATACTGTACCTCTTGTTTTCTAAACTGTGTTTTAAAACTGCTTCAATTATTGCTTTAACGCCCTTTGCATAAGAGCCATGCCCGAGAACTTTTGTAGTAAGCGTTATTTCATCACTCCCGTCTTTGATTACAATCTTATGATTTCACATGACTCAAATGACAGGCCGGATGTCAGTATTGCGTTTGCCAGTTTTCCTGAACCAACTATAAATATTTTTATTCTTTCCATTTTATTTTCTGTCCCTGCTGTTTATTAAGACTGTTGGTTTCATTCAGTTTTCAGATATTTATCCTTCTGGCGGAAAGTC
>CAZEJW010000240.1:0-4117 GCA_964512685.1 uncultured Leptospirales bacterium | reverse complement strand
GGCGAGTATCAGCTTTTCGGATGTGCAGTTTTCATAAACCTGTATATAGTCAAAATAAGATTCTGCTTGTTTTACCTCTGAATATCCAAGGCCAACTGCCACTGTTTTAATTCTGCCCTTTGCATATTCTGTAAGAGCTGTTGCTCTGTGAAAATCGCAGAACCTGGGACTGTTGGGATGAAGTACAATTCCGACAGCACTGTATCCATATTCAACTGCGCTGTCTATTTCTGATTCATGCTTAAGACCACATACCTTTACAAACACTGCCCCTCCCTGCTTCTGTAAATTTTCTTACCATCTCTTCCGGGTTGCCTGACTTTACAAGGGCTGTTCCAACCAGAAAGGCATCTGCTCCTGCCTGTTTATAAATTTCAATATCTTCGATTTCAGATATTCCGCTTTCAGCAACTTTCAGAAGACTGCCATTGATTGTTTCAAGTATCCTCACTGCCTTTTTCTGATCACATTCAAAAGTATTGAAGTCACGTGAATTCACACCCACAACCCTGGGATCGAATTTCATGATTGCTTGAAGTTCATCTTCTGAGTGTATTTCAAATAGAATTTCCAAAGACAAACTTTTCGCCTTTTCAGTAAGTGTATTCAACTCTTTCTCATCAAGGAGGCACGGAATAAGCAAAATAGCATCAGCACCTGAACAGTAAGCCCATTCAAGCTGAACTTCACTAACAATGAAATCCTTGCAGAGAACAGGGATAGCAGCAACAGATGCCACATCACGGAGGTCATCCATGCTCCCCTTAAAATATTTTTTATCTGTGAGAACACTCACAGCACCAGCCCCACCATTCTGATATGAAAGCGCCTGACCAACAGGATCAAGAGCAGGGGAAATATCGCCAAGCGAGGGAGATGCTTTTTTCACTTCAGCAATAAGGGGAGAGATCTCAAGAGATTCCCTGAAACTCATGATCCTTTTTTTCCTTTTGAATCCGGGAGCTTTCATTCTCCCTGTGTCGAGCCTCTTGTATTTAATTATTTCTTTAATGAGCATCAGTGAACTCCGGATATTTCTTTTAGTTTATCTGCTGCTCTGCCTCTCTTAATCTGATCCATCGTTAAGTGATACCCTTCAGACAGTGAACATTCTTCCATTGTATAAAGCGCCAGAGCAGTGTTAAGCGCAAAAAGCCTGGTTACGTTTTCATCAATTCCCTTCATCCCGTCCATAAACTGTTTTAAGGCATCTTTCTCGTCCCTGACAACAGGCATTTCAAAGGGAACAAAATAATCAGAAGGATCAATTATCATTTTATTTTCACGTCCGTTTCTCACAGTGATACACTCTGTTTTCGTGCAGGATGAAACTTCATCAAAACCGTCATATGATGAATAGACTGTAATATTATTCCTGCCAAGCTTTCGAATAACATTTCCGACAAATTTCAGTTTTTCCCTGGAGTTTATTCCTATTACCTGGTATTCGGGATCAGCCGGATTCACAAGCGGACCGGCCAGATTAAAGATTGTTGAAACCTTGAGTTCTTTTCTCACCTTCCCTATTCCTTTGAGAGCAGGATGATAATGCGGCGCAAACATAAAAATATAGTTATGTTTTTCAAGAAAATCCTCACTTTCATTATTCATCCCATCAACATCCATACCCAGTGATTTCAGAATATCAGCAGAACCAACCTTTCCGCTCTGAGCTGAATTCCCGTGTTTAAAAACAGTATAACCCAGGGAAGCGAGAATTATACTGCACGCTGTTGATACATTGACAGTAGACTTTCCATCACCACCCGTACCGCAGGTATCTATAGTCTTCTTCCTGCCATGAATAAATTTTCTTTTACAACTGTCGAGTGATGATATAAGCGCTGCCATTTCTTCAACTGTTTCCCCCCTGAATTTCATTGAGATGAGAGTGGATGCAATCTGAGATTCCGTGAATGATCCGTTGATCATACCTGAAAAAGCAAGACGAGCCTCACTGTAATTAAGGCGTTCACCTGAATTAATTCTTTTTATCAAAGCGTCCATCTTTAGCCTCCGAAACATAATTTATAAAATTTTCTGTTATCTCTTTTCCAAATTCGCTGAGTATTGACTCAGGATGAAACTGAACTCCAAAGAGCATGTTTTCTTCATCCTCATAAGACATCACTGCTCCATCTGTATCTGATACAGAAGTAGCCCATTCTCCGGAAGACTGAACCGAAAGAGAATGATACCTTACAGCTTTGAAAGAATCAGGCAGTCCGTTGAATAGAATTGATCTTTTTATAACCCTCACGGTGTCTTCCCTTCCGTGCATTATACTCGGGGCCGCTGAGACCCGAAAACCTTCATGAAGCGCAATCGCCTGCATCCCCAGACATACACCAAATATTGGCTTGCTTCCTCTGTATTCCTCGATATATCTCAGAGAATTTCCTGAATGTTCCGGGGATGAAGGTCCCGGTGAAATAATTATTGCATCATAGTTTTCAGCTGATATATATTCATCATTTCTGATCATTCTGATTTGCCGGCCCGCCCCTTCAATAAGCGCAGCCAGGTTATACGAAAAAGAATCATAATTATCTACCATCAAAAACATACTCTTCCTCCAGGGATTGAATTTTACCGAGTGATTCGAAAAGCGCTGAAAGCTTGAGGTGCACTTCATTGAATTCATTCTCAGGGATGCTCTCATCCACGATTCCGGCACCGGCCCTGAGCTCGACACGATCTTCGAAGACACAGGCAGACCTTATCGTTATGCAGGTGTCGATATCTCCTGAGTATGAGAAATATCCGGCACATCCGGCATACCATCCCCTGGGAGACTTTTCATACTCATCTATCAGTTCCATGGCCCTCACCTTTGGGGCACCGGTAACTGTTCCTGCCGGGAAAGTGGAACAGAAAAGTTCAAAGGGCGTAACGTCATCTCTTATTTCTCCCTTCACTTCAGAAACAATGTGAATGACATGAGAATAAACCTCAGGTTCAAAAAAACGACTGACCTCAACCGAGCCCGTTTTACAGCCACGGTTAAGATCATTTCTCGCAAGATCTACGAGCATCAGATGTTCAGATCTTTCCTTCCGGTCGTTCAAAAGTTTTTCAGCAGCTTCATCGATGTGTCCTTTCTTAACAGGCGCAGTACCTGCAATGGGCTTAAGATATGCCGTATTTTCTTTTATTCTGAGATGTGTTTCCGGTGAAGTACCACACACGACCATGTTCCCCTTTTTTAAAAAAAACATATAAGGTGACGGATTAATATTTCTCATAACTCTGTAGAGAGTGAGAGGATTTATTTTTTTTTCGATTGTGTAGAGGCTTGAAAGTACCGCCTGGATACACTCACCGTTTTTGATATCCTCCTTGAGCGACCTTACGGTTTTCGTATATTCTTCCGGTCCGAAATCATTCGAAATCTCGATGTTCCTTTCCGAATCACGGCAATAATCATTCTTACCGCCTATCTCTCTTGCCATCAGAAAAGTTCTTTCAACAGCATCTTCATAAGAGTGCGGATTTATCCCCGGTTCTGTTACACTGCAGGCATAGAGTTTACCTGTAAAGTTATCAAAAACATAAAAATCGTTTACCTTCAGAAAAACCAGGGACGGGCTCTTTGACTCTCTCACTTTTTTTCTGATTAATCCCATATGATTTACCATGTCATAGCCTGCAAATCCTACATAACCGCCGCAAAATGAACCGTATTTTTCACTTGAATCACTCTCTTTTTTAATTTCATCTTTAAGAAATTTTATCGGATTCTGATCAATTTCTTTCTCATTGCCATTCTCAATCACTTTGAGACAACCTTTCTCATAAAGAATTGTTTTGGCCGGAGAATGGCCAATAAATGTATATCTGGATTTGCTGCTGTCGAGAAGAGCGCTCTCCAGAAGAAAGATATTATCTTTTTTCATGAACCCATGCAGCGCCGAAATCGGCGTTATCAGATCTCCGCTTATTTCACGGTAAACCGGCACTTTTTTATACAAAGCCCCCTTCTCCATAAATTCCTTTTTACTGGTAATCACTTTTACCTCCTCAGTTTACCCATAAAAAAAGGGCCTGATTTTTTTCAAAACCGGCCCCTTTTACTTTTATTCATCAAAAAGGCCGTGCAGGAACTACTGCACGGCCT
>CAZEJW010000239.1:0-4121 GCA_964512685.1 uncultured Leptospirales bacterium | reverse complement strand
AAAGATTCCTGGAACAGATTGAGGCATACAGAAGAAGAATTGATCTTTATTTCGGATAGAAAAAAGTTGCAATAAACATCTATGTCTTGTAATGATTGCGTCAAGCAGATAGCCTGAATGAATTAGGTGTGGATTTACAGGTTAGGAACTGATATCTTTATATAATATTCCAAATAATATAATGTAAAATCTGTAGATGGTTCCTGAAAAAGAATCAATGATTTCATTTAATTGATATTTGAAGATAACTATTGGGTCATGAGGTTCTTAAATAATGAGATTATCCTTCATTTCGTCTCAGAGGAAAATTTGAGAAATTTTTTTTGAACCGGTTAAGCGTTTACTTTGAAATTTTTAATAAGGATAAATAAATGAAAAAGAAGATAATCCCATTGTTGATTATAGTATTTGTTTCTGGAATTATCTGCAGTTATAAAATTTCTTCACAGCAGATGTTCATAGTCTGGGGTGATACACAATTTCATAACCAGGAAGTCTTTCGGTCTGTGTTGAATGATACAAACCTGAAGGAACCGCTTTTTGTGCTTCATACAGGCGACATGATTCATGGGTATACTCATAACGCAGGAAAAGCATCAAAAGAATGGGTTCAGTTTTTTGAAAGCATAAGTGAACTCGAGTGTCCTTTTTATCCGACTCCTGGAAATCATGATATTACAACAAAGGAAATGAGGGATGTTTATCTTTCAAGATTTAAAAAATTATATTATGGCTGCAGGCTTGGTGATTTTTATGTAATTGTCCTAAATTCATTTCCCGGGAATGGCTTTCACAGGCTTGATGATAAACAGTGCGAATGGCTGCAGGCAGAATTAAAAAATAATCCTTCAAAATATATTTTTATCTCTGTTCATTCCCCATTGTATTTGAATGAGTACAGGGAGTATGACTGGTCTAAAGTGCACAAAATACTTAAAAAGTATAACGTTGAGGCAGTATTTACGGGTCATGAGCATATATTTGATTATCGCAAAATAGATGGAATTCACTATTTTTGCCTTAATACATCCGGCAATCTTGAGAAATACAACAATCATCTTGCAGGGCGTTCGTACCATTATCTTGAGGTTTGCCTTAATAAAAATAAAATTGAATATAATGTTATATCCAAGGGCAGAAAATATTTGCCGGAAGATGTCTTGCCCGATGAATATATTCGTGGAAAAGAATTCATTCCCGGGAACAGAACGGTACCATTGATCCAAACCGGCAGTGAAGGAGAATACAGGGGAGGAATCATCATCAAGAATAACACTTCAGGTGTCAGAGGACAGTTTATGCGTCTCAGAGGAAAAATAGAAGAAGATGGCTGGAAACTTCTTTCACCCAAAAAAGATGTGGTAATAGCCCCTGGAGAAACCAGAACTGTAGAATATACCCTGAGTGGCAAATATATAAATTCAAAAATCTTTCCGGGAATATACTATACCCACAAATACACAACACAAAAAGGTAAGCACCTGAACATTGAAAGAGTGATAAATTTTTACCTTCCTCCGGTTCTTCATGCTGAAAAATGTAAAAAACCGCCAGAAATAGATGGAAAGATTGACGAGAATATCTGGGCCAAAACAGAAACTGCAGGAGAATTTACTGCAGTTGATGGCCAAAAGGCAGAAGATAAAACCTCTGTGAAGGTTCTCTATGATTACAAAAATATCTATGTAGCAGTTCGGGGCGAAGAACCCAGTCCTCAGTCTCTGTCATCAAAAGCTCATGGAAAAGTGCCATATGTTTTCAGTGATGATGACTTTGAGCTTTATTTTGATACAAACCGCGACCAGAAAACTTTTTACAGAATGATGGTAAACCCGGCTGGCACGGTCCTTTCCAGCGGCCAGGATGGTCTCTTTTCATTTGATTTTGAAGTAAAAACATTTATAGCTGAAGACAGCTGGAGCGCAGAATTTTGTATTCCATTGCATTCATTAAAGAAAAAAAGCATAAGAGAAAAAGAATCATGGGGATTCAATGTCAGAAGGCACCGTCAGCAGACAGAACCTGCAGGCAGGGACTGGTCTCATATGCAGCAGTATCCGCCATATCAGCCTGAGTTTTTCGGGCTTTTAATTTTTAACTGATAGATTTGTTTTTGATATTGAAGTATTTTAAAACAGTGTCAGAGGAAAAGTTAATGGTCTCAGAGGATTTATAGAGAGTCTCAGAGGAAATTTTATATACAAAAGAATTGATTACAAGTCTCAGAGGAAACTACGAGCGTCTCAGAGGAAAATCCAGGGTGTCAGAGGAAAACTCGAAGGTGTCAGAGGAAAATTTTAGAAATTTTAGAAGAAAGCAGCAGATTTTCAGGAACAGCAAAATCCAGAAGGAACACAAAACAGAATAAAAAAATACACATATCAATAAAAATTCAAAACTACAGGAGGTAATCATGCCGGGAGTAGAAATAAAACCAGGAATATTCTGGACAGGACTCAATGACAGGACAACAGATCTCTTTGAGGGACTCTGGCCTGTCGAGAAAGAAGGTATTTCCTATAATTCATATATAATCAAAGATGAAAAGAATGCACTCATAGATCTTGCAAAGTCATTCAAGTCAGATGTATTTTTTAATAATACATCCGAGATAACAGCAATCAGGGATCTCGACTATGTAATAATAAATCACATGGAGCCTGACCACACAGGGTTATTAAGTACACTCAGGATGATGGCACCTGATCTTGAAATACTCTGCTCGCCAAAAGCGGTAGAAATGCTCAAAAACTACTATGGCATCACAGAAAACATAAGGGTGGTTGAAGACGGAGAGGAACTTTCTCTAGGAAAAAGAAAGCTTAAGTTCATATACACTCCGTTTGTTCACTGGCCTGAAACAATAATGACATACGAAATGAACGATGGTATTCTCTTCAGCTGTGATGCGTTTGGCGGTTACGGAGCGCTTAACGGTTTTGTTTTTGATGATGAGTGCCCTGATCTTGATTTCTATATAAAGGAATCCCTGAGGTATTACACGAATATTGTTGCAAAGTTTTCCACTCCTGTTAAAAAAGCAATAGAGAAGCTGGCGGATGTCTCCGTGAAAATGATAGCTCCGTCGCATGGACTCATCTGGCGTGACAGGCCCGGTCTGATAGTTGAGTTATACGATAAATGGGCTGATTACGCGAAAGGGGATAATGAAAAAAAAGTGACCCTGCTTTACGGATCCATGTATGGAAACACAGAGCTTATGATGAATTCAGTAGCACAGGGAATCTCAGATGAAGGAGTCCCTGTAGAAATATTCGATGTGGCAAGAATACATGCAAGCTATATTTTGCCTTCACTGTGGGTAAACCGGGGAGTGATGATAGGAGCTCCAACATATGAGGGAAGCCTCTTCCCCTATATGTCACAAATGCTTGAAAAGGCAGCTATGAAAAATATCAGAAACAAGACTGCTGCATATTTCGGGAGCTATGGATGGAGCAGGGGAGCGTTGAAAAAAACACAGAGCCTTATTGAACCATTAAAATGGAATATGACAGATACATTTGAATTTGCAGGCGGTCCTGATCCCGATGACCTGAGAAAGGGCTATGAATTTGGAAAAACCTTTGCCCGCAAAATAAAAGAAGACTGATAAAAAGGATATTTCTGCAACCAAAACAGATTTCCTCATGTCTTTACAGCCGTTAAGACATAAAAAAAGAACAGGCACAGGAATTTGTTTCTCTGCCTGTTCAGGAAATGCAGGAGTATCTGATGTTTAAAAATAAAAATGAAATATTCTCAATAATTTCACATGCAGTGGGAATCCCTCTTATGGTTGTTGGAACAATCCTTCTTGCCCGCCTTGCTGGTGAAAATCCAACAACCAGAGCCCTGGTAGTGATATACGGCGTTTCCGGCACAATCCTTTTCCTGTGCAGTACGCTGTATCACTCATTCAAAAAAGAAGAAAACGAAAATAATATCTGGCGAAGGCTGGATCATTCAGCAATCTTTTTCCTTATAGCAGGAACTTACACACCGCTTTCGTATCTTTATCTTACCGGATCAATGCGTTGGGGAATAATAATTGCTCAATGGGTTCTGGTCGTGGTTGGTGTTTTTTTTAAGGTTTTCTTCATGAAGGCGCCAAGATTCGC
>CAZEJW010000238.1:0-4183 GCA_964512685.1 uncultured Leptospirales bacterium | reverse complement strand
TATCCCCTTTCTCTTTTCTTTATTAAAATGTGGGTACATTTCAGCCCGTCAAGGGGGAGGTGATTGATGAAAAGCTTCAGTTTGCTAAAATAATTCTTAACTCCTGAATCTCAACATCTCTCCAGTCTTATCTCATCATCCCCTACTCTTACAACCCCCTTCAGGGAGTGGCGAACAAAGCGAACCGGGGGCTGGCGAACCGGGGCGCTTACTTCTTATAAAATTCCCTGTACCAGTCAATAAAACGCTTAACGCCTTCCTTCACCGGAGTATCAGGTTTGTATCCAAGATCCTCTACAAGATCATCCACATCAGCCCAGGTTGCAGGCACATCTCCGGGCTGCATTGGCATAAGGTTCTTCTCAGCCTTTTGACCCAGCGCTTCCTCTATTGCCTCAATAAAATCCATCAGCTTTACAGGAGAACTGTTTCCGATATTGTATATTTTGTATGGCGCCTTTGAAGAACCAGGGTCAGGATTCTTTCCGCTCCAGTCAGCCCTGCCTTTTGGCGGACTGTCTATCACCCTTATTACACCCTCGACAATGTCATCAATATATGTGAAATCTCTCCTCATATTCCCTTCATTGAAAACATCGATTGGCCTGCCTTCGAGAATGGCTTTTGTAAAAAGGAAGAGAGCCATATCAGGCCTTCCCCATGGTCCGTAGACGGTGAAGAATCTCAGGCCGGTTGTTGGCAATCCATACAGATAACTGTAGGTATGTGACATGAGTTCATTAGACTTCTTGCTTGCAGCATAAAGGCTTATGGGGTGATCTACATTGTCAGATGTTGAAAAAGGCATTGTTTCATTGAGACCGTACACTGAAGAACTGCTTGCATACGCCAGATGTTTTATTTTATTGTGACGGCAGCATTCGAGCAGGTTGACAAAACCGACAATATTTGACTCAACATAGGCATGGGGATTCGTAAGCGAATAACGCACGCCTGCCTGTGCTGCCAGGTTGCACACACAGTCAAAGCCCTCTTCAGCGAAAAGTTTTTCCATTGCCTCACGGTCTTCAAGATTGAGTTTAACAAAGCTGTAATTAGGATATTTAACTGACCTTACCTTTTTTCCGTACTCAATATCCTTTTCATTTATTCCGGTTTGTTCAAGCCTTCCGTATTTAACCTTAAGGTCATAATAATCATTGATACTGTCGATTCCTGTTACATCATCGCCCCTGGCAATGAGTTTCTTGGCAAGGTGAAATCCTATAAACCCTGCAGTTCCTGTTACAAGTATTTTCATCCGATCCTCCGGCATTGTTTTTCTTATTTTTGATTTAACTGATTTATATATTCCGGTCCGCCCGTCAATGGGCATCATGAAAAACCGGCATAACATATCAAAGATTTATAAAAAGCGTCCAAGTCAAGTAAGTTTGTATTATTGCAGGATTGGAGGACCAGCCGCCCGCTAAAAAGATGCTTCGGCAAGCGTTGCTTTGTTAGAATCAGTTTTACAAATGCAACGCCCGCTGAGTTTACCCTGAGCACAGTCGAAGGGACTGTCAAAGCGTTGCTTTTAAAGCAACGGCAGCTAAGCTTGCCGAAGCTTCAAATCTCAATATCTCTCTTTTCTTATCTCAACATCCCCTGCTCTTAAAACCCCAGAAATTCCATAAACGGTCTGTAAAAAATCACAACACCGATTATGGCGGATGATATTGCCATAATAAGAACCGCTCCTGCCATTATATCCTTTATGATTCCGTATTTTCTGTTGTATTCCGGTGAAAGTATATCCGCCAGTCTTTCAAGAGCAGTATTGACCATCTCCAGGGATATTACAGCAGCAGAAACGAGTATAATGATTAAAAAATCAGATCCGGGGATTTTAAAAAAGAATGCGGCGGATACAGCAACCACTCCAATGACAGACTGAACCTTGATGTTTCTCTCTCCCCTGTATGCAAGGCAAATCCCTCTGAAGGCAAAAACAAAACTTCTGACGAATTTTCTCATGTCGATCTATACGGCCAGCTCTTCAGAATCTGTATCTGGACCAAGAAGAGTCCTGTTTCCATTTCTTGCAATAAGAATATCAAAATAATTCTCAACAATAAAATCTCTTCTGTCCTGATCTGCAATCTCCAGAATAACAGCTCCGATTATGAAACCTTCCTGTTCATCAGTCCTTTTGGCAAACCTGACAGTTTCCAGCTTCATGGATATGGGCTCATCACGGCCTTCAATTGCATAGAGGGCATCATATAACTCACCCGGGGCACACTTTTCAGGGGAATAGAATCCGATTCCAAAGGGGGTATAATCAAAGGCCTGCACATCCCGGGAGAGTCCTGAATTACCGATAATCGTCAAAGCAGAGTCTGTTTTGAATCTCAGAAATCTTCTTTTGCCGAACTCCCTCTCTCTTGAAAGAGCCGATTCAACCTGCTCCAGACGAATATCTTCTCCGGCTCTGAGTACATAAAAGAAAAGAAAAAGAAACAGACCCATTACAATGAAGATAAACCAGCTGTATTCATTCTTAATCTCATACATGAGAAGAGACATTGTTCCGAGAACTGCCGTTATCAGATACATCAAATACATAGTTCCCGCCTCAGAGAGACCGATCCTCATCAGTCTGGTATGGAGAAGCTTTTTTTCAAATGAAATATATCCGGCATTTGACCTGTTATTTTTCATATATGCTGCCACATAACCGATAACAGGAAAAACAAGCATCACAAGAGGAACAAGGAACATTGTAGCAAAAATATCCTTTTTAATTCCAAGCAGGGGGATGGTTGCGAAAACAAATCCAGCCAGATTTGCCCCTCCTCTTCCAAAATCGACAGAAAAAGGCGGTCTGGAAAAAATATATACTCCTGCAAGACTTCCTGAAAAAATACATGTGAGTATCATAATAAGATCATTACCTGTTACATTCGCAATTATTATGATAAAGATGCTGGCACATAAGCAGATCGCTGCCGAAAGCCCCTTAACTCCATCAGCAAGAGAGAGTGCATTCATGAAAACCATTATCCATGCTACAGTCAGTGCAGCAGACAAAAAAGAATTGTCAAAAGTGTAAATCCCGGCAAATGAAATCTGATTTATTTTCACACCTGCAAGAATGACAGTCAGGGCAGCAAAAAACTGAAAAATATACATATATCTGGCGGAAACACCGTAACGGTCAATAATATACCCGGAAACAAAGGCAATTAACATTGCAGAAGAATAAAAAAGAAGGCTGAAGCCAGGGAACAAATCCCACAGGAATATTACAATCAAGGAGGTTGTTATCAGGGTAAAAAACATCCCTTCATTGATGGTTCTGTTCTGTATCCTGAGATAAACGATACCGGATAGAGTGCTTTCAGTCATGCTCCTCCTGCCCTTATAGATCATAAACAAGATAAAAAGAGAAGTCAGGACAAAAGAAATGGAAAATACCGATAAATCATTCATAAGACCTGTCACTTAACATTTGATTTAAACATTATCCAATAATAGCGCAACGAGTAATGTGTCAATGTTTTTTCCGTAAAAAGTGTTTTCTGAACATATAACTCTTTTTCATTCAGAAAAAAAGTCAGCCTCCATTTCATAATAATTATCGTGATAGTGCGAATCTTCAACATCCCTGATACCCTCAAAACGGTACGCAGGATAAAAAAACGGCACATCCCAATATATGTACCTGGAAACAGCCTCATATGTGTAATTTTCCCTGAAAATATTATCAAGAGGCAAAAAAAAGCAATTGAGTGCATTAAATTCTCTGTGCTGCATTATATGCACAGATTCATGAGCAGCGCTGCTGTATTCCCTGCCTGAGGATTCATCTACAAGGATTTCATTGCCAAGAGTTGCCCCGCCAGCCCTGTGTCTGAAGGAAAAATATGGAGAACCCGAAAGAATGCTCTTCCATGGATTCAATGTCCCCATGGTCGAAGCCCTGGCAAAGGTTCCGGCAGCATATGGCAAAAGTTTAACCTGACCTGTAAGCTTAAAAGGCCTAGTTTCAAACCTCAGAGGACCGAAGTGCATATTCCATGTTTCAAGAATTTCCCTGTTTGAAGCTGCATTCTCTACCATGGATGCCCCTGTTGCATGAACAATTTTTGCAGGCCACCCGTATTCGAGCCTTTCACGTTCTGCCATGAGGCCGGTGATACTCTTCCCTCCATACATGACAAGCCTGCCAGCGGCTCCC
>CAZEJW010000237.1:0-4204 GCA_964512685.1 uncultured Leptospirales bacterium | reverse complement strand
TGAAAACACTATTGATTAAATCCAAATCTGTACTACTCTTTTCCATTTCAAGGAGACTAGTCTCCATTTCAAAGAGCATCTCCCTGCTTTCTACAAAGAATATATTCTTTGCATTATCCATATTATAGCTGTCAACACTCATGAGCAATCTCCAGGTCTATATATTCTCTCCATAAAGGGTAAACATTTCAATTACATCTACACTAGGATTCATCAGTGAAAATTTCTTTCCACATGACTCAGCCTCTCTTCGAAAAAAAATCAAAGATTGAAATCCTGCAGAATCAATTCGAGTCACATCAGAAAGATCTAATTCAATATCTGAATATTTTGAAAGAAGTGGAATTATTCCGGACTTCATTTTCTTTACAATATTTACTGTTATCTCTCCGCTAAAACTGAGTCTTATTCCGGCGGAATCCTTAATCTCTCTTTTTTTAACTTTTAATTTCATGTTCACCAATACCTTATATACTAACATCCAATTCAAACAACAAGCTTCTTAACCGCATTAAGAAGCATTTCGGGCTTAAAGGGCTTGACCATCCAGGCCTTAGCTCCGGCTTTTCTACCTTCTTCTTTTTTATCATCACCTGCCTCAGTGGTAAGCATGATTATTGGAGTAAATTTGAAAGATGAATATTTTTCATCATTCTTTATTGTCTTTAAAAAAGAAATTCCATCCATTTCAGGCATATTTACATCACAGACAAAAAGATCAATCTTCAAACCTTTCAGTTTACCCAGTGCATCACTTCCATTTTCAGCTTCAATAACAGTATAGCCTGCATCAGTCAGAGTGTACCCGACTACCTGCCTTATTGAAGCTGCATCATCGATTACCATTACTGTCTTATCCATACATGACTCCTTTTATATAACTAACAATAATGAATCCCTTCAGAAATTCATTTAACTCTGTTTTCTTTCTATCTCCATTGATGAAAGCTCATCAACATTAAAGACATTTCCCGTGTTCAAAAGAATAATAAATCTGTCTTCTGCCTTACCAACTCCACTGATATACGCAGTACGTATTTTTGAACCAAAATCCGGCGGAGTTTCAATATCCTTTTCACTGATATCGAGAACCCTGTCTACAGCATCAATAACAGCCCCTACTAACATTATCTCTTCATTATAACATAGATCAAGGATTACTATACTCGTATGAATCGTTACCTCGGCAGTATATCCATAAAAACGTGTTGAAAGATCTATGACCGGTACGACTTCACCTCTTAGGTTTATCACTCCCCGAATATATTCTCTTGTTCTTGGAACAGGAAAAATTCTTCCATATTCAATGACTTCCTTGACATTCTCAAGATTAAGCCCGTATGTTTCGTTTCCAAGCCTGAATGTAAAATACTGCAAAATCCTGTATTCAGATTCTTCTTCTGTAACAACACTATTCATCTCATCCATAACTCATCCCCTGCTGCACTGTTTCAATACTTCACCGGCGATTTTATCCAGCGGCATTATTTTATCAACAGCGCCGGCTTTTATCGCTTCATTAGGCATGCCAAAAACGACACATGTTTCTTCGTCCTGTGCAATGTTATATGCTCCGACATCTTTCATTTCCTTCATACCGTGAGCTCCGTCATCACCCATCCCTGTCATTATTACACCTACAGAGTTGGTTCCTGCATATTTTGCCGCTGATCTGAAAAGAACATCAACAGACGGCCGATGTCTGCACACAAGCGGACCATTCTTTATGTTGACAAAATATTTAGCTCCGCTTCTGCTTACCATCATATGCATATTGCCCGGAGCAATAAGGGCTCTGCCTCTCAATATACTGTCTCCATTTTCTGCTTCCCTTACTTCTATTCTGCACAGGTTATTCAGCCTGTTTGCAAATGCAGTTGTAAATCTCTCTGGCATATGCTGAACTACAACAATCCCGGGAGAATCAACCGGCATTGTTTCAAGAAATATACGAAGAGCTTCTGTTCCCCCGGTAGAGGCTCCCACAACCACAATTCTTTCTGTTGTTCTAATCATAGACTTCTGAGAAGGAGGGGAGAGAACACCATCAGCACTCAGTTTATCCCTCACTTCAAGGTTTTTCTTATGTATCTTAATTTTAGACTGAGCAGCTGCTTTTACTGAATCACAAATCCTGATTCTTGAATCTTCAATAAATTTTTTAACCCCAAGCTTGGGTTTTGTTATAATGTCCACTGCACCATACTCAAGAGCCTTTAAAGTAGTTTCGCATCCTTCTTCTGTAAGTCTCGAACACATACCGACGGGTATTGGCTTTTGTGTCATAATTTTTCTAAGAAATGTAATCCCATCCATTCTGGGCATTTCAACATCAAGAGTTATGACGTCCGGAATCGTTTTACTGATCTTTTCAGCAGCGATATATGGATCAGCAGCAGTGTCTATAACCTGAATTCCCGGGTCAGACTCGAGTATCTCCTTCAATGATTCTCTAACGACAGCTGAATCATCAACAATAAGAACCCTGATTTTATCGTTCATAGAACTCCTCTTCCTTGTATCACAGCCTCATTGTTTAATAATAAAATCAAATCTTTCTGTACACTGTTGGTGCAGCTACTCTGAAACGGCTATTTATACCCTGCAATGATTCGGCATGGCCGATAAATAAATATCCGTCTTGCGAAAGATGATCATAGAGCTTTGCAAATAACTCCCTCTGCGTCTCTTTATCGAAGTAAATTACCACATTCCTGCAAAAAATTATATCAAAGGTTTTCTTCAAATCGTACTTTTCATCCATAAAATTAAGCCTTCTGAATTCAACCCTCCGCCTGATTTCCGGGGCTACTTTGAAAAGCCCTTCTTGCTCCCCTTTTCCTCTTAATAAAAAATTTTTTTTCATTTGAAGTGGAATTGGTGCTATCACATCTTCAGTATAAACTGCTCTTGCAGCTTTTTCCAAAACCCTTGTAGATATGTCTGTGCCAAGAATTCTGAAACTATGTTTCGCTTCCGCATCAAGAGAATATGCGAGACTCATTGCAATAGAATATGCCTCTTCACCCGTCGAGCACCCTGCACTCCAGATATCTATAGATCTTCTTCCTGAGTTTGTTAACTCAGGCAATACTTCTTTAATTAAATAATTAAAATGATGACTCTCTCTGAAAAATTCTGTTTTATTTGTAGTAATGACATCAATCATTTTATTCAGTTCATCGGTTTTCCCTGATGATGAACTGATATAGCTGTAATAATCTGAGAACGAATCCATTCCCAAAGCATTTACTCTTTTTTGAAGTCTTGAGGTCAGCATAACTTTTTTTACACTGGGCATTTTAATGCCGCATTGATTGTATATCAGTTCGCTAAACAATCTGAAGAGATAATCAGACATACCTCCTGAAAAATATTTTTTTTCAGATCTATTCTCTGTCATAAATGTTTTAATGTTATCACCAGCAATCACAGATTAACCCGTATTTTGTAATTAAAAATCAACCGCAGTATCAGATTCTTAATATCTTTCAAATTCAGAATCATCATCATCCATTTTTAACTTGTAGCCTTCAGACTTAACAGGTTCAGATTTTCCTGAATGACTATTTTTTATATTTCTTTTAACCTTACGCCCTACAAATGAACCCTGCCTTCCGGACTCTCTCTCTCTATCTCTCGTATTATCAAGTCTGAAAAATCCGGCTACCTGTTGAAGTAGTTCTGCCTGACTCGAAAGTTCTTCACTTGTCGATGCCATTTGCTCTGTTGCACTCGCATTCTGCTGAACGCCTTTATCGACCTGTTCAATTGCAACAGTTACCTGTTGAATTCCATTTGACTGCTCTGCACTGGCAGCATTGATTTCCTGAACAAGCTCTGCTGTCTTCTGTATTTGAGGGACTATTTCTTCAATTAATTTCCCAGCCTTCTCTGCGACCTCTACACTCGATATTGATAAACTCCCGATTTCTTTGGCTGCTGTCTGACTTCTTTCGGCAAGGTTCCTTACCTCAGAGGCTACAACTGCAAAACCTTTGCCGTGATCACCTGCTCTGGCAGCTTCAATTGCAGCGTTAAGCGCAAGCATATTTGTTTGTCTGGCAATCTCTTCAATCACACCAATTTTATCAGCAATGCTTTTCATTGCCTGGACTGTTTCGATTACTGCCTTTCCTCCATCCCTTGCATCTCCTGCCGCCTTTTCGGATATTGCGGCAGTCTCTTTTGCATTATCTGCGTT
>CAZEJW010000236.1:0-4241 GCA_964512685.1 uncultured Leptospirales bacterium | reverse complement strand
TATGAGATTCCGGTATTTGCAAGAACTGAAGCTGCAAAACCGGAATGACAGATTTTATCCCCCCCAAAATTAAAGTGCTACCTTTTAATATCTTCAATAATTATTCAATTTAATATTGACTTATAAATACCTCTGAAAAAATAATCCTGCTAATATATAAGCAATTTAAAAATCACACCTTTCAGACTTTAGAGGGAGAATATAATGGAATTGGGAATAATGGGACTTCCCCAGACAGGGAAAAAAAGTCTTTTTCAGCTTTTAACAGGCACAATGCCGGACAGTGACAAAACAGCAGCAGGAGTGGCTGAAATTAAAGATGCCCGCTTTGACAGGCTTGTTGAAATATACTCCCCTAAAAAGGAAGTCCCGGCAAGAATCAATCTGCAGCTTTTACCTAAAATTGAAAGCGATTCAATACGTGACGGAAAAATATTTACCGATATTTCAAGAATGGATGCTCTTTGCCATGTTGTTAGAGCATTTGAGGATGATTCTGTTTATCATTCCAGCGGTTCGGTTAATGCCGCAAGAGACATTGAAATGGTCAATTCAGAGCTTATTATGCACGACCTGATCTTTATCGAAAAGCGCTTTGAAAGGATTGAAAACAGCCGGAAAAAAAAGGCGGATAAAAAACTGGACCAGGAGGAGGAACTTCTCAATAAAATGAAGAGCCACCTTGAACAGGATCTCCATCTGCGTACTCTGAAACTTGATGAAGAAGAGACAAAGCTTATTGCAGGCTACCCCTTTATAACTCAAAAAGAAATGTTAATAGTCCTTAATGTGGGGGATTCATCCATAGCAGATAAATCTCTCATGGAATCAGTCAGAAAATCTCTGGAACCGCTTAAAATTGATGTTATGCAGGTTTCCGCAAAACTTGAAGCAGAGATAGCCTCACTGGATAGCGAAGAAGAGAAGCGTGAATTTATGGATGATGCAGGAATTGAAGATGATGCATTAAGCACACTATCCCTTCTTGCCATGAAAACCCTTGGTCTTATATCTTTTTTCACTGTAGGGAAAGATGAAGTCCGTCAATGGCAGATCAGGAAAGATTCATCTGCCCCTGAAGCTGCAGGCGCAATTCATTCCGACATCCAGCGCGGATTTATACGGGCAGAGGTTATGAAATATGACGATTTAATTGAACTTGGAAATGAGGATGAACTGAAAAAAGCGGGAAAGTTTCATGTAATGGGGAAGGATTATATTGTTGATGATGGAGATATTATCAACTTCAGATTTAATGTTTAGATAAAAATAAAAATTCTACAGATATATTAATTTTTTTATCAGCAATTAAAGTTTTTAATTGACAGAAAGCCAGTGTAATTGTTAATAGTTTTCGACTGATTGAAATAGTCAAGGGGTTTTAGCTCAGTTTGGTTAGAGTACCTGCCTGTCACGCAGAGGGTCGCGGGTTCGAGTCCCGTAAACCCCGATAAAAAAAAGAGGGTGTTCATCTGAACACCCTCTTTTTTTTATATATATTTTTTGCAGATGTTAAACTGTTAAAATATATTTAGATTGAAAAATTTCCACCCTGAAGTATATTGAATATGAATGAAAAATTTTAAAATAAAATATTTTCTGATTCCGGCAGTAATCTGCTTAATTGCCGGAACATCCTCTTTATACAGCAGCGATGCCCCCGTTGTACCCATAACTACTGATATTAATATAATATCCAGTCCTGATAAAAATATTAAAAACAGAGAAATCATTGCCAGAGGTGACTACAACTACCCCCCATTTGAATACCTCAACGAAAATGGAGATCCCAGAGGTTTTAATGTTGATATAATAAAAGCAGTAGCAAAAGTTACAGGCCTGAAAATACGCATAATGCTGGGATCATGGCACAATGTAAGGGAAGAACTGGAAAATGGAGAAATAGATCTTCTCATCGGAATGTTCAAAACAGATGAACGGATGAAAAAAGCGGATTTTACAATCCCCCACTTTATTTCAACTTACGTAATTTTTACACAAAAAGGATCACAAATAAAATCCGTACATGATTTGGCAGGTAAAAAAATTCTGGTTCAGAAAGGTGATCTGGGACATGACTATGTCCTTGAAAAAAATATAAAATGTGAAATAATATTAAAACAGAACTGGGAAGAAGTACTCAGGTCTCTTGACTCTGGAGAAGGTGACGCAGCAATCGCAGCCCTGCTTCAGGGAACAATGCAGATTGTACAGCAGAATCTGCATAATGTCGCCCCCCTTGAGGAAGCGCTTATCCAGAAAAGCTACTGCATTGCCGTTCACAAGGGCAATGCGCCTCTGCTGGCCACAATTAATGAAGGCCTTAATATTCTTAAAACAACCGGTGAATACAGTGAAATTTATGAAAAATGGTTCGGGATTTATGAAAGTAATATTTACGAAGACAAAAATTTAAAGGTCATAATTTCTGTTTTCTTTATGCTTCTGCTTATAATTGCCGGCTCCTATTTATGGAACTGGAATCTGAAAAAACAGGTACACAATAAAACTGAAGAGCTAACCAAAGAGCTTGAGCTGAAAACCAGAATGCAGAATCAGCTGGAGAAAGCTATAGAATCACTTGATCTTTCCAGGAAAGAAGCTCTTAAAGCAAGATATGAAGCAGAAGAGGCAAATGAAGCCAAAACAAGATTTCTTGCAAACATAAGCCATGAACTGCGGACACCGCTCCATGGAATAATAGGAATTTCAAAAATCCTGGAATCAACCGGGTTAGGCAAAGAACAGAAAGACATGGTCACAATGATAAACAGCTCTGCCCAGAACCTGACCGGGATACTATCCGACCTTCTGGATTTTTCTTCAATTCATTCAGGGAAACTTTCACTGCGAAATTCTTCTTTTCATATTAAAAGTATAATTGATACAGCCACCCCTGTGATGCAACTTATGGCAGAAGAAAAAAATCTGGATCTTATAATTGAAGCAGATGAAAAAGATCCCCTTATTACTGCTGATAAAGAAAGAATTGGGCAGATCCTTTTAAATCTTTTTTCTAATGCTGTAAAATACACTGACAAAGGGAATATAAAAGTTTCAATAAAATACTATAATGGAAGACTGGAGATATCAGTTACTGACACCGGGAAAGGGATAAAACCAGACTACCTTGAATCAATATTTGAACCATTCAGCCGTATAGACAGCAGCGGTGATAATTTAAGCAAAGGAGTGGGGCTGGGCCTTTCGATTGTGAAAAGCCTTGTTGAACTGATGAACGGTGAAATAAACGTGGAGAGCAGTGAGGGCAAAGGGAGCAGATTCATTGTTTTTATACCGGCATTAATGGAAAAAGAAATACCTGAAAAAAATGAAGATTCATTAACAAAATATAATCTTTTCCCGAATATATGTTCCGATGTCCAGGTGCTTATTGTTGAAGATGAAAATATCAACAGATTATACCTTAAAAAGATTCTCGGCAAAAAGGGATGTGTCACTGACACTGCTCTGAACGGTCTTGAAGCACTGAATATGGTGCAAAATAAAAATTACAATCTCATACTCATGGACCTGACCATGCCTGTAATGGACGGGATTACTTCTGCTCTGAAAATCAGAGAATATGAAAAAAGCAGCGAACTTAAACCGGTTCCAATAATTGCCCTTACAGCACATGCCTACCCTGAAGATAGGGAAAGATGCAAAGAGGCTGGAATGGATGGGTACCTGGCAAAACCTTTCCAGCCTGCTGATTTAATGAAAGAAATTGACCGTGTTGTGAATACGAACAATAATAATACCCCTGATTAATCGGAATTTCCGCTCATATCCCGCATAACCATCTGTACAGTATTTCTGCTTTTCTCTTCCAGCAGAACCTCCTTGTTCACTGTGACCCTTTCTATTGTTGCCTGATCATAATTTCTGATTGTTACAAGCTCCAGCCCCTGATTGTATTTAATCATGTAATCCTGTTCCAGACTTGCAATAAAAGCCATTACTTTTCTTTCATCCCAGTCAGCACTTATAGAGAAGCTCAGGGCCGTATTCTGCATTACATTTATCCTTACCCTTGCTTCAGAAAGAGCATGAAAAATATCGCGCAGATTCTGCTCAACAATAAAAGAAAAGTCACGTGCAGCCACTGTTACCAGAACCTGATTCATTTTGAAAATAAAAGAAGGAACTGTCAGCTCAACTTTATCAGTATGCACGATTGTTCCTTTTTCATCAGGATCAACAAATGCATCAAATTCAATATTAGTTGTGTTAAGAGA
>CAZEJW010000235.1:0-4269 GCA_964512685.1 uncultured Leptospirales bacterium | reverse complement strand
TTGGAAGATCAAGACCGATATTTTCCATCGCAGCCTTGAAAAGACGGCGGTCTTCAGCTTTCTTTATTACATCATAGTCCGCACCGATCATTTTTACTCCATAACGTTCAAGCACCCCCGATTCGTAAAGAGCGATCGCGGTATTCAGACCGGTTTGACCTCCAAGAGTTGGCAGTAGAGCACAGGGTCTTTCTTTTTCGATAATCTTTTCAATACATTCCGGCGTTACAGGTTCGATGTATGTGCTGTCAGCGAATTCGGGATCTGTCATTATGGTTGCAGGGTTTGAATTAACCAGCACTATAGAATATCCTTCTTCCCTTAACGACTTACAGGCCTGAGCGCCGGAATAGTCGAATTCGCATGCCTGGCCAATAACAATAGGTCCCGAGCCTATTATAAGTATTTTTTTTATATCAGTTCTTTTCGGCATTTTTTGATCTCCTGTCAGGCTCTTTTTATGAGAGAAATAAAATCATCAAAAATAACTTTTGCATCCCAGGGGCCGGGAGCCGATTCAGGATGATACTGTACTGAAAAAGCAGGCAGAGTTTTATGCCTTATGCCTTCCACTGTATTGTCATTAAGATTGAGGTGTGTGATTTCTATTTCATCCCTGTTAAACGAGTTGATGTCTGAGCAGAAATTATGGTTCTGACTCGTTATTTGAATATGACCGGTACTCATCACTCTTACGGGATGATTTCCTCCATGGTGTCCAAATCTCAGCTTGTATGTTTTACCCCCTAATGCAAGTGAAAGGATCTGGTGGCCGAGACATATTCCAAAGATTGGCAGTTTCCCCAGCAGTTCCTTTGTCACAGATACTACATTTTGAACCGGTTCAGGATCTCCGGGTCCGTTTGAAAGAAAAAGTCCGTCAGGCTTGAACGATAAAATATTTTCAGCCGATGAAGAAGAAGGGAAAACCGATATCTCACAATCTCTTGATATAAGTTCATTGAGAATGGATTTTTTTACTCCGCAATCAATAACTGCAACCCTGTATTTCCCGCCCTGATTGAGGACATAGTTTTTTTCTGTAGATACACTGTCTGCAAGATTGCATCCGGTCATATCCGGAATCGACAACGCGGCATGAATGTTACTCTCCGAATCTGATAAATCAGTAGTAATAATTCCACGTAACGATCCCTTATCCCTGAGAATCCTTGTCAATGCCCTTGTGTCAATCCCCTCAATCCCGGCAACACCCTTATCTTTCAAAAACTCATCAAGGCTCATTTCTGCCCGCCAGTTACTGTATATCCGGCTCAGTTCTTTCACGATAAATCCACCTGCATGGATTCTGTCAGACTCTGAATCCTCAGAATTTATTCCATAATTTCCAATAAGTGGATATGTCATACATACTATCTGGCCCGTGTATGAAGGATCAGTGAGTATCTCCTGGTAACCGGTCATCCCGGTATGAAAAACTACCTCTCCTTTTCCCTCTGCCTGAGCGCCAAAAGATTCACCATAAAAAACAGTACCATCTTCAAGGAATAATCCTGCTCTCATTACTTCTCCTTTTATTGTGATATATTAGTTCTATAATTACTAAAGGGGACCACTGAAAATTATATTTTTAAAAGTCCAAAAAATTATAACTACTGTTAAAATCCAGTATTTATTCCTAAAAATACTTTTTAGTGCAAATGGAACAATAGAGTTTTTTCTTCTGCAATAAAGTTTAGGAATAAACACTGGTTAAAATCAATACTTATGTTTCCCGCCCGACGAAGGCAGGCGGGAAAACTAAATTATTAAGACGGGTCTGAATCCCTGCCGCCAGTGCAAAAAATAAGAGGGGAAAATCCCCTCTTGTTTAACTGATAAACAGCATTTCCCAGAACTTGGGTATCGGCCACATTTCATTGTCAACATAACTCTCGATCTCATCAACATATTCTCTGATGAGATTCATCTTTTCCTTAACCTTTGAACAGTAATGTACTGCAAGCTCTTTTTCATCTTCTATGGCTGCGGCATTTTGAACCTCGAGTTTGAGATCATCTGCTGTAAGCTTTATCTTACCCAAAAGAACGCAATACTCGTTCAGATAAACCTTCTGTGAAGTCAGGTAATCATTATCACCTAACACGCAAAGGCTCTTTTCCAGGGATTCTGCAAGCACCTTCTGATACTTAACAGCTGCCGGATAAATCTGAGTCATAACAAGATTGTAAAGCGACCTGGCCTCAATATCGAGCTCTGTAGCATACTTCTCCAGCCTGATTCTGTACCTTGATTCGAGTTCCACATTGGAAAGAACCTTGTAATTTTCAAAGACCCTGTATGCCTTTTCCGTGACAAACGCCTCAAGAGCTTCAGGTGTTGTCTTCATGTTCGGAAGGCCTCTTCTTTCAGCTTCTTCTTCCCATTCTTTTGAGTAATTATCTCCCATAAAAAGAACTTTCTTGATTTCTTTGAGCTCATCTCTTACAACTTTAATAACAGCATGTTTGATATTCTTCTCGCCTGAACCCTTTATCTTTTCAGCAAGCTGATCCAGGCTCTCGGCAATGATTGTGTTCAGTACAGTTGCAGGAAATGATATGGACTGTGATGAACCAACGGCCCTGAATTCAAATTTGTTTCCTGTAAAAGCGAAAGGTGATGTTCTGTTCCTGTCAGTATTATCCTTGCTGAGTAATGGCAATGAAGAAAGGCCCAGATCAATAATGGCTTCATCCGTAGCGCTCGATGCCTTGCCGCTCTCAATATCCTCCAGAATTCTCGTTAACTGTTCACCAAGAAAAACCGAAATAATCGCCGGAGGCGCCTCGTTGGCTCCCAGCCTGTGATCATTACCCGAAGAAGCAACCGAAGCTCTCAGGAGATCAGCATGATTGTAAACAGCCTTTATTGCAGCTACAAGAAATACAAGAAACTGAATGTTGTCGCTTGGAGTCGATCCCGGTCTGAAAAGGTTGCTGCCGTTAACTTCTGCAAGGGACCAGTTAAGGTGCTTGCCTGAACCGTTTATTCCCGCAAATGGTTTTTCATTAAAAAGCACAACAAAATTATGTTTTCTCGCAACTTTCTTCATTGTATCCATAACAAGCTGGTTGTGGTCAACAGCGATGTTTGCCTCTTCAAAAATCGGGGCAATTTCAAACTGGCTTGGAGCAACCTCGTTGTGTCTTGTTTTTGCAGGGATTCCAAGAGAATAGAGTTCCTCTTCAACACTGTGCATATAAGACTGAACTCTTTCAAGAATGCTTCCGAAATACTGGTCATCCAGCTGCTGCCCCCTTGCAGGTGGCGCGCCAAGAAGAGCCCTTCCCGCAAGAACAAGATCTTCCCGTCTGTAAAAATGAGCTTTGTCTATAAGGAAATATTCCTGTTCAGGACCAAGGTTTGATATTACCCTTGTCACCTCGTTATTACCAAGGAGCCTAAGCATCCTTACAGAGCTTTCATTCACCGCCCTTATTGATCTCAAAAGCGGAGTTTTTTTATCAAGGGCTTCACCGGTATATGAAATAAACACCGTTGGTATGCACAGGGTGATACCAATACCGTTTCTTCTTAAAAAAGCAGGGCTTGACATATCCCATGCAGTGTATCCCCGCGCTTCAAAAGTCGAGCGCAGTCCACCGCTCGGAAAACTCGAGGCATCAGGCTCACCCTGAACAAGCTGTTTTCCCGAAAAACGTTCTATTATATTTCCATCTTCATTGAACTCGATAAATGCATCATGTTTTTCAGCAGTTGATCCGGTCATTGGCTGAAACCAGTGAGCGAAGTGAGTCGCGCCTGCAGCGATAGCCCATTCTTTCATGGCATGTGCCACTGCGTTTGCAGTATCGAGATCCAGTTGTTTGTCCTCGTTAATTATACTCGAAAACTTTTCCAGAATATCTCCCGGCAGTTTTTCCTTCATAACATTGATATTAAAAGTATCCTCGCCAAAATACGATGAAATGGGTTGTTCCTTTCCCTTTTCTATATAACATCTCCTTTCAGCAGCTGTTACACTATCCAGTTTGTTCATGATTTCTAATTCCTCCTCATGGTAAATTCAATATTTACCGGTAATAATTGCAAGAAACATGCCTGAGCCTGATTTAATCAATTAAAAAAAATCTCTCTATTGCAAAGAGGCTTAAATGTAACCTCAGTGTAACAATGAATTAAAAAGGGGTTTATGAACAGGCTGTATTTTTGCAATATCCACTATAATAGATATACACTTTATTCACGAGCGATACAAGAAAAATACAAAATTGTTTTTTATTCAGGATGAAGAAGGTGCTATAA
>CAZEJW010000234.1:0-4306 GCA_964512685.1 uncultured Leptospirales bacterium | reverse complement strand
ATATGTCAGTTTCCGCAGTTCCTGTAAATTATTTATCCAAAATTTTATAAATTGATTGCAATTCCAAATATTATATGCTAATTTTGTATACAGATTTAAAAATAAGACTATAATTTAATTAATCTGGATAATCCGCTTTCTTTTTTTTTAGCCGGGCTTTGATTCTGATTATGAAGTTTTATTATAACTGCCATTATTTGTAAGAAACAGCAATGGCTGCATTCACTTTGAAAAGTTTTTTTTATCTTATTACAGGGTTATAATATGCTCGTTATTCTGGGATTACTTTTTCTTCAGGTATCTTTCTGTCTGCACATTTATTTCCTTATCCAGTATGTATTAAAAAGACTTCCACGCTATCTTACATTGTTTACTGCGACTCTTCTCACCAATATGATAATATCCTTAATCCTTATAATCGTATTGCTTAACTGGCCCAAACTGGCTCAGAGTGTGGATGTAAAATTTTTAACCTGGCTAATGGCTGGTGTTTTTATGATAATGATGTTTTTTATCAAAATAGGCCTTGTTAAAAAGATAAGAAGAAAATGCAAGGACCCATCCAATTTCCATTATAATTTTTTTGGTAAAAAGGTTCTGCATGCAAAAGTGGTTGAAAAATACGAATTGTTTATATTTCTTTTTACTATACCGGTTTTTCTTTTTGCCGGTTCATATTTTGTTGCCCGCCTGATAAATCTCATCCTTTATAGTCATATCTGATTTTTCAAAAAAAACTTTGATTGACACATATGGATATTGTATTGAAATATATACAAAGATTTGTAGGTAAATTGCCTACATAAAAATAATTTTAATTGCTATACAGGCAGTGTGGAGTATTAATAGATGTATTAAGTTATTTATTTTCTGATTTTTATATAATAATCAAAGTTCTGTTTCTTAACATATGACAACGGTTCGCAGATTTTTGATTAGCTTTAAAAAGCCTTATGGAAAATCAGTACTGAATGATACATGGTAATCAAAATCAGATCTTTTATTTCTTCTGTTTGTATTTTATTGATGAACGTATCATGGTTATTGTATAAAATATAAGCAGAGGCTTCCCTGATCATGAACAAATACAGGGCGGTATGTATCAATACCTGAAAAAGCGAGAAACCAATGGGACTATTTACACCAAATGTAAGGAAACTTGCAAAAGAGAAGAATACTGAAGCTCTGATGAAATGTCTTCATAATAACAGTGCAGACATCAGGATGACAGCCTTCCAGGCATTAAAAGATCTTCTTTCCCATACGGAAATCCTTGATAAACTCAGATTCCTTGAAAGGGATACTGATCCCAGAATAAGATCAGCAGCAATACTGGAATTCGCCCACCTGGGCGACCGTAAAACCTTTGAAAATATCCGGTCAATAATAATCAAAGGAGCAAGAAATGACAAGATAGATGCTCTGAGGATTCTTGCAGGCAGGGATGATTCTGAAGTTGAAGGTGTCTCAAGTATTGTTGCACTCGCTCTTCACGATAAAAACATGATGGTTAAAATAGAGGCAATAAAAACAATGGGTAATTTCCATACAAGGTTGTTTGTATGGCCTCTTGAGGAATGCCTGCATGACAGAAGAATGCAGATACGGTATCATGCGGTAAAATCCCTTGGCACTCTTGATATTGAAGAAGCAGTTGATCCTCTTATTGGTGCATTGCTCGATGATAATATTCAGGTTAGAAGATCAGCATCTGATGCTCTAAGACGAATCGGTTCAAAAAAAGCAATCAAGGCTCTTGAAGACGCTCCATTCCAGCTCATGGTCAAACTGATGAATGAAAGCAGCGCCAAGAGACTGGAGATTGTGAAAGAGATCGGTAAATACAAAAGATCAGAAGGTCTTCCTCTGCTGGTCAGGGCATGCGCTGATGATTACAAGCAGATTCGATTTGAGGCAGTAAGATCCATTGGGCGGCTCAGGGATACCAGTGTGGTTCCTGTTGTATACAGGATGCTTGATGACAAATATTATGATGTCAGAATAGAGACCTGTAAGACCCTGGAAAAACTTAATGATAAAGAAGCAATGGTCGCCCTTGAAAAGGGGATGAAAGATAAAAATACCAACGTGAGGGAAGTCGCACGTAGCTGCTACTACAGCCTTAAATCACGTCTCGAAAAACTTGAAAGAACAAATAATCCCTATTATAAAGGATGATTCTAAAGTTTAATGACAGAGATGCCAATACCTGCCCAGTTTGGTTGATCGCAATAACACATAATTACAGTAGCGATGATGCAGGTTTCACAAGCTGAAGGCTCCCAAAATGAATAATTACCAAAAAACAATTAAGCTGATTCTTGAATCAATACCACAATCGCAGAGATACAGGGGATTTGATTCAATGCTGGCGAAGATACTGGAATGTTCAATTGAAAATTATTCAACATGCCGTGAGGAGGGTCTGTGCTGTCTCAGGTTTTCAGATTCTGAATCTGATGAAGAAAAGGAATTATTTATAACAGATAACTTAAAAAACTCAGTAAGGATTGGCTTTGCTGATTCTCTTCCTGTTTATATTCATATCCGACTAGAATCAAATAAATATCTTCCACTACACAATGATTATTCGGGTAAAGGATTTATTTCTTTCTACAATAAAGATGAGAGAATAGAAGAAGATACAATAATGAGCATCCAGGATTTAAATGAATTTCTTCTATCCCTCTGTTAGAAAACAATCATGCTGTTTGTTCGAAAAATGCTGCTTTTTTATCACTTTTTTTATTTTCAGCAAATGAATCAATTGCCTTATTCTCATCTGAATATATTTCAAATATATCAACCAGCTGGATAACCTTGAGCAGATTTATTACATTACTGTTTGCCTGGCATAACCGGAGTTTCCTGTTTTCCTTCATGAGTTGTCTCATTAGAGAGATGAAGATTCTCAGTCCCGAACTGTTGATATAATCGATATTTTCAAGATTTAGCAGAATGTTTGAATTATCTTCAGCAATTATTTCATGCAGTTTTTTTTCGATTTTTTCATGGTTGTAAATATCAATATCACCATTCAGATAGATTATGGTCAGATTTTCTTTCTTTTTTGTATCGATTAACATAATATTCCTCTTTAAGTTTAGTCTTAACTTCCAGATTTAATTTTAAGTTTTTTTATTTATATAATCGACACAGGGCTGAATTGCATTACTGTTTTTTATTAAAATTAAAATAGTAATGTTTTCGTGTCAAGGATATTATGTCTCATTTGAATTTTTTTAGTATTTTTTTATGTGATTATGTTATGCATAAGTGTCAATGATCTGTCCTCTTTCACTGTCTGTAGAGGGCTGGGTTCGCTTTATCTCCTGTTCCTCCTGCCGGGGTTTGGCGTTTTCATTAACAGGATTTTCAACAGTGAAATTTGTTGATACAGTGTCTGATCCGCTTATATTTTGAATTTCCATAAATTTATCCTCCCTGTTACTGAATAATAATCAATATCTGTAGGATTTTCAAACTGTTTTATCGGTGAAGACTATCGCATATGAATAGTTCTTGACTTTTCATATGCGATAATTGAATAGTGATTTCAAAAGAGTTTATATTGCCTTTATTGCTCAATTACATAACTAAAAAATAATATATAAAATCTTGATTCTGTGGTTGGCCCACAACTTTTTTATATTAATTGATATGAAAATAATTCATGACCCTCGATAAGAGAAATAAAGAAGAACTCATAGTAAGGATGAATCTTTTTCTGGATTTGTGCCTTACTGTTGCTGCATTTATTGCCGCCTATTTTATCAGGAAATACCTCGTGCCTGAACAATACACTGGATTGAGTTTTTCGAATGATTATTACATAGTAATGCTGATTATTGTGATAGTCTGGGGGATCAATCTTGTAATATTCGATGTATATGACAATTTCATCTCAAGAGATTTTTTTAATATCTATATTGATGTTTTCAAATCAGTCACTGTAAGTACCGTAATCCTCTTTACCTCCCTTTATATTTTCAAAATGAAGGACATAAGCCGCTTATTCATTGGAATCTTCTATGTAATTGATATGCTTTTGCTTTTTTCGAGTAAGAAAATGCTTCATATTTCGGCAGTACGATCCGGGCTGCGAGATCATAATGTCAGAAATATTCTGATCATCGGGAGCAGGGCAAGAGCTGAAGGAGCCATCGGACTGATAAAATCTTCAAAAAGGGAATATGCCATAATCGGATGTCTGGATATTGAATCAGGCAGACTCGGCAGAGAAGTCAAAGATGGTGTAAAAGTACTCGGAACAATGGATGATCTCAAGCATATAATCCTTAATCAC
>CAZEJW010000233.1:0-4370 GCA_964512685.1 uncultured Leptospirales bacterium | reverse complement strand
CTACCAATGGTATAAGGGTTGAACTCAACAGGTTGGCTGATGCAGATCTCCTTCTAGCAGAAAATGAAGGCAGAAAAATAAGTTACCAGGCCAATCAGAAACATCCGCTCTTTGGAGATATTCACAGTCTTGTAAAAAAATTTATTGGTATAGATAAACTCATAGATGAAATATTTTCCCGCATGGGAGAGGTCGAGCTTGCGTTTATTACAGGCGATTATGCAAAAGGAATCGATTCGGGTATTATCGATCTCATTGTTGTGGGGGATTTAAATAAGGAATACTTTTTTGCTCTTGTAGAAAAAACAGAAAGTCTTATAAACCGTAAGGTAAGAACTCTTTTTTTTCTTAATCATGAATTTCAGGATTCACGTGAAAATCTTGAAATTGACAAGGCTCTGATCGTATGGGGAACAGATCAGAGATAACAATTCATAAATCCGGAAAAGGGATAATATTTTGAATCTTAAACAGAATTTGTTTGGCACACTGTCTGAAGTAAAAAAATGCCAGAAAAGACCTGATGGAATATTCGGTTCATTTATGACAAGACCAGTGAGTCATATTGCCGCACTCTTCTTTTACAGGGTTAAATTTACACCGAACATGGTGACCTTTATATCATTTATTTTTTGTGCAACAGCATGTATGTTTCTTTTGATGTTTACCAAGCAGTACCCGGTTTTTGTTCTTGCTGCTTTACTGTGGTGGATAGGAGCTATACTCGATGCAGCGGATGGAGATCTTGCCAGGTTCAGTGATAATATGACAAGCTTTGGCGGATGGTTTGATTCATATCTTGACAGGCTGAAGGAATTCATTATATTCGGAACCTTGAGTTATCTTGCTTTCAGGGGATACGGTCTTTCTGAATGGTGCAGTTTTCTTGAAGTGGACTATGGAAAGGATTTTTATCTTCTGCTTGGTTTTCTTGCAATAATATCAAATGTAATGAGCGGCTGGATAACAGATACAAAAAAGCTTTTCTGCAATGGTGAAAGAAAGGTAGAAGTAAAGTTAAGTGAAAAATACAGCTTTGGTATGGTTGACACAAGGGATTTCTTTGTGATAGTTTCATTGCTTACTGCTGAGTTCAGAATCGCGTTATATGTTTATGGAATATTTTTTATAGCTGTTCTTGCAATGCAGACCGGCCTCTTTTTGAAGAGGTATGGGCATCAGGGTGAGAGTTGAGAAAAGGATTTGAAATCAATATGAGACTTTCTGAAAAAGAAAAAGAAGTAATACTGGACAGTGTGAGAAAAATTGATTCTGCCGCTAATGTTTATGTTTTTGGATCAAGGGCTGATGACACCAGGAAAGGCGGAGATATTGATATTCTGATAATATCCGGTTTGATTGGCAGAGCAGAGAAACGTCAGATAAGGCGTGAGTTTTATGATGTTTTCGGTGAGCAGAGATTTGATATTGTTACAGACAATGGTGATTACACTGATCCTTTTGTGAAAAAAATTGCTGAAGAAGCGGTGATGATATGAAAGGCAGTTTATTATTGCAGAATATTGAATCCCTTGAAAAGCAATTGTTCTGGCTCAAACATTCTTATGATATATGTGTTAAGATTGGAATTGCTGAAAATTATAAAATTGATGAATATGATTCATTTGAAACATTGTGTTCAAGATTCGGAAGGAGTATTGATTTTCTTGTAAGGAAAGTTTTCAGAAGTATAGATGAGAAGAGGGTAAAAGGTGAAAGTCGTATAGCCCAAAGTCACAAAGTCGTAAAGTCGCAAAGTGAAGATTCTATGGTGGAATCTCCTCTTTCAGACTTTTTGACTTTTTGACTTACTCTCAGACTTCTTTATAAACTGAGTTAACTCAATGGAGAGCATCGATTGTATGGATAGATGTGATTTTAATCAAATATCACAAATTATTGCAGATAAAGCCAGTGCTTTGTTTGAAGATAAATTGAGAAATCTGATTTTGTATGGTTCTTTTGCCCGCGGTGATTTCGATTCAGAATCGGATATTGATTTTATGTTATTAATTGATTTACCTCAGGAAGAGCTGGCTAAATACAGACGTGAGATAAATAAGCTTTCAAGTTTTCTTTCTCTTGATTATAATATTACTGTGTCAATTAAACTTAAGGATTATAATATTGTTTCACAGTATAAAGACAGCGTACCTTTTTATGAAAATGTGCTTAATGAAGGTATTTTAATAAATGTCTGATTATGATAAAAAGGCTGTTTCGGATTTGCGGTTTCAGAATTAAATAAAAATCATTTTAATTTTTGGTGTCTATACTCAACTTTCATAATGATATTGATTATTATCCCTAAATAAAGTTTGTATGTTCTCGGCAAAAATTTATATACGAATAATGAATAGTTTAGACAGTAGTTATGCAATAAGAGCGGTTCTGGCTATTGATGGCAGAGACTATAAGAAACATTCGGCTGTACTTTCTGCTTTCAGGAAAGAATATATTAAAACCGGTATGTTTGATGTTGAGTATTCAAACATAATTTCTGATTTGTTTGAAGTAAGAACAGATAGTGACTATGATGATTTTTACATAATTTCTAAAGAGGAAATTGACGAACAGGTTTTAAACGCTGAAAAGTTTTTGAATGCAGTAAAAGGATTTTTGGAGAATTGAAAAGAGTTAAAGAACTGGTTGAGTAAGAAAGTTTAAAGTCTCAAAGTACAAAGTCATAAAGTCATAAAGTCGAAAGTCATAAAGTGAAGATCATAGGAATAAATCTCTATTTTCAGGATTGTGTAAAATAACTGTGATATGAAACTATCTGAACAAATAAAACATGAAATAATTGACTCTCTCAAGCCTTTTGAGCCTGATAAGGTAATTTTGTTTGGAAGCTATGCATGGGGGAATCCGAATGAAGACAGTGATATTGATATATATATAGTTACACAGGATGATTTTATACCGTCAACTTTTAAGGAAAAGCTCGATCTGAAAGTAAAAATTTCAAAAGCTATAGCTCCAATCAGGGAAAAGTATCCTGTTGATATTATTGTTCATACCAGGCCCATGTTCAGGAAGTTTGCTGAACTTGGCAGTTCCTTTGCAACAGAAATTCTCACAAAAGGAGAAAGCCTGCTGTGAAATTTATGACTTCTGAATGGCTGAAAGGCGCAGGGGATGATTTGCTAATAAATTATACATTGATTCACGTTATCCGGCAGATTTTGGCCTTTTACCGGATGGAAAACCGACTATTGATGATGTTAAAGAATTTTGGGATTTTTCTGAATATATATATGGCAGAACCGGAGAAATATTAAAGAGTTAGTGAAGTTAACAGAGTCGAAAGATTAAAGTCTCAGAGTTACAAAGTCGAAAGTCATAGAGTCGAAAGTTACAAAGTCGTAAAGTGAAGATTCTATGATGGAATCTCCTCTTTCAGACTTTTTGACTTTTTGACTTACTTTCAGACTGCTTTATAAACTGTGGAAAAGGTATTTATGAATGATATAGTTTCTCTTATCAATAATAAACTGTCTGATTCTTTTCCTGATTACAGGGGATTATATTTTTATGGATCAAGAAAAGAAAAAACTCATTCTGATGATAGTGATTATGATCTGGTCTTGATTTTTGATTCATCTGACTATAAAAAAAAGCTCGATATTGCAGGTATTATTGGTCGAGTGGAATACGAATACAATGTTTATATTGATGTAAAAATAATGACTTCGGAAGGCGATGAAAGCCCTGAAAGTATAAGGAAAAACGTTAACCCTGTTTTTATAAGTCAGGCTATAGATAACGGAATATTTTATGTCAGGCAACACTGAAATTCTAATTAAGAATTGTACCATTAAAGCAGATAAAGCACTTGAAAGTGCATTAATTCTTATAAATAACAGAGATATTGATGCAGCATTTAACAGAATTTATTACTCTATTTTTTATTCTGTTTTAGCTCTTGGGTATAAAAATAATTTTATTTCATCAAAGCATCGGCAATTGATGGGATGGTTCAATAAAAAGTTTATTCATGAAGATAAGATTTTTGATGATAAGATGTATGTGATCTATAAGTCAGCTTATGATAACAGACAGGACAGTGATTACAATTTAATATTATTATCAGATAAAACTATTGATGAAGCAAAAGAAAGTCTGAATGATGCAGCGTGGTTTGTAAGAAAAATAAGCGATTATCTTAAGTCAGTAGACTGAAGAATTCGTAAGGTTAAAAAAAGGATAAAGGATAAAGTCGAAAGATTAAAGTCTCAAAGTTACAAAGTCGAAAGTCATAAAGTGAAGATTCAATGATGGAATCTTTACTTTATGACTTTTAGACTTTCAGACTTTTTGACTATCTTTTTTTACCCTTTGCGTTGACTGACAGGGTAGAGTATGATATT
>CAZEJW010000232.1:0-4410 GCA_964512685.1 uncultured Leptospirales bacterium | reverse complement strand
ATAGATAACCTTAGATAGTATCAGATAAGGTTCAAAATATGAAGTAATTATTTTAAAGGAGTTTGTTATGCCCTGCGGTAAAAAAAAGAAAAGAAAAAAAATCGCGAATCATAAAAGAAAGAAGAGAAAAAGACAAAACCGTCACAAAAAAAAGGTTTAGTCTAGTATTTTAAAGAGATTGGCAGGGAAAGGCCAATCTCTTTTATTGTAAAAAAGCTGATATTATGTCTGATAAAAGCAGAATACAATTCGCCTGGAAGCGCAGACCCTCTGAAATAAGGGGATATGAGAGAGCTGTGTACACTACTCTTGATAATGGTGATTATATTAGAGTGGATTATAATACCGGTGACAATAGAGCAAGGCTTTACCTTGAAGTCCAGGAGGAGAACGGAGCTTCCTATTATGCTATAATAAGCCAGGGAAGGGTAACTGTAGAAAGAAACAGCTCCGGTCGGTCATCCAGAGTTGCCGAGAATTTAGCTGAAAGGGCAGATGATTTTTCCACAATTCCGAATAAAGATGTGCTGAAGCTTATAAATAACAATTACGGCATAACTTCAAAGGATGAAACTGATGTTCAGGAAAAGCAGCAGAAGAGAAAGGCTGAACTTGAAGAAACACGAAGAAAGTATTTTAAACAGGATGAATTAAACCCATATTCTGATGATTTCTCTGGTCAGGCTGTACGGAAAAGGGCGGGGTTGATCGATCTTCTCGATATTATGACTGGAATGCTCCTTGCCGCTGTTTTATTTATTGTTAATAGCTATAGCCTTCTTGCTTTGGGTGCAGCTTTGGTCTTATGGGGCATCCTCATTGGACTGTTTGACATTGTCTTTAGAAACAGAGAACCAATTTTTCTTAAAATTCTAGCCTTTCTTATTTCCGGCACAGTGATATACGTATATAGTTATCTTTATCTATAAAAGATGTGCTGATTTACTTATTGGCCAAATCTTTGATAAAATGTTGATTTTAGTAATTTTTCCTTGAAATCTATTTAGTCATCAATGACAATATAAGTTGTAGACTTTATTATTATGAATATTTTAACTACCAGGGATTGATATATGCACCAAAAAATCGAAGAAATTTCGTCTGCTTTACAGATCGTCTGTTTTAAAATTGGAAATGAAGAGTATGGTATCGATATTCTTCAGGTTCAGGAAATCCTTAAAATACCTAAAATTACAAAACTTCCCAAGGCAAAGGCTCATCTGCTTGGAGTTATTGATTTAAGAGGCAAGGTTATACCCGTCATAGATCTGGGCAGAAAGTTCGGGATTGTCGCTGATTTGTCCGCTTCAGGCAGAGCTATCGTTGTTGATATAAACGGAAAGCAGGTCGGGCTTGCAATTGACTCGGTTAGTCACGTGGTGAAGGTTAATTCCGGTGAGATAGAGCCTCCTCCTCCTGTTGTAAAGGGAATTTCAGGAAAGTACATCGTAGGTATTGCAAAACTGCAGACCGGATTTGTCGTTATTCTCGATATCAATCAGATATTTTCGATGGAAGAAATATTGACTATGTAGAGTCAGTATGCTGCTATGAGAATTGTCTCCAGTTCGTTTGCAGACAATGGTCTCGGCGTATTTGTGAGAAATGGGTAGGTTGTTGCCAGACTTGCTATCTCTTTAAACTGACTCTGTGAAACATTATAGTGGGACAGTCTCATGGGGATGTCTATGTCAATCTCCAGCTTTCTAACTGCTTCAACTGCCTTAATGGCCGCTTCTATTACTGTTATATCCGTAACATCTTCTCCCATGACCTTAGACATCTGAACATACTTTCCTGGAGAAGTGGTAAGGTTGAATTCCATTATATGAGGAATCATCAGTGAAATGGCATCATCCACATCCATTTTTGTTTTTGATGCTATGGCAAGGGCCATCGCAAGGGCAACTGAAAGAAATGCAACTGAAAATGATATCCCGGACATGACAGATGCTGTTGAAAGATAAAGTCTGGGAACGATACTCTGAGGCTCCTTATAGGCTGCGGGCAGATTTCTGAAAATCAGGTCTATTGATTTCAGTGCATATGTGTTTACTATGTCATTATTCATTGTGGATATTACTGATTCTGTAGCAATTGCCATTGAGCTCACAGAAGTTTTCAATATTTTTCGCTCAGACGCCAGCATTGAAAGTTCCGGGTCTACTATGGTCGCTTTGGGGTAGAGGACTTTGTCGTAAAAAACCCTGTAGGTATTTTCATGTATTTCATTTATGTATAATGCCGGAGAAATCTCAAAACCGAAGGCCGGGTAGGCCGGCATAGTTATCAGGTTTAAAGGCGGTTTGGGCAGTTTTTTGTTATCGAAAATGTCGTGGCAGAATATGTAATTAGATGACAGCAGGGCAATAACCTTTGCAGCATTAATCGATTCAACTCCTCCAAAACCTATTATAATGTCGGAATTTGTTTTTTTTATGAAGGATACTGCAACATCAATGTCCTCGGTTGAGGGTTTGACCGGAAGCTCATCATATATTATACAGCCGAGATTTTGTGCTTTAAATGATTTGTATAGTTCTGAAAGTGGTGAATTGTAAATTTCAAAATCGGCCAGAGTGGTAACAATTACAATTCTTTTGCCGTATTTTGAGACTATTGAGGCAGCATTCTTGCTTATACTGTGTTTTATGTATATTTCTGTCGGAAGATGAAATTCAGGTAATATGTTCCTGTCCAAGTTGTTCCTTCCCTGATTATTAGCTCATGATTCAATAAAAAAAGCGGAAATAACAACTATCCCGCTTCGGAAAATCAAATTAACTATGAAAAACTGATGTTTTTATCTTAACAGGAAATCAGCTATTTTATCGGCTACCCTTTCAAGCATTTGATTGTCGTTAAAGTCATATGTTCCGTTCTGGATCTTCTCTTTGATCTCTTTAACCCGATCTACTCGGATGTCCGGGCTGTCTTTTACAATCTGGCTGTTCTTTGCAATTTCAGCAGCAAGTTTTCCTTCGTTCGAAATTTGAATGGAGTCACTCTTGGCCGCATCCTTCTTGCCTGACAGAGGTTTACTCTTCTTTGTGTCAGTTATATTGTTTATATTACCTATTTTATCGATTACCATTGTAAATAACCCTTTTCTTTTCTAGTATAATTATCGACTATTTTTGTCAAATCTTTAATGAAATAATCATATTTTGATAATAATGAAATTAAAAGTGAATTCCCAGCCCTGCATAAATTCCAGCCATCTCCAGTGCTTTGTTCTCCAGAAAGATTCGCTTATATTTTACTCCGGTATCAATGTCAAAAGAGGAGTATTTGAATTTCATGAATAGACCTACCTGAGTGCATGGATCAGTAGATGTTTCCTGTGCAAGGGGATCTGTAAACGGCTCTCCTGTTTCTACAGTTATTGTGGTTCTTGCCAGTCCCCCTTCTGCAGATAAACCAACGATGAAGTTTTCTGTCACGGGAAATTGTATGCTCACACCCATTGAAGCGCCTTTTATATCCAGATCTGAGTAGCTGGATATGTCTTTATCATCGGTATTTGTTGAAAGATAGTCGCAGCTTAAAGAAAGAGTAAAATATCTGTTGATGTCGAATTTCAGAAAAGGGCTCATGTAGAGCGCATCGTTATATATATCCGCCCAGTCGCCTAATATGAAGTAATATCCTGTGTCAAGGCCTATGGACATTATTCCCAGGGGGGCTTCCAGAAATTTAAATGGTGAAGGCCTGAATCTTTCAGCATTGGCAGCAACGAGATCGAGAATTTTTTTGTTAACCTCATCTGATATTATGTCAGTAGTTTCCTTCAGCAGGACTCCAAGCTCAAAGCTTTTTGTTGTGAAATATTCAACGTTTCTGCCTCTTACATTGAATATTGTGCCGTCAATTTCCAGCCTGTCGCTGTATACCCTGCAGTTTCCGGTTATCAGATAGTCGGCTTTATTTATTGTTCCGCTTTTTTTCAGCTCTCTGAAGTACTTTCTTTTTTCATCTGAAGATGGAAAATCATTTTTTATTGAAAGAAGTTCCAGTTTCCTGTTTACCAGGTAATTATTTGATAATGAAAGATTTTTTGAAATTGTCTGAGGTATAATAAAAGAGTAGTACTGATAGTTCTTCTGCTTCTCCTCCTCAGCTCTGACGGATTCCTCTTTCTGTAGTGGAGTCGTCATGTTTACTACATTGAAATTGTATATAAGGAGGGAGGGCTTCTGTTTCACAGGCTCCTGTGAATAAAGCAGAGATGCTGAAGTTATAATCATTAATGTTATTATTGATTTTATTATTTTCATATCATTTTTTTTCTATTATATTTTAAACTTAGTATATTTTTTTTGCAGGTAATGTCAATTCTTTTTGCCCTGGTCCGGGTTTATAGGGGGAGGGTATCTGCTTTAATACGGGATTAGGTGGAATATTCAGCGT
>CAZEJW010000231.1:0-4423 GCA_964512685.1 uncultured Leptospirales bacterium | reverse complement strand
ATTACAAAACACAGGAGATAAAAATGAAGAATTTAATAAAAACAATGTGCCTTTGCCTGGCTGCTGTGGCTTTGACAGTCCAAATTTCATGTATTACAACACCTGTTGGCATTACGTCATCTGTCTCCCCGGTTCATGACAAAAAGATTGAAAAGAACCTGGGTAAAACACAGGGTTCAGACAGCGCCTTTTCTGTTCTGAATTTATGGATGATCGGCAGGCCCGATATCAATGATGCAATAAAAGAAGCTGTTCAGAAAAAGGGCGGAGATACACTCATCAATGTGAGAACCTATGAAAAGTTTACAAGCTATCTTCTGTTCAGTACTACAACAGTGATTGTTGAAGGTGAGGCAGTGAAACTTTCAGGAGATAGAAAATGAAACCAAAAGAGAACTCTTCATATTCACAGAAGATTCTTTTTCTGCTCTTCACAGTGTTTTTGTCTCTTTCATTTGCAGGATGCCTGAGTTTCAGAACCCATCCTGCAGGCATGGAACCCCAGGCCTATGAAATAAAAAAAAAGAACTATGAGATAGTTGAACATTCCAACGGGCAGAGCAGCAGTTTCAGGCTGTTCTGGTTTATTCCTGTAACAGACAGAGCGGATTTCAACAGGGCAATAGACAATGCCATTCACCGGAAAGGCGGTGACAATCTCATCAATGTTCGCATGTGGTATGAAAAGCAGTACTGGATTCTTGGTACAGTGAATGTGCTGACAGTTGAAGGGGATGTAATTCGCTACAAAGACTGATGGGTTTATCCTGATGACAGGCTTGTCATCAGGATAGATTTATTTATGCTATTCCCGCCTCTTCTCTTTTTTCATGAGGCAGGCCTGATTTTACAGCCAGGTAAATTGCATCATTGAGAGCTTCAACGCTTTCATATTTCTCAGGATTTATCTTTTCACCAACACTGACATATCCCCTTTCCCGGGTAATGAATGTTGGAAATTTATTCTGCCTTGGCCAAATCCTGTAAGAACCGTCAACAGTTACTGGTATTATCTCCTTGTTGAGATTCTTTGCAAGGTAGGCTGCACCACTCATAAATTCACTGAGGCTTCCGTCTTCTGTTCTTGTTCCCTCAGGGAAAATTACAAGGGTCTTTCCCTGACGCAATATGTCAGCTCCAGCCTTGAGTACTTCAATACCATTGCTTTCATCAACATAGATAATCGGCAGAATAGGAAAAATGAATCTCAGAAACGAGAGTCTTCTCTTTCCTGTAACGTATATCTGCTTTCTCTGCCTGCCTGGTATTGAAAAGGCAATCCATACCATATCAAGGTATGACTGGTGATTTGAAACGAGAATATTATTATTGAGATTCAGCCTGTCTTCATTTTTAACCTCAACCTTCCAGAACAGCCTGGAAAGAAACCTGAAAAATCCAATTACAACATGATGAAATGGATTGAAGATTCTGTTTGGTCTGTTTGTTATCTCTCCGGTAAGGATAAGATTATCCAGAGATGAACCCTCCCCTTCCTCCAGGGATGCCAGGTAAACCAAAAGTTCTCCCATGGTTTCTCTTTTTCTGAATTCCTTGGAATCAATGGAAATGTTAAGGTTCTGTTCAAGGAATACAATGAGTTCAATCAAACCAAGAGAATCCACATTAAAGTCAGACGGCGTATTGTTAGCATAGATAAAATCAGCACTGAGCTTCTTTTTTAGATACTCTACGATTCTTTCTTCTTTAGGATCACTGCCACGGAGAACATCCTTAAGAACCACACTATCATCCTGCCCTGTCTGATAGTTACCTTCCTCAAGAAGCTTTACTACCTCATTATACATGAGCTTTCTTGTGGAATTCTTAGGAAGTTCGTCAAATGATATGGAAAAATTCTTCACCCTCTTGTAATCTGGCAGTTCCCTGTTGAGGATTTCAAGCTCTTCCCTTATTTCCTGGTAACTGGACTTATTCTTTTTACTTGGCACAATAACAGCATAAACGGATGTTCTGTCATTGATCTTTCTTTCAAATACTGCAATCTCACTGATCTTATCTGAATTTCTGTAATAGAATTCAATTTCTTCAGGGTATACATTCTTTCCTGAATCCAGCACTATCACATTTTTGAGCCTTCCGGTTATATGAATATTACCGCCTTTGTCAACCCTGCCCAGATCTCCGGTATTGAAAAATCCTTCTTCATCAAATGATTTTTTATTTGCATCATCGTTTTTATAATATCCGGGACTCACTGCATTTCCCCGAAGCCAGATCTCACCTATTCCATCCGCATTAATGTCTTTTATCTTTACTTCGTTTCCCCTGATTGGAGGGCCAACTGATCCCGCTTCCGATTCTTTATAATATGGAATGGCAATAGGCCCCGTCGTTTCAGAAAGACCATATCCTTCCATTATATTGAATCCCATGTTTTTATAGTAATTAAAATATTCCTTCTTCATTGGAGCCCCGCCGCTTATAAAAAATCGGTGAGAATTTCCAAAGGCATCATGCACCGGAGCAAAAACTTTATTGAGCAAGAATCCAAGACCGGACTTTCTCAAAACAGGCGCGTTATTTACCATAAACATGAAAAGATTATATTTTTTTTCTGATTCAGCTCTTGCCTTGTTTGCAATTCCATCGAAAAAGAGTTCCCACATTATTGGTGCTGCCGGGAAAATGGTTATTTCATTATCTGCAAGGCTCTGCATAATATCAGGGCCCTTTAGAGACGGCTGCATAACGATCATACTTCCTGTAACAAATGGAGCCAGGAACAATGACTCAAGAGCATATACATGAAAAAGCGGCAATATGGCAAGGGTTTGATCATCAGGAGTATAATCCTCAAGATCAGTACATATATAGGCAATGTGCAGAAGATTTCTATGCGAAAGAGTCACAATCTTGGGAGTTCCGGTTGTGCCGGATGTAAAAATAAAAACTCCAATATCATCAGCAGAACAGTCAACAGGCTTGAAGTCCTCCTCATTTGCAGGAGGGTCTTCTGCATCAATATCAAATGATGGAATTTTATATTTACCGTGAAAACCATCCCCGGTATACACTGCGCGCGCTTCAGCAGATTCGAGCATGTTGTCATGCTGGATTTTGGAAAGATTTGTATCCAGGGGAAGTGCGATTGCACCCACCGAAGTTATTGCCAGAAAACTTTCACACCAGGCAGGTGAGTTTCCTGACAGAAGACCAATAACGTCGCCCTTTTTTATTCCCTGTTTCTGAAGAAAAACCGCTCTGTTTACAACCTTTTCACAGGCTTCACCAAAGGAAACGTCATTCCCCTGGAACCTGAAGAGCACATTGTCTCTGTAATTGCTGCAAGTTTCCATGCAGGTGGCATAGATATCTCTTTCAAACCTGCTGTCTTTTCCCATTACTGCTCCTTCTGCGCATTTTCTGCTCAAATTATTTTATAATAAAACAAGATGGGGGTGAATGATGCAACATCATTATAATTTTCAACGATATTTCACACCAATAAATAAAGACAGCAATAAATTCTGCAGGGTTGCAAAAAAAGGGACTGATTTTAATATTCAGTCCCTTTTATGTTAAATTATCTATACATATATGAATTTTCTGAAGAAACAGGAGTTTTTTCGTAAACCTGACTCTTACCGGACATTAGATACTTCATGCCCTCATCCATACCTTCAAGGGTAAATTCAAACATTGGAAAAACTTCCCTGATCATGGCAACAGATCTGACATAGTCCCATGTCCTTTTTGGAAGAGGATTCAACCAGATAACATTTCTGAATGTATCCTTAAGCCTCTGCATCCACACAAGCCCCGGAGTATCATTGTAATACCAGTAATCTATGGCCCCGTTTCTGAAAGTAAGCTCTGTAGGGCTCATCTCTGCATCTCCCACAACTATTACCTTATAATCAGAATCAGCACTCCTGAGAAAATCCATGGTTGAAATCGACTGATTTCTTTCAATATCTGTCCAGAGATCCTGGTAGAAACAGTTATGAAAATAGAAGTGTTTAAACTTATTGAGCTGAGATGATGCTGCTGAAAAAAGTCTCTCTACGAGTTCGGCATATGGGGTCATTGATCCGCCAACATCCATAAGCAGAAGAACTTTTGCCGCCTTTTTATCCTTTTTATCCCAGACAAACTCTATCTCACCTGCATTACGGCAGGTCTGATCTATGGTTTCCTCAAGATTGAGCCTTTCGCCCTCTCCAATCGGAAGAAGTGACCTCAGGTGCGAAAGCGCGACTTTCATCTGTCTTGTATCAAGGGTCTTGTCGCTTGAGTAATTTTTGAAAGATCTCTTCTCTGCAATCTGTACTGCCCTGTTGTGCCTTGACTCTCCCTGACCAATTCTAATTCCGGCGGGGTTGTATCCCCATGCCCCCTGGGTGGAACGGCCACCTGTACCTATTGCCTTGTTTCCGCCAACGTGTTCCTTATAGTGCCC